>SFVI01000035.1 GCA_004560305.1 bacterium | reverse complement strand
CATGGCCACCATCATTTTGCAGAACATCTCCCAGCTGAAGGCCCTGTTCAAGGATGACTGGGAGGGCATCATCGGCAACGCTGACACCCTGGTGTATCTGGGCGGCAACGAGCAGAGCACCCACGAGTACATCTCCAAGCTGCTGGGGAAGGAAACCATCCGCACCAGCTCCAGCAGCCAGAGCAAGGGGCGCAGCGGCTCCTTTTCCCAGAGCACCCAGCAGACGGGCCGGGAGCTGATGACCCCGGATGAAGTCCGGCTTCTGGACAACAGGAAGGCCATGGTCTTCATCCGGGGCGAGCGCCCGGTCATTGATGAGAAGTACGACCTGATGAAGCACCCCAACATCGCCTTCACCGAGGACGGCGGGGCCGCCCCCTATCTCCACAGCCCCCATTGCATGTACGACATGCGGCATCTTTTATCTTTACTTGAAACGGAGGAAACGACTTGAAAAACAACAAGAATACCGCAAGGAAACTGACTGCCATTTGGACAGCCCTGGTGCTGTCTGTCTGCCTGTTCACGGTTCCGGCCTATGCCACCGGGGCAGACCCCCTTACCATTGTGAACAACCTTTCGGACTTCATCTTCTCCTGCATCAAGGCCATCGGCATCATCATTCTGGGCTGGGGCGTGGTGCAGGTGGGCATGAGCATCCAGAGCCACGACGCCAGCCAGCGCTCCCAGGGCTTTCTCTGCCTCTTCGGTGGCCTGGTTATCGCCTTTGCCAAGGAGATTCTGACCGCCATCGGCGTGGTGTAAAAATGCGTCTCACCGTGAGACGCAATTCCACGGTGAAACGCATTTTTTTATGGACTTGTCGTATCGCCAAACAGCACCGTGATATAGTCCTGCCGGGCATGGATCACTCTGGCAACAAGCACAGTGCTTCCTTCTACCTTATAGACAGCAAGATAATTCCCGCAGACCAATATCCGCAGATCACTGGAATATCCCGTCAGGGAAGCGACCGAAGGGCCGGCTCCGGCATAGCGTTCCAAAATGCGCAGGTCTTTTGTTATGCCGCGCACAATCCGCCGGGCCGCGCTGGGATTCTTCAGCTCGTAAATAATGTATTGTTTGATCTTCTCCAGGTCTCTTGCTGCCTTTGGTGAGATGACAAGCTTATTCATCTGTTATCCCGAGGCTTGCCTCAACCTCCTCCAGGCTGAGCCAGCCTTCCCTTTCACCAGACTCAAAGCCTTTTTGCACCTCTTCCATGAGCCGGTGCAGGGCCTTTGCCTTCATGTATTCTTTGTTTTCAGGGGAGACAAGGAACGGCAGGCCGTCTGCGTTGATGGATTGCTGAATAAAGATATTGACGGCATCGGTGAAGGTAAGCCCCTGACGGGAATAGATATTCTCCACCTGCTGCTTTATTTCCGGGTTGATCCGCATCTGAAAGGTAGAAGTCTTGGGAGCATTGGCAACATTCAATTTGTGCTGATCCATTTTTATCACCTCGCATAAAAGTATACTATCCAAAGTCCATATTGTCAATACAATGTAATTACGAATATTGGAGGTGAACAACATCAGTGACAACTGGGTCATAAGAAATCTGGAAAACGCCATCGGCACCTGGAACGAGAAGCTGGCGGAGCTGTGGCAGCTGCTTACTCAGACCCCGGAGAGCTTCAAGGGCGGGCAGATCTGGGGCGTAATCGTGAACATTCATTTCGCACTGGTAGGCGTCGGCTACGGCCTGCTGGTGCTTTTTTTCGCCATGGGGGTGTTCCAGTCGGCGGCCTCCTTTCGGGAGCTGCAACGGCCGGAGTTTGCCCTGCGGCATTTCATCCGCTTCGCGGCAGCCAAGGTGGCCGTGGGCTACGGCCTGGAGATCATGACCGCCATCTTCGCCATCTGCGGCAGCGTGGTCTCCGCCGCTATGGGCGGCATCGGCGGGGCAGTGACCAGCTCCGCCTCGCTGCCCGGCGAGATCGTCGCCGCCGTGGAGGAGCTGGGCGTCATCCAGAGCATCCCCCTCTGGATGGTGTCCTTCTTGGGCAGCCTGTTGATTACCGTCATGTCCTTTATCCTGATTCTGACGGTGTACGGGCGCTTCTTCCGGCTGTACCTGTATACCGCGATCTCGCCCCTGCCCTTTGCCAGCTTTGCCGGGGAGGGAACCAGCGCCATGGGCAAAGCCTTTGTGAAGTCCTATGTGGGCGTGTGCCTGGAAGGGGCGGTTATCGTTCTGGCCTGCCTGATCTACTCGTCCTTTCTCTCCAGCGCCGCCCCGGCGGTGGACAGTTCCCTGCCTGCCGTCACCATGGTCTGGCAATACCTGGGCCAACT
>SFVI01000008.1 GCA_004560305.1 bacterium | reverse complement strand
CCGCTGCATCCCCTTCAAGCAGGAGCATCTGGACGATGTCTGCGCCTGCTGCGGCAAGCCGGCCAAGACCATGATCTACTGGGGCGTGGCTTACTGAGTCTTTAAGGCAAGCTGGTAACAAAGAAAGGCTCTCTTGTGTAAAGGGAGCTGTCAGCGAAGCTGACTGAGGGATTGTTTTATAAAAATTCCTGATTTTCCGTCGTTTCCTGCAAATCCAAAACGTTTCTTTTACAACCCCTCCGGCAAAAATCGCAGATTTTTGCCACCTCCCCTTACACAGGGGAGGCTTTGGCTGCTTCTTTGACAGACTGGGAAAACACCCTGGCCGAAGCCAGGGTGTTTGTACGCTTTATGGGACTATTCAGCTTATGGAATTGTTCAGCCTCTTGCGGCCTCCATGCCTGCAACCAGGGCCTTCTTGTTGCCTTCCAGGAACTTCAGCTTGCGCTCGCCCAGCTCCAGACGGATGGCCTCGGTCATGGTGTCCACGTCCACGATGGGCTCCTTCTCCAGCATGGCGCCCAGGATGGCCACGTTGGCGCCCTTGGGGTTGCCCACGGATTCGGCGATGCCCATGGCGTCGCAATAGACCACCTGGATATCATCACGGACGCTCTTGCGGTCGATGATGGAGCTGTTGATCACCAGCAGTCCGCCGGGCTTCACGCTCTGTTCAAACTTATCCAGGGAGGGTGCGTTCATGGCCACGATCACGTCGGCCTTATCCACCAGCGGGGAAGCCACTTCCTCGTCGCTGACGATGACGGAGCAGTTTGCTGTGCCGCCGCGCATCTCAGGGCCGTAGGAGGGAAGCCAGGAGACATGCTTACCGTTGAGCATGCTGGCCATGGCGACGAACTTGCCGATCAGCAGCATACCCTGACCGCCGAAACCGGCGAAAATAAACTGTTTCGTCATTATTTAGTTGCCCCCTTATCTTTATACACGCCCAGAGGATAGTAGGGGATCATGTTCTCTTCCAGCCACTTCATCGCTTCAACCGGGCTGAGACCCCAGTTGGTGGGGCAGGTGGAAAGAACCTCGATCATGCAGAAGCCCTTGCCTTCCATCTGGTACTGGAATGCCTTCTTGATCGCCTTCTTGGTCTTGAGGATGTTGGCGTTGTTGTTGACGGCGCAGCGCTCAATATAGTAGGAGCCGGGCACTTCGGACAGCATCTCGGACATCTTGATGGGTGCGCCGCACCAGGCCTCGTCACGGCCGTTGGGGGAGGTGGTGGTCCGCTGGCCCACCAGGGTGGTGGGGGCCATCTGGCCGCCGGTCATGCCGTAGATGGCGTTGTTGACGAAGATGGTGACGATCTTCTCGCCGCGGTGGGCGGCGTGGACGATCTCTGCCGTGCCGATGGAAGCCAGGTCGCCGTCGCCCTGATAGGTGAACACCAGGGAATCGGGCTTTGCCCGCTTTACGCCGGTGGCCACAGCGGGGGCGCGGCCATGGGCAGCCTCCAGCATATCCACGTTGAAATAATCATAAGCGAAAACAGAGCAGCCGACGGGAGCCACGCCCACGATATTGCCGCCCATGCCGGATTCCTCCAGGGCCTCTGCCACCAGACGGTGGATGATGCCGTGGTTGCAGCCGGGGCAGTAGTGGAAGGGCTTATCGGTCAGGTAACTTGTTTTTTCAAATACGACGGACATTTACTTACCCTCCTTCATTTCGAGGATCTTTGCCACGATCTCATCGGTAGTAGGCATCAGGCTGCCGCAGTGGCCGAAGTACTCCACGGGCTTTGCGCCGTTGATGGCCAGCTTCACATCCTGCAGCATCTGGCCCTCATTGGCCTCCACGTCCAGCAGAGCCTTGGCGTTCTTGGAAGCCTCCGCCAGCTCCTTATAGGGGAAGGGCCACACGGTGATGGGCCGGAACAGACCCACCTTGATGCCCTGTGCCCGCAGCTCATTGATGGCGGACTTGGCGATACGGGCCACGGTGCCGAAGGCGGTGATGACGTAATCGGCGTCCTCGCACATGTAGGCCTCGTACATGACCTCGTTCTTCTCGATCTCACGGTAGGTGGCCTGCAGCTCATTGTTATGTACGGTCAGTTCCTCGGTGTTGATGTACAGGGAGTTGATGACGGCCCGCTTGGCGGGATCGTCGCCGGGCTTCCAGCCGGTGGCAGCCCAGGGCTTCTTCTCCGGGTCCACCTTGAAGTCCACCATTTCGGGCATCTCAACCGGCTCCATCATCTGGGCCATGATGCCGTCAGCCAGGAACAGCACGGGGACGCGGTACTTCTCCGCCTTGTCAAAGGCGAAGCTGAAGATGTCGATGGCTTCCTGGATGGAGGAGGGAGCGTAGGTGATCAGATGGTAGTCGCCGTTGCCGCCGCCCTTGACCGCCTGGTTATAGTCGCCCTGGGAGGCCTGGATGCTGCCCAGACCGGGGCCGCCGCGCATGACGTTGAGGATGACGCAGGGCAGCTGGGCGCCTGCGCAGTAGGAGATACCCTCCTGCTTCAGGCTGACGCCGGGGCTGGAGGAAGAGGTGATGACGCGTTCGCCGGTAGAGGCGGCGCCGTACACCATGTTGATGGCTGCCACTTCGCTTTCCGCCTGGAGGAAGCAGCCGCCCACCTCCGGCATACGCGCGGACATATACTCAGGGATCTCAGTCTGGGGTGTGATAGGATAGCCGAAGAAGAAGCGTGCGCCGGCACGAATGGCGGCCTCAGCAATTGCTTCGCTACCCTTCATAAGGGTCAATGCCATTTTAATTTCCTCCTTAATCCTTTTCTATACGGATTGCCACATCAGGGCAGGTGCGTGCGCAGGATGCGCAGCCGATGCACGCTGCCTGATCCACTACCTCTGCGGGGTGGTAGCCCTTTGCGTTGAGCTTGGTCTTGGACAGGGCGAGGACACTCTTGGGACAGGCTCTGACGCACAGACCGCAGCCCTTACAAACAAGCTCGTTGATTGTCACCTTTACCATGGTTCTACCTCTTTTCTATCATATTTTCCAGTTATTACTGACGATATTTCAAGGCCGCCCCCGGCGACCGGGAAAACGCGTTCACTCGGACAGGCTCCTGACCCAGCTGTTCCAGTCCCGGGCCATATAGGTGTCGATATACAGGGGCTTGCCGATGTACTTGGGATCATGCCCCTCGGAGAGGAACTGATCCAGCATGGCCTTCTTGCCGGAGGTGTAGAGCACGGGGACGCCGGTGCGCTCCGATACTTCCTTAATCATCTCATAGCCGTCCCGCAGCTCCGCGGGGCCGGTGGCCTCGGCCAGATTGGTATTGTTGATCATGCCGGTGATCTTCAGCCGGGAGTGGACCTCCATCTCCTCCTGCAGGCGGATGATCTTCTCCACCGTGCCGGCCAGGGGACGGCGGATGTTGACCACGTTCAGTACCTCAAGGGCGCCGGGCTCCAGCTCCATAAAGTCCTGGTGATAGCGGCCCAGGGCCGTGGAACCCACCGCGTCGCCGCCCACGTCAAAGACCACGGTATCCCAGTCCATGGCAAAGGCGGAAGCCACCTCCGCCGGCAGGGACAGGGTCTCAATGCCGGAGCAGGAGAAATTGGGGGAAACCAGGCGGATCTCCTTCATCTCGGTCATTTTGCCCCGCTCGGTCAGGCGGAAATAGGTGTTCACCATGTCCAGATCCAGCAGCTCCGTGCGCTTGCCCTCCTCCGCCGCCTTGAAGGCGAAGTTCAGCGCCAGCTCCGTTTTGCCGCTGCCGTAATTGCCAATCAGAACATAGACCTTCTTCATTAGATACACCCCTTCTTTCCGACTTCTCCGCTGTTTACATTCTATCATCAGTCCAAGCCCCGCGTCAATGAACAATACTGCTGATATTTACCCATGTATAAATTGCAGAATGACGAAATAAATATATGATTGCGCTGAATTAAATGCATAATTTCTTTAAACCTAATAAAAAATTTCAAAATTAAAAGCACTCCCGGGGATTCTCGATCCACCTGGAAGTGCTTTTGCATCGATTCTATTCCATGCTTCTGATTTCAGACACCAGCACGATCACCTGGTTTTTGGCCACGGTGGCCACGCCTTCGCCCACGGCGATCCAGCCCTGCTCCTCCCCGGCGGTGAAACGGATCACTCCGGGGGAAACGGCGCAGAGCATATCGCTGTGGCCCCGCAGGATCCCCAGCGAGCCGAAGGCGGTGGGCAGGTTCACGCAGTCCACATTCCTGCTGAAGCCCTCTCCATAGGCGGTGCTGACGCTGAGCTGGATATCACAGGCCATTGCGCTCACCTCAGTAGTCGCCGCGCTTTGCCAGCACGTCGTCGATGGTGCCGCACAGCAGGAAGGCCTGCTCCGGCAGGTCGTCCACGTCGCCGCCCAGGATGGCCTGGAAGCCCTTGATGGTCTCCTTCAGCGGTACATACTTTCCCGGGATGCCGGTGAAGTTCTCCGCCACGTGGAAGGGCTGGGACAGGAAGCGCTGGATGCGCCGGGCCCGGCCCACGATCAGCTTATCCTCGTGGCTCAGCTCGTCCATGCCCAGCACCGCAATGATGTCCTGCAGCTCCCGGTACTTCTGCAGCACCTCCTGCACGGCACGGGCGGTGTTGTAGTGCTCCGCGCCCACAATGTCCGCCTCCAGCATCCGGGAGGAGGAGGCCAGCGGGTCCACCGCCGGGTAGATGCCCAGCTCCGAAATGGCGCGGGACAAAACCGTGGTGGCGTCCAGATGAGCAAAGGTGGTGGCGGGGGCCGGGTCCGTCAGGTCGTCCGCCGGCACATATACCGCCTGCACCGAGGTGATGGAGCCCTTCCTGGTGGAGACGATCCGTTCCTCCAGGGTGCCCATCTCCGTTGCCAGGGTGGGCTGGTAGCCCACGGCGGAGGGCATGTTGCCCAGCAGGGCCGACACCTCAGAGCCTGCCTGGATAAAGCGGAAGATGTTGTCTATAAACAGCAGCACATCCTGCCGCTGCACATCCCGGAAATGCTCCGCAATGGTCAGGGCCGACAGGGGCACCCGAAGCCTTGCGCCGGGGGTCTCGTTCATCTGGCCGTAAACCAGCGCCGTCTTTTCCACCACGCCGGACTCGGTCATCTCGTTCCAAAGGTCGTTGCCCTCGCGGCTGCGCTCGCCCACGCCGGCAAACACGGAGTAGCCGCCGTGCTCGTAGGCCACGTTGCGGATCAGCTCCATGATCAGCACCGTCTTGCCCACGCCGGCGCCGCCGAACAGGCCGATCTTGCCGCCCTTGGCGTAAGGGGTCAGCAGGTCCACCACCTTGATGCCGGTTTCCAGCATCTCGTCCGCCGGCACAATGTCGGTGAAGGCCGGGGCGCTCTGGTGGATGGGCTTGCTCTCTTTGGCCTCTACCGGGCCCTTGCCGTCGATGGGCTGGCCCACCACGTTGAACATGCGGCCCAGGGTCTCCTCGCCCACCGGCATCTTGATGGGGGCGCCGGTGGCGGTCACCGGGCAGCCCCGGGACAGGCCGTCGGTGGAGCTGAGGGCGATGCAGCGCACGGTGCTTCCGCCCAGCTCCTGCACCACTTCCGCGGTGACGGTGCCCTGTCCGCCTTCCAGGCGGACCGCATCGTAGATGGCCGGCAGCTGCCCCTCTGGGAAGCGCACATCCACTACCGGGCCCACTACCTTACATATCGTTCCTTTTTCCATCCTAATCTCCATTCCGCAGAGCGTTCGCTCCGCCCACCACTTCTGATATCTCCGTGGTTATCTTGGCCTGCCGCGTGCGGTTGAGGCTGAGACTCAGCTCCCGCATCAGCTCCTCCGCGTTGTCGGTGGCATTGGTCATGGCCGTCATTCTGGCGAAATGCTCGCTGACCTTGGCCTCCAGCAGCACCTTCATCAGGCTGTTGTCCACATACATGCGGCTGAGGGTGTTCACCAGGGTCTGCCGGTCCGGCTCAAAGATACAGTCGCCGCCCCGGCTCTCCCCTTCCTCCTGCTCCAGCGGCAGCAGCTGGAAGCGGCAGGGCTTCTGCCCCAGGGCCTCCCTGCGCTGGTAGACCAGGACGATCCTGTCTGCCTCCCCACTGAGATACAGCTCCTGCAGATAGTTGGAGAGGGCCTTGCATTCCTCCGGCCTGGGCACATCGGAAATATCGTCAAAGCATTGCCGCACCCGCAGCTCCCTGTCCGTCCGGTGTTCCCCGCTCCAGCGGCCGCAAAGCACCGTGAAGTATTCCGTCTCCTCCCGGTGCAGCAGGCCTTTCAGGTACCGCAGCACATCCGTGTTGTAGGCCCCGCATAGACCTCTGTTCCCGATAAACAGCACGTAGCAGACGCGCCCCACCGCCCTGCTCTGCAGCAGGGGGCAGTCCTCCTCTCCCTCAAGCCCTGTCAGCACAAGGCGCAGGGATTGGCGGCACTTATCCGCGAAGCTGCCCAGACGGTAAAGCTGTCCCTGGGTCTGATGCAGCTTGGAGGTGGAGACCAGCTTCATGGTTCGGGTGATCTTCTGGGTGCTCTCCACGCCCCTGATCCTGGCTTTTATGGCATAGATGTTGGCCATCCGCTGCACCTCCTTCTGGCGTTTTCAGCCCATGTCATGAAAAGTCCTTCTTGAATTCCTCTATCAGCTCTCGCAGCTGTCCGATCTGGTCCTGATTCAGCTTTGCCCCGCTCTCGATCGCCTGGCACAGGTCCGATGCCTGCGCATAGGCGTAAGCGGTCAGGCCCCGCTCGAATTCCGGCACCTTCCCGGTATCCAGATCATCCATGTAGCCCTCGTTGGCAGCAAAGATGGCCACCACCTGCTCCGCCACGGTTCTGGGGTCGTAGCGCTTCTGCTTCAGAAGCTCGGTCAGCTTGCGGCCCCGGTTCAGGGCGTCTCTGGTGGCCTTATCCAGGTCAGAGCCGAACTGGGCAAAGCTCTCCAGCTCCCGGTGCTGGGCCAGGTCCATACGCAGCCGGGAAGCAAACTGCTTCATGGCCTTGGGCTGGGCCGCGCCGCCTACGCGGCTGACGGAAAGCCCCGCGTTGATGGCCGGGCGCACGCCGGAGTTGAACAGGCCTTCCTCCAGGAAGATCTGTCCGTCGGTGATGGAGATGACGTTTGTGGGTATGTAGGCGGAAATGTCCCCCGCCTGGGTCTCCACGATGGGCAGGGCGGTCATGCTGCCGCCGCCGTTTTCATCGTTGAGGCAGGCCGCCCGCTCCAGCAGCCGGGAGTGCAGGTAGAACACGTCGCCTGGGTAGGCTTCCCGCCCGGGCGGGCGGTGCAGCAGCAGGCTCAGCTCGCGGTAGGCCACCGCGTGGCGGGACAGGTCGTCGTAAACGATCAGCACGTGCTTGCCCTGATACATCAGGTATTCGCCCATGGCAGCGCCGGTGTAGGGTGCGATGTACAGCATGGGCGCCGGGTCGGAGGCCTTGGCGCTGACCACGATGCTGTAGTCCATGGCTCCCAGCTCCCGCAGTTTGGCCACAATCCCCGCCACGGTGGACTCCTTCTGTCCGATGGCCACATAGATGCAGATGACGTCCTTGCCCTTTTGATTGATAATAGTGTCAACGGCGATGGCGGTCTTGCCTGTTTTCCGGTCGCCGATGATCAGCTCACGCTGGCCCCGGCCGATGGGCACCAGGGCGTCAATGGCCTTGATGCCGGTCTGCAGCGGCACGGTCACCGGCTTTCTGGCGATGATGCCGGGGGCCGGGCTCTCCACAGGCCTGGTGTGGGTGGTCAGCAGCGCGCCGCGGCCGTCCACCGGGCGGCCCAGGCCGTCTACCACGCGGCCGATCAGCTCCTCGCCCACCGGCACCTCCATCACCTTCCCGGTGCGGCGGACCTGGGCGCCTTCGTGCAGTTCCTCATAGCTGCCCAGCAGCACGGCGCTGACGGTGTTCTTCTCAATGTCCATCACCATGCCCCGCAGGCCGCCCTCAAACTGCAACATCTCGCCTGCCATCACGTCGGACAGGCCGGCGATGCGGCAAATGCCGTCCGCCAGACTGAGTACCACGCCGGTCTGGAAGCAGCCCGGCTCTCTGTCCGCTGCTGCCAGCTTCTCCTGGAAGTAGACCGCCAGATCCTCGCCGGTGTCCTCCTGGCTCTCCAGCTCCTGGCCCAGCCGGCTCAGCATATAGGAAAGGCTTCCGTCATACACCGTGTCGCCCAGCTGCAGGCGCAGTCCGCCGATCAGGCTTTCCTCTGTTCTTGTTTCAAAGTCCACGGAGGTGCCGGCCTTGCGCTCCACCAGGGCGCGCACCTGTCCGGCGATCTCCGGGTCGATCTCTTCCGCCCCGGTCAGGGTGGCCTTCAGGCCCTCGCCCCAGCGCAGGCGGGCCCTGTCGCTGTCGGTCAGCGCCAGCTTTTCCTCCAGGGCCTTCAGGAAGCGCGCCGGCATGGCCTTGCGGGCCTGGGCATAGTCCGCCCCCTTCAGCAGTTCTCCGGCCTCGGAGAGAATGTCCTCCGCTTTTTCGTCCCTGAGCTGTCCCAGCACCTGCCGCTTCAGGCTCAGTGCATCCTGCCGGGTCTGCTTCCGGCGGCTCTCAGCCAGCTCCTGCCGGGCCTGGGCGCTCTGGCTGAGGCTCTTCGCCGAGCGCTCTCTGGCCTGGCTCACGATCTCCTGGCTTTGGGCCTGGCCCTCCGCCCGAATATCCTCAAGGGTCTCTGTAATATGCTGTGCGTTCTCCCCCGCCGCCTTTGCCGCGTCCAGGGCGTCACTGATCTGCTGGCGGTTGCCGTTGATCATGTTGACAACCATCTTTTTGCCGAATTTCACCAGCACAAAGGCCAGTATGGCAAAGTTGATCAGCGCGTAAACAATGTTCCATCCGCCCAACTACAGTCACCCTCCTTCCTGTATTTTTTCATTTTTCCGCTCATTGGCTGAGCCGGTCTGCCAGGGTCCTGGCCAGTTCGTGGCGGCGCTGCTCCAGGCTCCGGCTGCTGGCGGCACGCAGGGCCTCTGTTTCCTCTGCCGCCTGGGCCATGGCCGCCTGGGCCTCCTGTTCGATCTGCTTTTCGGCCGCCTGCCATTGCGCCCCGGCCTGGGCCTGGGTCTGCTCCGCGATATCCTGGGCCTGCTTCAGGCCGGCAAGGCGCTGCTGCTGGGCTTCTTCCCGGGCCTGCGCCTGTTTCTCCTTGGCAAGGCTCTCCTGCCGGAAGCTCTCATCCATGCGGTTCTGCCTCTGCTCACGGAAGCTGATCACCGGCTTGAACAGCAGCTTGTTCAGCAAAAACATCAGCACGAAAAAGCTCAGGATAGTCAGCAGCAGTTCAGATATGTTGATGCTGAGCATCTCTGCTCCCTCCTTAAACGCTCTCTGTTCAGATCTTTGCCATCAGCATAAAGGCGATCAGCAGACCGTAAATGGTCAGTGCTTCCATCAGGCCCAGGGACAGGATCAGGGAAGAACGGATGTCCTTCGCCATCTCGGGCTGCCGGGCCATAGCCTCCATTGCCTTGGAGGCGGCCAGCCCCTGGCCGATGCCGGGGCCCAGTGTGCTCAGCGCGATTGCCAATGCGGCCGCGATTGCGATAATTCCAGAACTCATTGTTATTTTCCTCCATTACTAAGTGTTTTAAGTATGTATGCAAATGCTGCGTAAATGTAATTTTAAGCCGCTGTAAATGCAAGCGAAAAACGCATATTTATTTTGTATTTTTTATTCAAATCAAATATATATGCGTGGCTGTTCCTCGCCCGGCTTTATTCTTCCTCCGCTGCTTCCGCGATGTAAATGCTCAGCAGCATGGTAAACACCAGGGCCTGGATCAGGCAGAACAGCAGGCTCAGTATGTTCATCAACAGCGGCACAACCAGAGGGAAGATGCCGTAAAGCTGCTCCGTGACCATTTCCTCACCGAAGAGGTTGCCGAACAGACGCAGCGCCAGGGAGAAGGGCCGCACAAAGGTCTCCACCAGGGTCAGAGGCAGCAGCACGCTGAGGAAGGACTTGAGATAGCCCTTGACGCCACGCTCCCGGACGCCCACTGTATGGGTGGTGAAAAAGCCAACGATCGCCAGGCCCGCCGTGACGGACAGACTGGCCGTGGGTACGGAAAAGCCCTTGATATGCCCCGCGCCCGGCAGCAGCCCCGAATAGTTGCAAACAATGATAAAAATGAATAAAGTGGCCATGATGGGGAAATACTTTTTGCCCATCCTTGGCCCCAAAATTCCTTCGTAATAGCCCTGTAATTTACTCACGGCCATTTCCGCCAGGTTCTGCAGCGGTCCGGGTACATCCTTCATATTCCGGGTGGCCAGCCAGCTCAGCAGCGCCAGCAGCGCGATGATCACCCACATGGTCACCAGCACACCCGTTATTTCAACCGGGCCAATGGATATTAATACATCTGATGAATGCTCCATTTTTTCACCTCCGTCGGCTCCTCCAGCCTCACGTTTTTCTTGTTTTGCAGCGTGCTCTCTGCATTTTCAGACACCTCTCGCTTGCTTGTGTCCTTCAACGCCCCGACGGGCGCACCAGCCGAACCGCACTGCTGCGCTAATACTATAGCATTATCGGTATTGGATTGTAAAGCCCTTATTTAAATTCTTGTGAACTTTTTGTCTATCTTTTCTGAACTTTTCGGAACTTTTTTGGTAGATTTTTCTCCATTTTTTAGGAAAAATCAGTGCATTTTTTACTGTTCTACTCTCCGTAGAGTCTGATTCTACCAATAGATGCGACTCTTTCATGGGCAATAGAGCGCTTTCCCATTTAGTAGTTTGCGATTTTTCGGAAGCGGGCTTATGATATGGATGCCCGAGGTAGTGCCCAGTACATGCGCCACGGGCAAAGGAGAAATTGAAATGATCAAGCTTTTTACTGACACTTCCGCCAATCTGCCCATACAGCTGATTCACAAGTATAAAATCCAGGTAGTATCCTTCGAGTACACGGTGGATGGCATCACGGCCGAGTATTCCGCGGAGACGGATTTTGACGGCCCGGCCTTTTACAACGCCATGCGTGCCGGCGCCGATGTAAAGACCTGCCTGATCAGCATGGGCAAATTCCACGAGGCCTTTGTGCCGGAGCT
Source organism: bacterium (assembly GCA_004560305.1). GTDB lineage: Bacteria > Bacillota > Clostridia > Oscillospirales > Oscillospiraceae > Limivicinus. The sequence continues at coordinate 46,697 of SFVI01000008.1, read as the reverse complement.
GGAGGCCGGGAATGATATAATATATGTGGGAATGTCCGGCGGTATCAGCAGTACCGCCAGCGTAGCGACCATTACTGCCGGGGAAATGCAGGAGCAATATCCTCAGCGGAAGATCCTGGCCTTTGATACTTATGCAGCCTCTCTGGGCGAGGGGCTTATGGTGCTGCGGGCGGCAGAGATGATCGAGCGGGGCGAGGACTTTGAAGCGATCAGCCAGATGCTTTACGCCATGCGCCCCAATATGTGCCAATACTTTACGGTGGACGACCTGAAATATCTCCGCAAGGGCGGGCGCATCACCGGCGCGGCGGCAGTGATCGGCAGTGTGCTGCACATCAAGCCCATTTTGCAGGGGGATGACAGCGGACATATTGTCCTCTGCGGCAAAGTGAGAGGCCGGAAGAACGCACTGAAACATCTGGCCGAGAAGTATGACGAGCTTTGCGCCGACAAGAGCGCCCAGATCGGCATTGCCCACGCAGACGACGCGGAGGGCACCGCCTATCTGATCGAGAAGCTGCGGGAAAAGGGCTTTACCGGCGAATGCCTGACGGTATGCTATGAGCCGGTCACCGGCTCCCACGTTGGCCCCGGCACCATCGCCCTGTTCTACCCCGGCATTCACAAGTAAACACCTGAAAAAAGAAACCAGAAGCAATCATCCCGGCACCAAATCGGTGCCGGGATTTTTATGGCCTTTTATTTCCATGTGGGGAGATGTTCACCCATTAACGGCGCGCGGCAGGTGATCAATCGTCCAACCCGTCATCACAGATGAGGCCGTAGCCGCCCTGGCGGCGCTTATAGACCACGGAGATGGCATCGTCCGAATCGGTATTCTTAAAGACGAAGAACTCATGGCCCAGCAGGTTCATCTGAAGGATGGCCTCCTCAGGAGACATGGGCTTGATGGAAAAGCGCTTGCTGCGGACGATCCTGAATTCTTCCTCCGTCTCGTCCTCGACGGGGGCATAGGCAGGCACGGCCGCACGCTCCAAGGCACCTTCCCTGAGCCGTTTCTCAAGGCGGGTCTTGTTCCGGCGGATCTGGCGCTCAATGGCCGCCACGCCGGAGTCCACAGAAGCATACATGTCGTTCGTAAGTTCGCTTGCCCGGTAGAACATACCGTTGTCACGAATGGTGATCTCCGCCAGGAAACGCCCCCGCTCCAGGCTGAAGGTGACATAGGCATCCGCCTCGCCCTTGAAGAGCTTGTCCAGCTTGCCGATCTTCTTCATGGCATAGGCCCGCAGATCCTCGGAGGAATCCATCCTTTTCTCGGTAAAAGTGAACTTCATTTGTGCCAACTCCTTTCAAATGTGCCTTGCAAAAGCCATTGCTTTGGCTCCTGACGCTTATATGATAGCACATTTTGCCAAAAATTAGAAGTGTCTTCCCGCACATTTATCATAATTGTAACAATTCACGGACTTGGATGGTCACTATTCACAAAGTTTCAGTCCAGAATGATCTCACACTCCAGCAAGGCGTTCTGAAGGTTATCGATCTGCTGCTCGGTAAGGAGGTTGCCGCCAAGGTAAAGGGTCTTCAGGGTCTTGAGGTTCATGAGAGGAAGCTCGGAGCTGATGCTGTTGTTGCTCAGATCCAGCACCTCAACCCCGGTGAGGGAAGCCAAGGGTGTGATATCCTCAATCAGGTTGCCGGAGAGGTTCAGCTCCCGGATGGTGCGGCGGCTTTCGGTCAGCTGGAGGATATAGAGGTTGCTGATGCTGTTGCGGGACAAATTCAGCTTTTCCAGGGAGGGGAGACTGGCCAGGCCGGCAATATCCGAAATGCCGCAGCCGGAGAGGTCCAGTTCTGTAGCGGTGCTGAGCACCTGTTGGCCGTCAATATCGATATTATAGGCCAGCTGGGAACGGCTGATATTGCAGGTGGCCAGCTTCTGCTGGAGAGCGTCCACCGCCTCGCCGGTGAGGGCCTCGTTCTCCTCCAGGTTCAGATCAGTCAGAAGGGTAAGATTTTTCAGGTAGTCCATGTCCTCATCGGTAAGGCCGGTGCCGCTGAGGCCCAGCACCTCCAGGCTCTTCACCTTCCGCAGGCCGGAAAAGTCCCGGATGGGATTGTTATCCAGATACAGCTCCTTCAGGCCGTTCATCATGCTGAGAGGGGTGGTGCTGGAGATAGCATTGCCGGAGGCATCCACATAGGTGAGGCGGGCAATGCCCATGAGGGGGCGCAGGTCCGTGACCTGGTTGCCGGAAATATCCAGCCATTCCAGCATGGGCAGGTTCATCAGCGTGCTCAGGTCGCTGATCTGATTATCGGACAGGTTCAGCTTCACCAGCTGCTGGCAGGCGGAGAGGGCGGAAATGTCCCGCAGGCCCATGCCGCTGAGGTCCAGCTCGGTCACGTCGGCCTTGAAGGTGACGCCGCCGAAGCTGATGTCCTGATCCTTATCCGCAGAGGTATCGGTATGGATGGCACAGTTGGGCAGGGACTTGGAAAGCGCCTCCAGCTGGGCCTGGCTGATGTCGACGCCTTTCAGGCTGAGACTGGTCAGGTTGGGCAAGCAGCACAAAGCGCTGAGATCCGTGACCGGGTTATTATCCAGATACAGGGTGCGCAGGCCGGTCAGGGTGGCCAGGGGCATCAGGTCCTGGATGTTGTTATTGCTGAGATTCAGGGTCACCAGTCCGCCCATATTGGACAGGGCCGTGATATTGCTGATGCTGTTATCGGCCAGAGAGAGACTGTCCAACGAATAAAGCTGGCTGATCTCGGTGAAGACGGTATCGGTCAGCCCCATTTTATCCAGCACCAGGCTGGTGGTGGTAGCGGGATATTTTTTGCCGGCAATGGTGACGGTTTCGGCCTCGGCCAGAAGGCGGCGGCGGCTGTCAATGGCGGAGATGCGGGTGGAAATCTCCGGGTCGGTGGTGTTCATGCTGCGGAGAATTTCCAGGGCCTTGGTATAGTTGCCCTGGTTCTCATAGCAGTCCACCATCAGCAGCAGGCAGTCCTCCGAGCGGTCAATGGACGCAGCCTTCCGCAGGGCGGCAAGGGCGCTGTCATAATCGCAGGTCTCATAGCTGCGGCGGGCCTGGTTCAGGTAATCGTTATAGCTTTTCATTTCCGACACGCTGCGCAGTACCACGGCCACCGCAATAATGAGCAGGGCCATGGCCGCCGTGGCCAACATATAGAGTACCCTCCTGCGGCGGCGGCGCCGTTCCGACTCGGTCAGCGGCTCCACGTTCTGCTGCTGTGCCGCCTGGCGACGACGCAGGTTCGATCTGGTTTTCATGTATTATCTCCCGTGGGGTTTTCTTCTTTCTCTGCCGGAGCGGCAGCAGGCTCCTCCGCCTTGGGCGGGACCACTACCGGGTCCTTGATCTTGGGCAGGTCCGCCGGCTGGGCAGGCATTTTCTTTTTCAGGCCCATGCCCACGCAGAACAGGGAGATCATCACACAGAGGACAGAGAGCTCCTGCATGCCGTAGGCAAAGGTCATGGGGTTGACAGTATCGTTCAGCTTTGCCACGTCCTCAATGCAGACATGGTAAAGGAAGGGCAGGCCGAACAGGGGCGGCAGCAGCCACTTGGTCCGAATCAGGCCAAAAACAGTGCCGGTATAGATCACGGCCACGGCCAGATACAGCAGGATGCAAAGGGCGGTGTGCACCCAGCTGCCAAAGCCGAAGGACTTGATCACAAAAAAGGCCACGCCCAGCAGCACCGGGACAGAGGAGAGGAAAAAGCCCCGTTTTCCCAGGAAGAACACGCAGAGGGCAAAGAGGACATTGCAGCAAAGGGGCAGCAGAATCTGGGTATTGCGGAAAAACACGTCCCCCCACATTCCCCACACGCCGATGAGCCGGCAGATGGCCGAGATCAGCATGAAGATAATGGCAAGCTGTGCCCAGATGCTGTCCTGTTCCAGATAGAATCTGGCTCTGGGTTTTTTCTTTTTTTCTTTGTTCGCGGTCTCTGCCATGGGGTTCACCTTCCTGTTTGTTCAAAATTCAGTAGTATATGTTGCAGTATAGCACATTCTGTCCTTATAATCAAGAAAGGGCTTCTTCTGACGCAACTGAGAGGTTCTCTTTTGGCGAATGCCATACCGACCCCCTCTCAGTCGCTTCGCGCCAGCTCTCCCCCTTAGGGGCGAGCCTATGGGGGCTTGGAACGGCATAGCAGGGGAAAAATGGCAATAAAAAAGCCAGGAGGGCTTTCGCCCTCCCAGCCGGGGGACTAGGGAATTACTTGAGATGAATTTTCACAATGCAGTCATTACCTGGCATCTTGGTAATTTCATCACCTGCGGAAGAGATCAGTTCGGATGTCAGGCCGGAAACGATCTCAATTTCAACTTTCTTTCCATCTCCGTCAGTACCGGAAACAGGTTCAAATTTGACGCTGGTATTGGTGGGAACAGCAATACCAATATCTGTGCTAGTAACCGTTTCCGTCTTTCCGTTATAAGTGACCTGGAAGCAGCCATAGCCCCAGTCGCTCTTGATATTCAGATTGTTCAGAGTTGCCTTGAATTTCACGGAAACACTGAGTTGGCTGCAAGCAGGCACTGTCATGCTTCCGCCTTCGGAAAGCATCTGAGCCTGGTCGACACCATCCATGTCTTTATAGTAGACAGTTATGGTATCTACGAGGTAACCGGGCTTCATAGATGGAACAGAAACCTTCAGGGACTCCCCAACAGAAATACTGGAGCCGGTAGAGAGTTCTCTGCCATTGGCAGTCACCACTGCCTTGGCAATACTCTCGTCATTGTAGGTAATACCGGTCACGGTTGCAGTCTTTGGCTTGAATACAGGTGTGATGGTCACATCGCTGCAGGGCATCTCGAAGGTTGCGGGATTCCCTGTCTTCTCCTCTGTGCCAAAGCTGCTCTTGATGATGAACTTCTCCAGATAGTAGCCGCCGCTATACGCAGACTTGAGTTCCGCACTCAGCGTTACTTTTTTATTGGCTTCAACCTCTTCAACTTTCTTTGTCACACCGTCAACATCGGCCTTTGCAGTTGCGGTTCCCTCCGTGGCATCAACAATCTTGATTGCGTACTTTTCGGCTGAACCAGGAGTAAACAACACAGAAACCTGCACGTTAGCGGCAGGCATGATGAACTTGCCCTCGGTGACAGTAATGGCCTTATCGGTATAGTCCAAATTCTTAACGGTAATATTTTCATCAAGAGCCACATAGCCGGTAGCAGGGCTGCACACCACTTCCACGGTGGCGCCGGCGGCGGCCTTGGTGACCTCTGCGCCGTTGACTTTCAGCTTGAAGCTGCCGTTGAGGCTGCTGCCTTCCGCCTTCAGGGTGTAGGTTGCCGTTTCCGCATACTCCACGCGGACAAACACACGGCAGTCGGGCATGGTGAAACTGTCGCCGCTCTTCATACCGTCCTTGATAATGGCGCCGGTGCCGTCATTCTTCTGGATGTAGATCCGGCTGATCTTATAGCCCACGTCGGGGCTGACCTTCACGGTAATCTCCGCACCCTTGGCCGCTGTGGTAGTCGCCACGCTGTCGTTGTAGAGCGCAACGGTGCCGTGAGCGGAAAGGACGCCCATGTAGTAGCCTTTTTCAAAGGTGGCGTTCACAACCACGTCGCACTCCGGCATGGTGAAGGTGCTGTCCACCACCTTGGGGGTGGCGCTGCCGTCGGCATACTTCAGGCTCACGCTCTTCAGGCCGCACATGGAATCCGGAGCAGCCACGATGGTAACGGTGCTGCCGGCGGCGGCACTGGTGACGGTCTTGCCGTTCACGGTGAAGCTAATCTTACCGTTGGTGACGGTGCCGGTGCTGAGCTTATAGGTCTTGGTGGCAGTGCTGCCGGTGCCGGTGCCGGTGCTGGAGCCGGTGCTGCTGCCGGTGCTGCTGCCGGTGCTGGAGCCGGTGCCGGTGCTGCTGCTGGAGCCGGTCACAGTGGCCACGGGCACATACAGCGTCCTGCCGTACTTGATGTTGGTCAGGCTGGTGCCCTTGTTCAGGGTCTGCATCAGGCTGGCATTGGCATTGTAGCTGATGCCGTACTGGTTGCAGATGCTGTAGGTGGTCTCACCCTTCTGGATCTGGTGGGCAACCACAGCATAGCAGCTGGTGCCGGCAGCAGGTGCGCTGGCGCTGGGCAGAAGCAGGGTCTTGCCGGCGGCAACCTTGCTCCAGCTGGAGATGTTATTGATGGTCTTGATCTGCTCACTGTAGGTAGCGAAGCTGATACCCAGGACGTTACACACACCGGCAACGGTCTCGCCCTTCTGCATGGTGTAAGGGATCAGCCAGTAGGCGGCGTTGACGCCGGAGGCAGAGGCGGAGCCGGAGGTGCTGCTGCCGGTGCTACCGGTGCCGCCGGTGATAACGGTGCCGCCGGTGGTGCTGCCGCTGCTGATGGTGGCCTTGGCGATCTTGACAGCATCCTCATTGGTGGCAGGCAGTGTGATAACCTGGCCCACGCTCAGTTTTCTGTACTGTGCCTCGCTGATGTTGTTCAGCTTATTGATGGCAGTCTGGCAGCTGTACCAGTTCAGGCCCAGCTTGTTGCAGACCTTCAGAAGCGTGTCGCCCGATTTGAGCGTATACTCCTGGGTTGCGTACTCCTCGTCTGCATAGGCACTGACAGACATGCCCCCAAACAGAGAGGCGACCATGAGCACCGTCAAAAGCATGCTGATGAGTCGTTTCTTCATGATTGTGTTCCCCCTAACTTACCCTTTCCGGGTAAAAATAATTGCTTCTTGGCGGAAAATAATTTCCAGAGATTTTCGATATCATTACGATTCGGCTATAATATTACAACAAGTGTAAACAAATTGCAATACCTAATTGAGGAAAAATTTCAAATAATTTCAAATCGTTACAAACAATTATGTAACCTGTTGTCTGAAACCCTTGCGCACCAAGGCTTTCAGGATTTGCGGCAAATTCTTAATATTTTTTAACTCCGCCATAATGATGGGTCTGCGCTTATGTTACCCTGCGTTTTCCCCGGCTTGTCCGGTCCTGGATATCGCCGATCATGGATATCTTATCACAGATTAAGACGAGGCCGGGTCGAAAAAGTTCCTGCGGCGTCACTTTTTTTGCCGGCGCAGCACCTTCCCGGCCTTTGCGCCCCATGGCTTTCAGGGGCTTTGTGGATTTTGTATCACAAACTTGCCCTTGAACAGGAAATCTTTGGCTTGAAATTGTAGAACTTATACAATATAATGGAGTCATCCAATGAATATCGGAGGATCGTTGATGAGCGAAATTTATGTTACCGGCCACCGCAACCCGGATACGGATTCCATCGTGGCCGCCATGGCCTATGCCAACCTGCGCAAGGCTCTGGGCGACCGGGAGTACACCGCCGTGCGGATCGGCTCGGTCAATGATGAAACGCTGAACATGCTCAAGCGCTTTGGCTTTGAGGCGCCGCCATACGTTAAGAATATGCGAAACCAGGTCTGCGACCTGGACTTCGACCACCCACCGGAGCTGCACCGCTCCGTGCCGCTGGAGCTGGCCTGGCAATCCATGCGGGAGGGGCAGATCGCCACGATCCCCATCCTCAATGACGACGGCACCCTGTACGGCGTGCTGTCCGCCGGCGACGTGGCTTCCTACGACCTGCGCACCGTATATGAAAACATGGTCAGCGATATCCCGCTGTTCAATTTGATCAGCGTGCTGGAGGGCTATCTGGTCAATGAGTTTGCCGAGACCTCTAACTCTGTGTCCGGCAAGGTGCAGATCGCCGTTCCCAAAAGCTACTCCGACGAAGCGGTATTGAGCCCGGAGAGCATCCTGATCTGCGGGGACCAGCCGGAGGTGATCAAGACCGCGCTGGAGGCCCAGGTGGGCTGCCTGATCATTTGTCAGGCGGATATCGCGCCGGAGCTGACGGAGATCGCCGGGCACACCTGCATCATCGCCACCCCTCTGGACGCCCGGCAGGCCGCCCGCCTGATCTATCAGGCGGTGCCGGTGATGCGCCTGTGCCAGACCCAGGACATTGTCTGCTTCCATCTCAGCGATTACATAGACGACGTGAAGGAGACCCTGCTCAGCAGCCGCTACCGCTGCTACCCGGTGCTGGACGAGAACGAGAAGGTCGTGGGCACCCTGTCCCGCTTCCACCTGCTGCGGCCACGGAGAAAGCAGGTGGTGCTGGTGGATCACAACGAGGCCTCCCAGTCCGTCTCCGGTCTGGAACAGGTGGAGATTCTGGAGATCATTGACCATCACCGCCTGGCAGATATCCAGACCAAGCAGCCCATTGCCGTGCGTAACGAGCCGGTGGGCAGCACCAACACCATTATCACCGCTATGTATCAGGAGCACGGGGTGATGCCCTCCCCTGCCATGGCCGGCCTGATGGCGGCGGCCATCCTGTCCGATACGGTAATGTTCAAGTCCCCTACCTGCACCAAGCGGGATAAGGCCATGGCGGAGCGGCTGGCCCGCATCGCCAACATCTCCCTGAAGGAGCTGGGCAAGGAGCTGTTCTCCGTCACCGGCGCGGATGACAAGAGCGCCGAGGAGCTGTTCATGACCGACTACAAGCAGTTCCACATTGCGGAGAAGGACATCGGCGTCAGCCAGATCACCTGCATCGATTCCGCCCGCCTGATGGACCGGCGGGAGGAGTTCATGGCCACCATGGGCGCTCTGCGGGACAAGTACGGCTTCGATATTATTATCCTTATGATCACCGATGTGCTGCTGGAAGGCTCCCACATCCTGTATGTGGGCAGCGATGATATTATTCAGCAGGCCTTCAATGTGCAGCCCAAGGATAACCAGTTCTTTCTGCCCAAGGTGATGAGCCGCAAGAAGCAGGTCATCCCCATGCTGACGGCACTTTGGGGATAAGGCGTCAGGCGTCAGGCGTCAGAAGAAACTCGCTGCATTCCATTTCCCCGGTTTCCGAAGGAGCCGGGGAAATTCCATATCCGCTCCTTCCTTCTTCCTTTCCGACTCAAACCCGCTCCGCTGGGCTTTGAGTCGGGTTTTGGGGGGCTGAAACTCCCTGCATTCCATTTCCCCGGTTTCATGATCAAAAAAGGAAGCACCCCAAGCGGGGTGCTTCTTTTTTGATCAGCATCTGCGGAAGGTTTTGGTATAGGTCAGCAGCTTGTCCGCCAGCTCCTGGGTAAGCAGGCCGGGCAGCATCCGCCATTGCCAGTTGCCGGCGGAGGTGCCGGGAGTGTTCATGCGGCAGTCGGCAGGCAGCTCCAGCACGTCCTGCATCTGCACCACAAACAGGTTGGAGGCGGTGGCCATGCCGGTGCGGATCAGGCCCCAGTTCCAGCCCTCGTCCTCCGTGATATGCATATAGCGGGAGGCAAAGTCCAGATCGTCCTTGCTCATGGTCTCCAGCCAGCCCTGGACGGTGTCATTATCATGGGTGCCCATGTAGCAGACGCTGTTGCTGGTGCAGCGGTGGGGCAGATAGTCCGACTCCCCATGGGCGTCAAAGGCAAACTCCAGGATCTTCATGCCGGGGAAGCCGGAATCGGCCAGCAGGGCCTTGACCTCCGGCGTTACATAGCCCAGGTCCTCGGCGATAAAGCTGAGATCATGGAACCAGGAGGCCAGCACCCCCACCAGCTTCATGCCGGGGCCGGGCCGCCACTGGCCCTCCTTGGCAGTCTCGGCGCCGTAGGGCACGGCCCAATAGCTCTCCAGACCACGGAAATGGTCAATGCGGATCACGTCATAGAGCTTTTTGGCCCCATCGATGCGGCGAATCCACCAGCCGTAGCCGTCGGCAGCCATGGCATCCCAGTCATACAGCGGGTTGCCCCAGAGCTGGCCATCCTCAGTGAAGGCATCGGGCGGCACACCGGAAACCTCGGTGGGAACATTTTCCCCGTCCAGCTGGAAATACTGGGGCGCGCTCCACACATCAGCAGAGTCCATGGCCACATAGATGGGGATGTCCCCGATAAACTGCACCCCCGCCTCCCTGGCGTAGGCCCGGAGGGCCTCCCACTGGCGGAAGAACAGGAACTGCATGAAGACGTAGAAATCCACTTCCTCTTTCAGCTCCCGGCCGTATTTCTCCACCGCCTCCGGCTTGTGAAGGCGGATGTCCTCATCGGGCCACTGGGTCCAGCCGGCCAGGTTAAATTTCCCCTTGACAGCCATAAAGAGGGCGTAATCCTCCAGCCAGCCCGCGTTCTCCCGGCGGAAAGCGGCGATCTCCTCCTGCAGGGATTCCCGGCCGTTCTGAAACGCCTTGCGCAGGACTTTAAAGCGGCTCTGGAAGATCAGGCCGTAATCCACCCGGTCCTTTTTCACGCCCCAGCGGATGCCCTTCAGATCCGTCTTTTTCAGCAGCCCATCCTCCACCAGCATATCCAGGTCGATAAAATAGGGGTTGCCGGCAAAGGTGGAAAAGGAGGCATAGGGGCTGTCCCCATAGCTGGTTGGCCCCATGGGCAGAAGCTGCCAGTATTTTTGCCCGGCGGCTTTCAAAAAGTCGATAAATTCATAGGCGGCCTTGCCCATGGTGCCGATGCCGTAGGGAGAGGGCAGGGAGCTCATGGGCATCAGAATGCCGCTGCTGCGAGTCATCATTTTCATCTTCTCTTTTCTCTCTTATGCGATGTATTTTGCGGCCCCATCAGCCCTTGACGGCGCCGGCGGCCACACCCTTGATGATGTGCTTCTGGCAGGTCAGATAGAACACAATCACAGGGATAATGCTGGTGAGAATCAGGGCCATAGTGGCACCCAGATCCACGGTGCCGTAGCTGCCTTTCAGATACTGGATGTGGATGGGAATGGTCATGTACTTGGTCCGGTCCAGCACCAGATAGGGCAGCAGGTAGTCGTTCCAGACCCACATGATTTCCAGAATGCCCACGGAAATCATGGTGGGCTTGAGCATGGGCAGCACCACGCTGAAATAGGTGCGCAGGGGGCCGCAGCCGTCAATAGCCGCCGCTTCTTCAATTTCCAGGGGAATGCTCTTGACAAAGCCGGTGAACATGAACACGGCCAGTCCCGCGCCGAAGCCCAGGTAGATGACGGGGATGGTCCAGGGCGTGTTCAGACGCAGGGTATCTGCGGTTTTGGAGAGGGTAAACATCACCATCTGGAAGGGCACCACCATGGAGAACACGCAGGCGTAATACACAATGCGGCAAAACAGGGAGTCCACCCGGGCAATGTACCAGGCGGCCATGGAGGTGAACAGCAGAATGAGTGCCGTGGACAGCAGAGTGATCACCGTGCTGTAGAAAGCGGACTTCAGGAAGGGATAGTTGCCGAAGGTCATGCCCTTGATGAAGTTGTCAAAGCCGGCGAAGCTCTCTCCGTGGGGCCAGCCGAAGGTGTCGGTCTTGACAAAGGTGTTGACCTTGAAGGAGTTGAGCAGGACGAAGAAGACCGGCAGCACATAGACCAGACAGATCACGGCAAAAAGTACCGTAAGCATGGTCTTGGCCCGTTTTTCGTTGGATAGGCCATTGCTTTTCATTACTGTTGAACCTCCTTTTTCCGGGTGGCACGCAGCTGGATCAGGCCGATGCAGGCCACCATGATGAAGAACAGGACAGCCTTGGCCTGGGCCGTGCCGCGGGAGCTGGAGTTCTGGCTGTAGAAGGTTTTATAGATGTTCAGCGCCAGCATCTCTGTAGTGTGGACGGAGCTGCCATCGGGCTGAATGATGAAAGGCAGGCCATCAGTGAGGGCTAGGTTCTGGTCAAAGAGCTTGAAGGAGTTGGTCAGGGTCAGGAAGGTGCAGATGGTGATGGAGGGCATCACATTGGGAATGGTAACCTTCCACAGGGTCTGCCACTTGTTGGCCCCGTCGATCTTGGCGGCCTCCAGCATATCCTCCGGCACAGCTTGAAGCCCCGCGATATAGATAATCATCATATAACCGATCTGCTGCCAGCACATCAGAATCACCAGGCCCCAGAAGCCCCATTTGGTACTCATGATAATGGACGTGCCGTAGCGGCCCAGGAAACCATCAAAGAGCATACTCCAGGTATATCCCAGGACGATACCGCCGATCAGGTTGGGCATGAAGAACACGGTACGGAACAGGTTGGAGCCCTTGATGCCCTGGGTCAACACATAGGCCACGGCGAAGGCCAGGATGTTGATCAAAAACAAAGTCACCAGAGCAAATAGCACCGTGTACCAGAAGGAATAGACAAAGCTGCTGTCATGGATGGCCCTCACATAGTTGTCCAGGCCGATCCAGGTCCACTTGCTGGTGGTCTTGAACTTGCAGAAGGACAGGAACAGGCCCTTCAGGAAGGGGTAAACAAAGCCGATGCAGAACGCTGCTGTCATGGGCAGCAAAAAGATCGGAAAGCAGCGCTGGATCGGCCGGCGCAGCAGCCTGCTGTTCACTGCTGAGCCGTCATGTTTCCGTTTCAATCATATCATCTCCCGCTTTATTTATAGATTTATAGATCGTGCACATCCTGCGCCTCCTGCGGCGCGGGCCGTGATATTGAGGAAGGAGCGAGCGCTTGGGCCCGCTCCTTCTAAAGTGCTTATTGTGTCAGATATTCTGTTGTGGCTCAGCCCTGAGCAGCAGCGTACTGGGTAGCCCAGCCCTGAACGAAAGCAGTCTCAACCGTTGCCCAGGTGGCGTCGGAGGGATTGGCATTGTAGTCGTTGATGGCAGAAACCAGAGCGGCGCGGTAAGTATCCACGTTGGGCTGGTAATTGGTTGCCCACCACATGTTGTAGTTGCCAGCAGCCAGGTAGTTGTTGGCGTCAACAAAGAAGGGGTTGGCGGAGGCGGCAGCCTGCTTGTAAGGCATAACGCCGAAGGTGGCGACAGCCTTCTCAGAGGCGGCGGGGTTGGTCACCAGCCAGTACATGAAGTCCAGGGTGGCCTGAATGTCGGCCTCATCGGCCTCGCAGTTGACGGCCCAGTAGTTCTCAGTGCCGCAGTTGAGAGCGGCCTTCTCCTCGCCCTCAACACCGCAGTAGTAGGGGATCATGGCCAGGTCTTCGGCCTTCATGCTGGCCTGCAGGTCGTTCCATGCCCAGCTGCCGTTGACATAGAAGGCAGCCTCGCCGTTGGCAAACTCGGCGTTGGCATCAAAGCCGCCGGCAGCCAGATCAGCGCGGGCAGCGGTGCTGTTGTCGAACATCAGGTCCAGCAGGTTGCGGTAGTTCTGCATGTATGCGCCGGTGAGCTCGGCGGGGCAGGACTTCCAGGCGTCGGGGTTATCCACGGACTCATAGTAGTACTCCAGGTTGGCCACGTGGCCAGTAAAGCGCCAGCTGGAGCTGCCGTCCATGCCGGCGGAGGTAAAGGCGGCGAAGCCCAGCTCGTCCTTGCGGGCGGTGATGTCTTCCACGACAGCCTTCAGGGAGTCAAAGTTGGTGATCTCGGAGATGTCATGGCCTGCCTCAGCCAGCAGGGCCTTGTTGACGATGATGCCGTAGCACTCGTAGCAGTAGCCGATGGAGCAGAGCTTGCCGTCAGCGTCATAGAGCATGTACTCATCGGTGTTCAGCTCATTGGCCACAGGGGTGCCGGTGAGATCCAGGCAGTAGTCGCCCCAGGTGTCAACAGCGGCCTGGTTGCCAACCACGAACATGGTGGGGGCCTGGCTCTTGTCCATCTCGGCGGTCAGGGTCTCGTTGTAGGTGCCGGAGGCCGCGGTGACGACCTTGACGGGGACGCCGGTCTCCTGGGTGTACATGGCGGCCAGCTCCTGCAGAGCCTGGTCAGATTCGGGTTTGAAGTTCAGCCAATAGACAGAACCTTCGGCGGCGGGGGCTTCGGCAGCAGGGGCCTCAGCGGCGGGTGCCTGGGTGGCGGCGGGGGCGGAGGAGCCGCCGCAGGCGCACAGAGCAAACACCATTACCAGTGCCAGAAGCATTGCGATGGTCTTTTTCATTTCAGTTTTTCTCCTTTTGTTTTGTAATTTCCTCGTTTGAGGTGGTATCTTCAAACCGGCTTCCCGGTTGGAAAATCAAATTCGCCGGATAGAGCCGCCCTGCCGCAGCTGGGCCTCCAGCCGCAGATGCCGGCTGGTACAGCGCTGTTCGATCATGTCCGCCAGGATGCGCACACTCTCCCGGCCTATCTCCTCCACCGGCTGCACCATGGTGGTGAGGGTGGGGGTCACATACTCGGAGACGGTGATGCCGTCAATGGCGATAACGGAGCAGTCCTCCGGCACGTGCCTGCCGTGATCCTCCAGGGCCTTGATCGCCGCCATGCCCGTCGTGTCCGACAGGGTGAACACCGCGGTAAAGTCCGCCCCGCTTTCGATCAGGCGGCCGGTGCCCGCATAGGTCTCCGGCATTTCAAAGCAGCCATCCGTTTCCACCAGCAGATCCGCGTCAAAGGGGATGCCGCTGTCCCGCAGGGCGGCCCGGTAGCCCTTGTAGCGCAGCTCGCTGATGGAGCGGTCCGCGCAGTCGGGCAGCACCACGGCGATGCGCCGGTGGCCCAGGTCGATCAGGGTTTTCACCGCACGATAGGCGGTCTGATAATCGTCCACGGAGACAGAGGAATAGTCGCTGTCGGACAGGGTGCCGAAGCAGTTGGTATAGGTGCAGCAGACAAAGGGCACGCCGATGGGGGCCAGGGTCTCGGCGCTGTAATCGAAGCGTCCGCCCAGAAACAGCAGGCCCCGCAGTTTCTTCTCCCGCTCCAGGATGGCGCCGGCCATCACCTCATCGTCATCCGACTCGATAAAATGCAGCACCATGGTATAGCCCAGGCTGTCGATCTCCCGGGAAATGGTTTTCACCATGGCCGAGAAAAACAGATTGCCCCGGCCGCGCACCACTACGCCAATGGCGTCCGACTGGGTGCGCACCAGGTCCCTGGCGCTGTTATTGGGGATATAGCCGCTGCTCTCCACCATAGCCTGGACCCGCTCTCGCACGCTCTGGCTCACATCCGGGTGGTTGTTCAGGACCCTGGACACCGTGCTGACACTGACGCCGCAGGCCTTTGCAATATCCTTGATGGTCATTTCCCTACCCTCATCTCTCCGGCGGGGAATTGACCCCTGTATGTATCTCCGCATTACTGAAATCGTTTCCGGGAACGTTTCCAGTTCTTTTCTGCGTCCATAGTATCAGGCCTGTTTCCCCTTGTCAACCGCGTCTTGCCGCCGGGAAATTTTTTTGGCTGCTTGCCCAAAGAGTGCCCCGGGTTTTTGGCAATAATCACAAAGCAAAACCGGGAGCCCCCATTTTAAGACTCCCGGTTTGGGAACAATATATAGTTTTTTTCGCCTGTCGGCGGCTTTCAGTCCGCGACCTCCACATCCAGGCCCAGCTCTCTGGGCAGGAAGCGGGGGCACACATTTTCCGACACGGTGATCACCGAGGCGGCCAGCCGGGTGCCGATCTCCAGCGCCTCCGGCATGGTCTTGCCGTAGGTCAGGCCCATGGCCACACCGGCACAGAAGGCATCCCCGGCGCCGGTGGTGTCCCGCACCTGGACGGTCTCCGCCGGGCAGACGCCCTTGTTGCCCTGCATATCCGCATACACCGAGCCCTTGCTCCCCATGGTCACCACCACGGCGGGGATGCGGGCGCTGATCACCCGCCGGCTCAGCTCCTCGCACAGCTCCTCCGGGCTGAGCTGGGAGAAATCGGTGACAAAAAGGATACCCGCCTCCAGCACGTTGCAGACGAAGCAGTCCGTAGACTGGAGGAAATCCCGCCGCTGGGAGGCAATGCTCATGTTGGCCACCACGGCATAGACCTTTTTGTGGTACTTCTCCGCATACTTAAAGACCTGCTTAACCACTTCCTTGTCCAGGTCGATCTCCACCACAATGCTGTCGGCGTCGGCAAAGATCTCATCCCCCTTCTCCTCCAGCAGCTGAACCAGGGCGCTGGGGTCAGGCCGCTTGGAGATGGAACCGGCCAGGTCGCCGCTGTTGTCAAACACCGCCAGCCACATGCCCATGCCGTCGGGCACGGAGAGCACATAGTCGGTATTCACCTTGTGGTTGCGCAGCTTCTTCAGTACCGCTTCCCCCTCGGCGTTATCGTCCACCAGGCTGACGAACCTGGGCCGCAGCTCCACATTGGCAATGTCCTCCGCTACATTCCGGCCCACGCCGCCGTGGACAAACTCCACCCGCCCGGCGTTGCGCCCGGTGGGGATATAGTTGTCCTCCGGGAAGCCCTTCACATCTACAAACACCGCGCCAATGACCACAATCGCCATACCGCATTCTCCTTTTTCTCGTGAAATTATACATAAAATGATAGTTGCTATGACCGCTTTTGTCAATATCCGTGGGGGCGAAAACGGTTGACTGTGGGGCAAAATGTGATAGAATTCAGAGTGAAAAATTATGGAGGTGCGGGATATGGCAGCGGAGAGCAGAAGCTTCGGATATACCTCCCAGGGGGAGGCCGTCAGGGCCTACACGCTGGAAAACAGCGGCGGGATGCGGGCCGTGATGATCGACTACGGTGCCACGCTCCAGGCCCTGTGGGTGCCGAACCGCCAGGGCGGCCTGACGGACGTGGTGCTGGGCTTTGACGATATGGCCGGCTATGAGGGGCAGGACGCCTATATCGGCGCCACCATCGGCCGCATGGCCAACCGGGTAGGCGGCGCCGCCTTCTCCCTGGGCGGCCACCGGTACAGTCTCTTCGCCAACGATGGGGCCAACCACCTTCACGGCGGCAAACGGGGCTTTGACAAATATGTCTGGCAGGCGGAGCAGGGGGAGGATTTTGTCCGTTTTTCCCGCCTTTCCCCGGATGGGGAGGAGGGCTATCCCGGAAACCTGCGTCTTTCCGTCACCTACCGGCTGACGGAGGGCAACGCCCTGTGCATCCGCTATGAGGCAGTCAGTGACCGGGACACCATTGTAAGCCTCACCAACCACAGCTATTTTAACCTCAACGGCGGCGGCAGCGTGCTGGAGCAGGAGCTGCAGATCAACGCCCAGCGCTACAGTGAACTGGGCGAGGGTGTACTGCCTACCGGCAAGGCCCTGCCTGTGGCGGGCAGTCCCTTTGACTTCCGCAGCTTCAAGCCCCTGGGGCAGGATATTGATGCAGAGCACCCCCAGCTGGCCCTGGGCGGCGGCTATGACCACAACTTCATTCTCTCCGGCCCGGTGGCTGCCCTGGCCCGCAGCCGGGAGACCGGCATCGAGCTGTGCTGCGAAACCGATCTTCCGGGAATGCAGCTTTACACCGCCAATTTCCTGGGCAATTTCACCGGCAAGGGCGGCAAAGCCATGGGCCCGCGGCAGGCCTTCTGTCTGGAGACCCAGCTTTTCCCCAACGCCATGAACTGCTACGGCTTCCCTTCCCCGGTGCTCTGCGCCGGCCAGCAGATGTGCCACGAGACCCGCTACAAATTTTCTCTCTTTGAGGTAGAATGATGGAAAAGATCAATGTAACTGAGATTTTCGGCTGCGACGTTTTCAATGATTCTGTGATGCGCTCCCGCCTGCCCAAGGATGTGTTCAAACAGGTGCAGCGCTCCATGAACGAGGGCAAGCGGCTGGACAGCGCCGCCGCCACCGTGGTGGCCAACGCCATGAAGGACTGGGCCATTGAGAAGGGGGCCACCCACTTCACCCACTGGTTTCAGCCCATGACCGGCATCACCGCAGAGAAGCATGACAGCTTCATCTCCCCGGTGGACGGGGGCAAGGTGATCATGGAATTCTCCGGCAAGGAGCTGATCCAGGGAGAGCCGGACGCCAGCTCCTTCCCCTCCGGCGGCCTGCGGGCCACCTTTGAGGCCCGGGGCTACACCGCCTGGGACCCCACCTCCTACGCCTTTATCAAGGACAACGTGCTGTGCATCCCCACTGCCTTCTGCTCCTACGGCGGGGAGGCGCTGGACAAGAAGACCCCCCTGCTGCGCTCCATGGAGGCCATCAACCGCCAGGGTATGCGGGTGCTGAAGCTTTTCGGCAACACGGAGGTCACTTCCGTCAAGACCACCGTTGGCCCGGAGCAGGAGTATTTCCTGGTGGATAAAAACGTGTACGAAAAGCGGAAGGACCTGGTCTACACCGGGCGCACCCTCTTCGGCGCCAAGCCCCCCAAGGGGCAGGAGCTGGACGACCATTATTTCGGCACCATCAAGCCTCGGGTGGCCGCCTTCATGAAGGCCCTGGATCAGGAGCTGTGGCGTCTGGGCGTCATGGCCAAGACCGAGCACAACGAGGCCGCCCCCGCCCAGCATGAGCTGGCCCCGGTGTTCACCACCGCCAACATCGCCGCCGACCACAACCAGCTGACCATGGAGCTGATGCAGAAGCTGGCCCGCCGCTTTGACATGGTGTGCCTGCTGCATGAGAAGCCCTTCGCCGGCGTTAACGGCAGCGGCAAGCACAACAACTGGTCCATGGTCACCAACACCGGCATCAACCTGCTGGAGCCGGGCGAAACCCCTTATGAAAACGCCCAGTTTTTGCTGTTCCTCTGCGCTGTGATTCAGGCAGTGGACGATTATCAGGATATGCTGCGCATTTCCGTGGCCTCCGCCGGCAACGACCACCGGCTGGGCGCCAGCGAGGCGCCCCCCGCCATTGTCAGTATCTTCCTGGGCGAGGAGCTGGAAGGCATCCTGGAAGCCATCGAAAAGGATGCCCCCTACGGCGGTGTGGAGAAAGAGCTGATCAAGGTGGGCGTCCACGTGCTGCCCAAGTTCCCCAAGGACACCACCGACCGCAACCGCACCTCCCCCTTCGCCTTCACCGGCAACAAGTTCGAGTTCCGGATGCTGGGCTCCTCCGCTTCCATCTCCGGGGCCAACGTGGTGCTGAACACCGCAGTGGCCGAGTCTCTGCGGCAGTACGCCGATGTGCTGGAGCAGGCAGAGGATTTTGAGGCCGCCCTCCACGACCTGATCCGGGACGTGATCCGCCGCCACAAGCGCATCATCTTCAACGGCAACGGCTATGACGAGGCCTGGGTGCAGGAGGCGGAACACCGGGGGCTGCTGAACCTGAAGACCACGCCGGACTGCGTGCCCTACTATGTGTGCCCCAAGAACATCGAGCTGTTTACCCGCCACCGGGTCTATACCGCCACGGAGTTGAAAGCCCGGTACGAGATCAAGCTTTCCAGCTACTGCAAGGTGCTGCACATTGAGGCCCTGACCATGTTGGATATGACCCAGAAGGACATTCTCCCCGCTGTCAGCGGCTACGCCAGAAGCCTGGCGGAGGCCGCCCTGGCCAAGCGCAGTCTCAGCGACACCATGGACGTCAGCTTTGAGACCGGCCTTGCCACCAAGATCAGCCGCCTTACCGCCGAGCTGAACGGCCGCGCCGCTTCCCTCAGCACCGCCGTCACCAAAGCCGAGGCCCTGACTGACAGCTTGGAGCAGGCCCGTTTCTACCGGGACACGGTGTTTGAGGAGATGTGCAGCCTGCGCCAGGTGGCCGACGAGCTGGAGACGCTCTGCTCCGCCGAATACTGGCCCTATCCCAGCTATGGTGACCTGCTGTTCAGCGTGAAATAAAACACCTGCATAGATGCTGAAAAGACCGTCCGTTTTGGAAACAGACGGTCTTTTTTCATCTTATTCTTTCTTTGCCAGCGAACAATAGTAGGCCATCACCACCGGCAGAGAGTAGACGATGGGATAGGCATAGCGGGGGGTTCCGGAAATGCCGGGGGCCAGTAGGATGATGCCCACGCTCAGCAGCAGGGGAAGCGCCGGGATCAGGAAGCACCAGCGCCGGCGGCTAAGGGCATAGCAGCACAGGAGCATCAGCACCAGCACATGCACCGGGATGCTGCACACCAATCCGGTGAAGGGCAGGTAGAACAAATCGGCATTGAATTCATTGCGGATGTTGTTCAGCCGGGGAGCCACCTCCACATCGTGGATGCCGATGGTCTCGGCGGCAAAGAGATGGTAGCGGCTCAATGTGCCGTTGGCCAGCCGGTTGCACTCAGCAAAGGGATACACCAGGGGATAACTCTGGTTTACGGTGGCCTTCACATACACCATGGGGTGCTTCAGCCCCATGCGCAGCCAGGTTTTCAGATAGTTCAGCACATCGGCGGCAGTGGCCGACGGGTTGAAGGCATCCTTCACCGGGTCGGACTCCATGGGGTAGTAGTCCCGGGCCATGTTGTCATAGTCCAGCACGGCGGCAATGGCGGCTTTTTCCTCCGCCGTCACCTCATCGCCCCGCTCCAGCACATAGCGGGCTGTCTGCTGGATGGGCAGGGACAAGGCCTCCCGGATGCTGCCCTTTTCAATGTCATAGTGGCTCATCAGTGCCGACTGGATCAGGTTGGCGGCCAGCACCGGCAGCAGCAAACAAAGTGCCGCCCGCCTAAGGACGCCGGTCTTTTTGTACTGAATGAAGAACAGGATCAGCAGCAACAGCACCATGGGATAGATCACATACTTGCCGTTGTTGCGCATGAGCATGGAGCCCAGAATCCCCAAGGCCAGCAGAGCCATGTGCCGCCCGCTGCGCCAGTAATCCCGGCCCAGGTGCAGCATGCAGATCACTTCGACCACAAACAGCAGGATGGCCCAGGAATAGACATTGTCCTTCACCACCGTGGGATAGGCCGTCACATAGAAGGGACTGAACATGGCCGCCAGCAGCCCCAGCACCCGGAGGTAGCGAGGCGCGCCCAGCTGCCGCATGGTGTGCAGGGCGTAGGCAAACACCGCCGAATGCATCCCGGCCTGCAGCAGCATCACCGCAAACAGGCCCAGGTCGGCGCTGCCCAGCTTTCGGCCCAGAGCAATGATGGAGGAGAAATACACCGTGTGGGCCGGGGGATGGTGGGAGGTAAATTCATACAGGCCCCAGTCCGGCCGCACCACCTGGAAATACATCCCCGCCTGGCACCAGGAGTCGGCGTTCATGCCGCCGGGATATACCAGGGCCAGAGGCAGGGTACAGCCGCACAGCAGAATCAGGAAAGGACAAAGGAAGCTGTGCCGCCGGTAAAAGCCCAGCAGCCGGCCTGACCCGGTTCTGATATCGGTTCCCTGCTCCAGAAACAGATCCAGAGCGATCCCCAGTTGGGTCAGGAACCAGGCGCTGCCCAGAAGATAGACACCGCTTTTGAACACCTGACCCCAGCCGGAGGTCAGGCTCTGGAGCGTGTTATCGATTGCAAAGCTCCGGGCCATCAGCCAAATCCCCGCCATCAGGAAGCAGCAGACGGGCAGCAGCACGTAGCGCCGCTGGCTCTCTTGCCGGTTATGCCGCCAGAGGAAATACAGCGCCGCCGCCACAAAGCTGCTCAGCACAGCGGTGCCGTCCAGGCTCAGGCGCAGGTTCTCCATCATGTTCAGTATGCCGCTGTCCCGGGCGGCATTACTCAGTTCCGGCTCCGAAAACTGCATGCACAGGGCCAGGGCCGACAAAAAACAAAAGCAAAGGGCCAGGGGTACCCGGCCCTTTTCAAGGATGGCTTTCACTTGTTTTCCTCCAGCTTATGGCAGTATCTGTCCCGGATGGAAAGCAGCTCCATCTCAAAATCGTGCCGGTCCTTCTCATGGAGGGTTTCCAGAATCAGGCCGGAGAAGAAGCTTTGGATAGCGCCGATGGCAATAAACCCGCTGACGATCAGGGTGGGGAAACGGCGCACCAGCCCCGTGTGCAGATATTCCGACAGCACCGGGAAGAACAGCAGCCCCGCGATCACCGCCAGCATCAGGGCGATGATGCCAAAGAAGCCGAACGGCTTGTTGTTCTTATACAGCTTACCGATGGTACCCAGCACCTTGATGCCGTCAGACACAGTGTTGAGCTTGGAGACGCTGCCCTCTGGCCGGTCCCGGTAGGTAACGATGACGCTCTCCACCAGCATGTTCTTCTCGATGGCGTGGATGCTCATCTCTGTCTCAATCTCAAAGCCCTTACTAAGCACCGGGAAGCTCTTGACAAACTGGTAGCTGAAAGCCCGGTAACCGGTCATGATGTCCTGAATGTTGCTCTTAAACAGGGCATTGATGCTGTGGCGCACCAGCTTGTTGCCGAAGTTGTGGAAGGGCCGCTTGTTCTCCGTAAAGTAGGTGGCAGAGAGCCGGTCGCCCACCACCATGTCCACTCCCCGGTCCAGCACCTTGGCGATCATTTCCGGGGCAAACTCCGCAGGATAGGTGTCGTCCCCGTCCACCATCAGGTAGCACTGGGCGTCGATCTCCCGGAACATGCGGCGGATCACGTTGCCCTTGCCCTGCTGGTACTCATGCCGTACCACGGCCCCGGCAGCCGCGGCGATCTCCGCCGTGCCGTCGTTGGAGTTGTTGTCATATACATAAATGACGCTGCCCTCCGGCAGCACTGCCTTGAAGTCGGTCACCACCTTGGCAATGGTTTTGCTCTCATTATAGCAGGGAATCAATACAGCTACCTTATCCATGTTTCTTCCTCCGTTGGAAGCCTGCCATTTTCAGCAGGCGTTTTTACAATTTGGGTCTAAGGCTGAACTTTTGCTGCTGCAGTTTTCTTCGGCGCCGCCTCTGCAGATATAGGCAAAATATCCCGTCAGCAGGGGCATGGAATATACGATGGGAAACGCATACCTCGGGTTTGCGATGATTGCGGGAGCGAACACCAGGCCGACAGCACCGATCAGCACCGGAAAGGCGGGCAGCAGAAACGAGTATTTCTTCCTGATCGCAGCCATAATGCTCAGAAAGTAGACGGCAATGGTGTAGGGTGCCGTGTGGCTTATCATGCCAATCACCGGGGAGGAATACATCAGCAGAAACCACTGGGTAAGCACATTTCTCTCCGTATCCAGGGAAGCGGGCATGGATATGCCCGTTGCTGCCACTACGTCCGGCAGAAACCAAGCGCCGTCATTTGCTCCTACATACACGGTGCTGTTTTCCGCATAGGGATATACCAGCGCATAGAGCTGGTTCACCGTTGCCGACACATAGGTCATGGGGTGCTTGAAGAACATCTGCAGCCACACCCGCAGATAGGCTTTCAGCTCCGTGCTGCCAGCCTGTTCGTTGAACTTCTCCTTCACGGGGTCGGAGATAAAGGGCCGGTACAGCTCGGCCAGGCGGTCATAGGGCAAAACGGCAACTATAGCCTCCCGCTCTTCCTCCGTTACCTCCTGCCCGTGGTCCCGCACGTATCGGGCGGTCTGCTGAAAGGGCAGGGACAGCGTCTCTGCAATGCTTCCGGAAGCAATGTTGTAGCATTTGACAACGGCGCAATTCATGATCACAGCCGCCGTCAGAGGCAGCAGCGTCAGCAACAGTAATTTTACAGTCTTGCTCCGCCCGAGGCTTTTCCGTTTTGCGACCAGCAGAAAAACCAGCAGCAGCGCCGTGGGAAAGAGGACATACCGGCCGTTGTTTCTCATGAGCATAACCCCCAACACCGCCACAACGGTGACTAGCATCTGCCGCTTGCTTTTCAAGAAAGCGTCCAGATCCACCAGCGCGTATATGAACTGAGCCATCAGCAGCAGAAAGGCGATGGAGTAGGGCGCATCCTTCAGCAGAATGCCTGCCCGGTTGGCAATGAAGGGAGAAAAGACCGCCATCAAAAGGCTGATGAGCCTGATCCACCTGGGGGCGTTCAGCTTTTCATACAGGCAGAAAACATATGCAATTACCAGGGCGAAGGCCAAAGTCTGCAGCAGAGCGAAGAGGAACAGGCCCAGATTGGCGCTGCCCAAGGCCATCCCCAGACGGCTGAAGCTGCCCATGATGAGCGTGTGCACCGGCGGATGGTTAGAAGAAAATTGCTCCGTGCCCCAATACTGTGCCAACTGAGCCCAGGCATCGGTACAGAAAGCGGCGGGGTAACACACCGCCAATGGCACAGACCAGCACAGCAGCAGCAACAGCGCCACTGCCCCAAAACGATGGCGGCTCAGAAAAGCGTTGAGCCGGTCAGCCCCCTGAAACTTCAGCTCCATGTCCCAGCCGCTGTCCAGAGCAAAGCAGAAGCCCCGGAGCAGAATATAAATGAGCCATGCAGCGCCCAGGTAGTATATGGCGGACTTCAGCATCTGCCCAGGGCTGGAGCAGATGATTGAGAGATCGCCGCCACTGCTGAAACACGCACCCATGAGCCAGATGATCGCCGTTAGCGCAGCCAGTAGCACGGCCGCCCAATTCCCCCGAAGCTTGTCCCCGCTTACTTTGCTTGCGAGACAATACAGGCAAAGAGTGAGCAGCGTGCTCATAAAGGCGGTGCCATAGAAGCTGGAAGCCAGGTTCCCTACAATCTCCTCGGCTACGCCATTGAAATTTGTTCCCCAGGGTGCGGGAAAATACATGCACAAGGCGCAGGCTGTAAAGGCAGACATGACAAAGCTGAATAAGCGCCGCAGGCCGTCCGCATTTTCCGTAAGGCCAGAGAACTTTGATTTTTTATTTTCTTTCTCGCACATACGAAGCACGCTCCAAAAGGAAGTCGTTTGAAGTTTAGCATATTTACCGCTCTTTTTCAACATTATTCGCAAGTCCTGTCATAAAAAGACGCGGCCACTTGACCACGTCTTTTCTTTCGTTCAATACCAATTGCATTTACGGTTTGCCAATTATGATCCCCAGCTCCAGGAAAAGGGAATATCAGCAGCCGGCGCTCTCCTGCGCCTCTTCGCCCGTGCCAGAGACCCGCAGAGCTTTCCGCTGCTCCCGTGCGCCCTCTTTCTCCACGGTTCAATCTCTCCGGTTGCCCACAATCAGGATGAAGCGCAGCAGCTGCATCAGCGTCACAGCCAGAGCGGCCACATAGGTGAGGGCGGCGGCCCGGAGCACCTTCTTCGTCCCCTCCAGTTCATCCCCCCGCAGCAGTTCCATCCCCTCAATGGAAGCCACAGCCCGGCGGCTGGCATTGAACTCCGTAGGCAGGGTCACCAGCTGGAACAGAGCGCAGAGACCGTACAGGGCCACGCCGATATAGGCAAGGTAGGTGAACATGGGCGAGAAAGAGGCCAGCAGCAGGCCCAGAATAATCAGCGGCACGGACAGCTTGGCGCCCAGATTGGTCACCGGCACGATGGCTTCCCGGATCTTCACCGGGGCATAATCCACACTGTGCTGGATGGCATGGCCCACCTCATGGCAGGCAACGCCCACCGCGGCGATGGAGCGGCCGCCGTAGACCCCGGCGGACAGGCGGATCACGTTGGCCTTGGGGTCATAGTGGTCGGTAAGCTCCCCATCGATCATCTCAATGGGCAGGCTTCGCAGGCCGTTGGCGTCCAGCACCCGGCGGGCAGCCTCTGCCCCGGTGATGCCCCGGGCGTTAAAGACCTTGGCGTACTTTGCGTAGGTGCTTTTCACATTGCTGCTGGCCCACATAGAAAGCAGCACCGCCGGCAGCACCAGCACGATATATGTCCAATCGATATACATAGGCACTCTCCTTTTTTCTTTCTGTATTATAGCATTATAGCAGGGTATGAGGCAAATATACAACAGGATTGTGTGAATAAATCCCCGGGGGCTGTTGCAAACGCCTTCGATTGACAAAGTGAAGAGTGAATCGTGAAGAAGTAAAAATCGGCAAGCTCCCTCAGAAGCTTGCCGATTTTTGGTGACCCGTACGGGACTCCCCGCCTGCGGGCGGGCCGGGTCGCGGCTCTGACGTGCCACCGGCACGTCATTCACTCCCGCTCCCTTCTCGTCCCGACGAGGAGATAATCAAGAAACCAACTTGAAGCCCAGCCGGAGGCGGGTTCAAGTTGGAAAGGAGGAGCAGCGGCATGAGCGCGCTCTGAATTTCAAAAAAATTCGGAGCAAGCGATATAAAGCTTGCTCCGACGTGGTGACCCGTACGGGACTCGAACCCATGTTACCGCCGTGAAAGGGCGGTGTCTTAACCACTTGACCAACGGGCCATAAAAAGGCGCAGTCAAAAGGCTGCGCCTTGATCTGGTAGCGGCACCTGGATTCGAACCGGGGACACTGCGGGTATGAACCGCATGCTCTAGCCAACTGAGCTATGCCGCCATGCCTGTTCCTTGAACAGCAATAGGAATTTTATCAGAAGGAGTGCATCTTGTCAACTGTTTTTTCAAAAAGTCGGCAAAAAAAATTTTCAAAATTTATACAAGTTCCTCTTGCAAAGTTTGGCATCCTGTGTTATCATAAACAGGCTTTGGAGGGTTAGCTCAGCTGGTTAGAGCGTCCGCCTCACACGCGGAAGGTCGACGGTTCGAGTCCGCCACTCTCCACCAAAATCCCGAATGCATGTGCATTCGGGATTTTACTTTTTCACTCTTCACTATTCACTCTTCACCACGTCGCCGCAGGCTTACCATCGCCTGCGGCTTTTTTCTTTCTCTCCCCCCACTCCCGCTTGCAATCGGGGGGCGCTGCCGTTATAATAGTCCCATCAATATTCCCTAACGAAAAAGAAAGACAGGAGTGTTAGTATGAACAGATTGAAAGACAAAGTGGCCATCATCACCGGCTCTACCAGCGGCATCGGCGCGGCCATGGCCCGGCTTTTCGCCAAGGAAGGGGCCACGGTGGTTATCTGCGGCCGGCGGGAGAAGCGGGGCAACGCCCTGGCCCAGGAGATCAGGAAAAACGGCGGCAAGGCCATGTACCATTTCCTTGACCTGACCCAGCCGGAGACCATCACCGCCCTCTTTGCCGACACCAAGGAAAAGCTGGGCAAGATCGACGTGCTGGTGAACAACGCCGCTGCCATCGGCCTGCCCGACGGCACCGTGGAGGAAGTGACCCCGGAGATGTGGGACGCCATTTTCCAGAGCGACCTGCGGGGTGCCTTCATCGCCACCCGGGAGGTGCTGCCCTACCTGAAGGAAAACGGCGGCGGCTCCATCGTCAACATCGGCTCCATGGCCTCCACCGGCGGTGACCTGGGTGCCACCGCTTACAGCGCCGCCAAGGCCGGCGTGGATATGCTGACCAAATCTGTGGCTTTGCAGTACGGCAAGCAGGGCGTCCGCTGCAACTGCATCCGCCCGGGTCTGATCGTCACCACCCAGAACGAGCCCTTCCTGCCCCAGTTCACCAAGGAGGTCTTTCTGGACAACGTGGCCGGCACCCGCTATGGCCGGCCGGAGGACATTGCCAACATGGCCCTGTTCCTGGCCTCCGATGAGAGCGCCTATGTGACCGGGCAGATCCTGGATGTGGACGGCGGCATCAGCTGCCATGTGGCCACGGTGGCTCAGTTCCGCCGGGGCGAGTCCCACACCTGGGATCACTGATTATATAGCCGATGCTGAATTTTGACTGGGGCAAGTACGCCTATGCCTCCCGCCGGAACGTGGTCTTCGCCCGCAAGGGCATGGCCTGTTCCTGCGTGCCCCTGGCCTCCCAGGTAGGCATTGACACCATGAAGCGGGGCGGCAACGCCATGGACGCCGCTATCGCCATGGCGGTGACCCTGCCTTTGGTGGAGCCCACCTGCAACGGCCTGGGCAGCGACTGCTTCGCCCTGATCTGGAGCGCTAAGGATAAAAAGCTGTACGGACTCAACGGCTCCGGGGTGGCCCCTATGGCCCTGTCGGCCCGGCGGGTGCGGGCCATGGGCTATGAGCAGATGCCGGTGAACGGCTGGCTGCCCACTATGGTACCCGGCGCCCCCGCCGCCTGGGCGGCGCTGCGCCGCCGCTTCGGCCGCCTGTCCATGGCAGAATTGATGGCCCCGGCCATCCAATACGCCAGAGAGGGCTTCCCGGTGTCCCTGAACGTGCACAGGCTGTGGGTGGGCGAGGCGGAGCGCTTCAAGGCCGCGGCGGAAAAGGAGCCGGCGGTGTTCGCCCCCTGGATGGCTTACTTCACCAAGGATGGCGAAGCCTACGGTCCCGGGGAGCTGTTCCGCCTGCCGGACTATGCGGACACCCTGGAGCGTCTGGCTGCCACGGACTGTGAGAGCTATTACCGGGGCGAGCTGATGGAAAAGATCGTGGCCTTCTCCCGGCAGACCGGCGGCTACTTCACTGAGGAAGATTTCGAGAACTATGCGCCCTTGTGGGTGGAGCCGATCACCATCAACTACAAGGGCTGTGACGTGTTTGAAATGCCCCCCAACGGCCACGGCATCACCGCCCTGATGGCCCTGAACATTCTCAAGGGCATGGAGCTGGGTCCGCGGGACAGCGCCGACACCTATCACAAGATGATCGAGGCCATGAAGCTGGCCTTCATCGACGCCAAGACCTATGTGGCCGACCCCCGATATATGCAGACCCAGGTCAGCGATCTGCTGTCTGACCGCTATGCCGCCCGCCGCCGGGCGCTGATCGGAGAAGCTGCCCTCTACCCCACCGCCGGGGACCCGGCCTGCGGGGACACGGTGTATTTCTGCACCGCCGATGAGGAGGGCAACATGGTCTCCTTCATCCAGAGCAACTACATGGAGTTTGGCTCCGGGGTGGTGATCCCGGGCACAGCCATCAGTTTGCAGAACCGGGGGGCAAACTTCTCCCTGGACGAGGGCAGCGACAACTGTCTGCAGGGGGGCAAGCGTTCCTACCACACCATCATCCCCGGCTTTCTGGCCAAAAACGGGCAGCCCATCGGCCCCTTCGGCGTCATGGGCGGCTTCATGCAGCCCCAGGGCCATGTGCAGGTGGTGGTGAATACCGTGGATTACGGCATGAACCCCCAGGACTGTCTGGACGCGCCCCGCTTCCAGTGGCAGGGCGGGAAACACATCCAGCTGGAGCAGGAGGTGCCCGCCGCTGTGGCAGAGGAGCTGCGCCGCCGGGGCCATGAGGTGGAGGTGGTCAGTGACCGCATCGCCATGGGCCGGGGCCAGATCATCTGGCGCCGGAGCGACGGCACTCTGGTTGGCGGCACCGAGCCCCGCTCCGACGGGGCCATCGCGGTTTGGTAATCATAGTAAGGAGGCTGTATGCAGCTCAAACTGGACAACAGTAAGATTTATGCCATTGCCCTGGAGGGCGGCGGCGCCAAAGGCTCCTATGAGGTGGGGGTCTGGCAGGCCCTGGAGGAGGCGGGCATCCGCTATAACGCCGTGTCCGGCACCTCGGTGGGCGCCCTGAACGGCGCCATGATGGCCATGCGGGATTTGCCCCGGGCCATCGCCTGTTGGGAGGACATCCGTCTGTCCCAGATCATGGCCCTGGACCAGGAGACGGAGCAGGACCTGAGCCGCCTGATGAACGGGCAGCTGGAGCTGGAGGATTTGCAGGAGCTTCTGCCCCAGGCGGTGGACATCATCAAAGACCGGGGGCTGGATGTGGCCCCGCTGCGCGCCTGGGTGCGGGAGATCGCCGATGTACAGGCCATCAAAAACTCGGATGTGGAGCTGTTCGTCTCCACCGTGGATCTGACGGACCGGCGGGCCCTGGAGATCAAGGTCAACGATCTGCCGGAGGATGAGGTCTGCAATATGCTGCTGGCCAGCGCCTATCACCCCAGCTTCCGGCTGGAAAAGCTGGGCGGCAAGCTCTATGCCGACGGCGGCTTTGTGGACACCATTCCCATCCACGCCCTGGTGGAAAACGGGTATAAGGACATCATCGCCGTGCGCATTCCCGGCCACGGCATTGAAAAGCGCTTCCGCCTGCCGGAGGATGTGTCCATCACCTATATTGAGCCGACCCTGGATCTGGGCTTTGTGCTGAACTTTGACGCCCGCCAGGCCCGGCGCAACCTGCGCATCGGCTATCTGGACGCCCAGCGGGTGCTCTACGGTCTTTACGGCCGGGAATACTACATTGACCGCAGCATCAGCGACCGGGAGGCCCTCTCCCTGCTGCTGGACATGCTGCCGCCATCGCCGGAAAAGAGCCTGCGCTATCACTGCGAGCGGCGGCTGCCCCGCATCGCCCGCCGGCTGGATGTGGCCGAGGGGGACTATTATGAGCTGCTGATCGCCTGCCTGGAGCGGGCCGCCCGGGAACAGGGCATCGACCCCATGGCAGTGTATACCGACCGCCAGCTGCTGTCCCTGACCGGGCTGATATGAAAAAAACTGCTGCAAAACTTGATTTTGCAGCAGTTTTTGTTATTCCACAATATTCTCGCCGATTTTATACACGTCGCCGGCGCCCACGGTGAGGATGATGTCGCCGGGCTGGGCCTTGCGCTTCAGTTCCTCCTCCAGCTCCGGGAAGGTGGGGTAGAACTCCGCGCCCTCCACCCGCTCCGCCAGGGCGGCGGAGGAGATGCCGATGGTGTTCTTCTCCCGGGCGGCAAAAATCTCCGCCAGCAGCAGCACGTCCGGCCGCTTCAGCTGGGTGACAAAGTCCTCAAACAGTGCGGCGGTGCGGGTATAGGTATGGGGCTGGAACACCAGGATGCAGCGCTTATAGTTCAGCCCTTCCACCGTGTCCAGCAAAGCCTTCAGCTCGCCGGGATGGTGGGCATAATCGTCATACACATCGGCGCCGTTGTATTTGCCCTTGAACTCGAAGCGGCGGCCGGCGCCGTTGAAGCCTGCCAGGCCGTACTTCACCGCGTTGGGCCGCACGCCCAGGCAGATGGCGGCGGCGGTGGCGGCCAGGGCGTTCTTCACGTTGTGCAGCCCGGGCACATGGAGGGTCACATCGGTGAACAGTTTCCCCTTGAACATAATGTCAAAGTGGGAGTTGGCGCCCAGAAACTCAATATTCTCCGCATAGACATCCGCCTCCCTGCTCAGGCCAAAGGTCATGATCTTGCGGGGGATATCCCGGATGGTATCCATGGTGCTGGCATCATCCAGGTTGGCCACCACATAGCCGTCCTCCGGGGTGCGCAGGGCAAACTCCCGGAAGGAGTGCTGCACATCCTGCAGGTCTTTGAAGAAATCCAGATGGTCGGCCTCCACATTCAGGATCACCGCCACGGTGGGGTGGAGGGACAGGAAGGAATTGTAATACTCACAGGCCTCCATAATGATGGTGTTGCCGTGGCCCACCCGATGCCCGGCGTTCAGCAGGGGCAGGGTGCCGCCGATCATGACGGTGGGGTCCTTATCCGCGGCCATCATGATATGGGTGCACATGGAGGTGGTGGTGGTTTTGCCGTGGGTGCCGGAAATGCACAGGGCGTTGCTGTAGTCCTTGGAGATGGCGCCCCAGGCCTGGGTCCGCTCAAAGACCGGGATGCCCAGCGCATGGGCCCGGATGATCTCCGGGTTATCGTCATGGACGGCGGCAGTGCGCACCACGAACTCAATTTCCCGGGTGATATTTTCCGCCTTGTGGCCGATGGACACAGGGATGCCCTTCTCCGTCAGGCCCACGACGTTCTTGTTCCGGTTCATGTCCGAGCCGCTGATTGCAATGCCCATGCCCCAAAGCACGTCCGCCAGGGAGGACATGGAAACACCGCCGATGCCGATCAGGTGGCCTCTTCTGCCCGGTGAAAGAAAATTATCAAATTCAGTCATATGTTACTCCGTTGCCCTGTTATTGCGTCCTTGTTGGAAACGCTGTTAATACAATGTCTATTGAAGTCCGTTAACAAAAATGCTAAAATCTCTACAGATACGGAGTGTATTATAATACGGAAGCGGCTGCATTGCAAGCAAATAATCCTGCGCCGCCGCTCATACCCTTGTATGAAGCTTTCTTTGGTGAGGTGTGTTTATGGAAAATATCGCGCCCCCGAAATATGTGCGCCAGGTTTTGCGCAGTCTCCAGGCCCGGGGTCATGTGGCCTATCTGGTGGGCGGCTGCGTCCGGGATATGGCGCTGGGCGTCCGGCCCCACGATTGGGATATCTGCACCGGCGCCCTGCCGGAGCAGGTGATGGAGGTTTTTCCCGGCGCTCTGCCCACCGGGCTGAAGCACGGCACGGTCACCGTCCGCATCAACTCCCGCTCCGTGGAGGTCACCACCTTCCGCTCGGAGGAGAACTATGCCGACCACCGCCACCCGGAGACGGTGCGCTTCGTGGGGGAGCTGACCACCGACCTGAGCCGCCGGGACTTTACGATCAATGCCATGGCCCTGTCCCCCGACGGGCTGATTATGGACCCCTTCGGCGGGCTTACGGATCTGGAGCACCGCTGCATCCGCTGCGTGGGCAGCCCGGAGCTGCGCTTTGAGGAGGACGCCCTGCGGATGTTCCGGGCGCTGCGCTTCTCTGCCCGGCTGGACTTTACCATTGAGGAGGCCACCCTGGCCGCCATCGGGAAGAAGGCCCATCTGGCTTCCGCCCTGGCGGCGGAGCGCATCCGGGATGAGGTGGAAAAGACCCTGCTGACCCCCAGGCCGGAGACGGTGGGGCTGATGCAGCACCTGGGCCTGCTGGACGTTTTTTTGTGCGCTCGGGCGGATGCCCTGCCGGAATTGAAACTGCTGACGAAGCTGCCCCGGAAGGCTCTGGACCGCTGGATGGCATTATGCGTTATTCTCCGCCGCCGGGGGCTGATCTCCTCGGTGGAGGACTTTTTGACCGCCCTGCGGCTGGACAGCCGCACCATCCGCTGCTGCACCGACGGGGCGGCGCTGCTGGAGGGACGCAAGCCCCGCGGCGCTCCGGAATGGAAGCGGCTTTTGCGCCGCTGGGGGGTGGATACCGTGAGCTGCGCCGCCCGCTGCCGGGACGCGCTGGACGGCGGCAGCAGCAGCCGGGAGCTGAAGTCCGTGCTGAAAAGCGGGGAATGCTTCTCCATGAAGCATCTGGCTGTCAGCGGAGACGATCTGACCGCCCTGGGCCTCAAGGGCCGGGAGCTGGGGGAAATGCTGAACTTCCTTTTGGATTATGTGATCGAATACCCGGAGAACAACCGTCGGGAGCTGCTGCTGTCCCTGGCCGGGAACACGGAGGAATTGTGATGGATACTTGGGAAAGCCTGAAGCGAGACTGCGCCGGCTGCCGGTGCTGCTCTTTGGGGGAAACCCGGCACAAGCTGGTTTTCGGCGTGGGCAATGCGCAGGCGGAGGTCATGCTCATCGGCGAGGGGCCGGGAGAGCAGGAGGACCTGCAGGGCGTCCCCTTTGTGGGTCCGGCGGGAAAACTGCTGGACGATATGCTGGAAATGATTGACCTGGACCGGCAGAAGGTGTATATTGCCAACATCGTCAAGTGCCGCCCGCCCCGGAACCGGGACCCGCTGAATGTGGAGCAGGAGGCCTGCCGCCCCTGGCTGGACCGGCAGATCGCCCTGGTGAACCCCAAAATCATTGTGTGCCTGGGCCGCATCGCCGCCATGGCTCTGATCCGGGAGGATTTCCGCATCACCCGGGAGCATGGCCAGTGGTTTGAACGGGACGGCCGCCGCCTCATGGCCACCTATCACCCCTCTGCCCTGCTGCGGGATGTGGACAAGCGGCCGGAGGCCTTTATGGATCTGCGGGCACTGAGAAAGGAAATTAAGGCTGTTTGCAGCCGAACCTACTGATATGTTGGAATTCAAGAACCTTACACTGGAGGATAAAGCCTGGGTTGACCAGCTGGTGATGTTTGAAAACAGCCCCAGCGCCGGCTTTAACTTCGGCAACATCTATCTTTGGAACGAAAACCACGAGCAGCTGGTGGCCCGCGCCGGTGGACGGATGGTCAGCAAGCTGCGCCGTGGCGATCAGACCGCCTTTGTTTTTCCCATTGGCCGGGGGCCGCTGGCCCCGGCGGTGGAGGCCATCCGGGAATTCGCCGCCGCCCAGGGCGTTCCCCTGGTGCTGCGGGGACTGACGGAGAAGCATGTGGCCCAGCTGGAGGAGGCATACCCCAGCGGCTTTGCCTATACCGAGAATGAGACTTGCGCCGACTATGTGTATCTGGCGGAAAAGCTGGCCACCTACAGCGGCAAAGCCCTCCACGGCAAAAAGAATCACTGCAACCGCTTTGAGGCAGAAAACGACTGGGACTTTGTGCCCCTGACCAGGGAACTGATCCCCGACTGTCTGGATATGCTGGATAATTGGATGGAGGATAACGCCCAGCGGCTGGAGTCCAGCATTCTTCGGGAGTATGACGCCATTCTGAGAGCCTTCGCCGCCTATGAAAAGCTGGGCTTTGAGGGCGGCGTACTGCGGATTCAGGGGAAGATCGTGGGCTTCAGTCTGGGAGAATTTACCAGTCCCGACTGCTTCGACGTCCACTTTGAGAAGGCCGACGGCAGCATCAACGGAGCTTACCCCATGGTGTGCCGGGAGCTGACCCGCCAGCTGATGGCAGCCCACCCCCAGTTAAAGTATATGAACCGGGAGGAGGACATGGGGCTGGAGTCCCTTCGCCGCTCCAAGCAGTCCTACAAGCCGGAATTCATGGTGAGAAAGTTTACCGCCAGGTGGAAGAATGACTGAGAATTTTATCCGCGAATACCGCCCGGGAGACCGGGCGGCCCTCACCGCCCTGTGGCGGCAGGTCTTTGGCGACCCGGAGGCTGTGGTCGCCGCCTTTTTTGACGCCCTGCCCCGGATGGGCGTTGGCGCCGTGGCAGAGGCGGAGGGCCGCCCCGTAGGCGCGGCCTATGTGCTGGACGCGCTGTCCCTGGTGGACGCCCAGGGGCAGGGGCGGCGCTGCGGCTATCTCTACGCTGTGGCTGTTGACCCGGAGCACCGGCATCAGGGCTTGGGCGCGGCACTCAGTCAGCAGGCGGCAGCCCTGTCCCAGGCCCGGGGGACGGAATTCATCTGCACCCTGCCGGCGGAGCCTTCTCTCTACGCCTGGTATGAGGAGATCCTGGGGCTTGGCTGCGCCCTGCATCGGAAGCGTTATGCTGTCACTGCCGGACCGGGCTGGCCGGCGGAGCGGCTTTGCCCGGGGGACTATCTGGCCCGGCGGGAAGCCCTGCTGGCCGGGGTGCCCCATCTGCGCCCCGAAGCGGCGGTCATGGATTTTGCCGGGCAGTTTTACGCCCTCTTTGGCGGCGGGCTGTATGCCTGCGGCAGCGGGCTTTGCGCCGTCTATGCGGATAACGGTCGGGTCCTGATCCGGGAGCTGATCGCTCCGGCGGGGGTAGCAGCGGCGGATGTGGCTGCCGCCCTCTGTGCCGCCCTGGGCTGCCAGGAGGGGCAATATATGCTGCCTGACAGCGAGGGGGAGCCTTATCTCTCCGCACCCCCCGGCATCCTTCCAGCGGACTGTGTCTGGAACCTGAGCTTCGATTGATTTTACATTTCTGAAACAACTTGCCGGTTTATTATGAAACATCTTTCGGCTATCATAATAACTGTAAGTGACAGTTTTTCATCTTTTTCATTTTGTCCTCAACCATACAACAAAACGGAGCGGCCTGGCCGCTCCGTTTTGTTGTTTTCTCCATCAATATAAAACCGCTGTGGTTTCCCACAGCGGTCATGATTGTTTATTGCATTGCTTCAGCCCAGCTCCTCAGCGGTGTACATCTTCACATCGCTGGTGACGCCATATTCCTTATTCAGCTTGCTCAAAGCCGCGAAGTGAGCGCTGCGCAGGTGACCCGGCATATACTTGCGGCTCTCCCAGCGCTCCACGATCAGCATTTTCCCCGGCTCCACCGCGGAGCAGACCAGCTCATAGCTGATGTTGCCGGTCTCCTGGTTGCTCTTCTCCACTACACCGGTAGCGCGAACCTTCTCCAGATACTCCTCCTGTTTTTCCGGGGCGATCCTGTTTTCGCAGTATACAATGACCATCTTCTCTTTCTCCTTCCCTTTCAAGACAGATTTCCGGTAGCGTACATGGCGGCCGTCAGGGCCACCACCGGCGCCGTCTCACAGCGGAGGATCCGCTCCCCCATGGAACAGATGTGCAGGCCGCAGACCCTGGCCAGGTCCGCCTCAAAGGGCTGGAAGCCCCCCTCCGGGCCGGTGATGATGGCGGCGGTCTTCATATCCCGGTTGGCGCTCAGCACCGCGTCCAGCGCCTCCCGCTCCCCGGTCTCATACATGAACAGGCCCAGGTCCTTCTTCACCGCAATGTCCAGCACAGCGGTGAAGTCCCCGGCCCAGCCAACCTGGGGGATGATGCCCCGGCCGGACTGCTTGGCCGCTTCCTCGGCAATGCGCTGCCACCGCTCCAGCTTTTTCTCCGGCTTATCCGGCTTGGCCACGCAGCGGCTGGACTGGAAGAACAGGATCTCGTAAGCCCCGGCCTCCACGGATTTCTGGATGATGTAATCGGTCTTGTCCCCCTTGGGCAGGCCGCAGAGCACCGTCACCTTCACCGTCGGCTCCGCCGGGCAGCGGACAACCTCCACCACCTCCGCTTCTACCTGCTCCTTATCGGCC
The DNA here is from genome assembly GCA_004560305.1 of bacterium. Taxonomy (GTDB): domain Bacteria; phylum Bacillota; class Clostridia; order Oscillospirales; family Oscillospiraceae; genus Limivicinus. The sequence continues at coordinate 10,683 of SFVI01000008.1, read as the reverse complement.
TTCACCAGGCGGCACTTATAGTCCGTACCCTGGCCGTCGCAGATGATCATATCCTCCCCCGGGCGCAGGCGCAGCACATGCACATGCTCCGCGTCCCGGCCGGTCATGATGGCCATGCCGCCCTTGATATTGGTGCCGGCCATGAAAAATCTAGGCATAATACCACCCCGATTTCAGATTTCTGTGCTTCAATTATTACATAATCCTAACCTTTTTGCAATAGGGCGCATAGAATGTTTTATAAACTGCGCCGAAAACGAGGTGAAACAGCCCCATGACCGACAAAGAGATTCAGCAGCGGCTGCGCAATTTTGAGGCCGTCTGGCAGCGGGTGCAGAGCAGCAGGCCCAGCGCCGGCGGCGCCCAGCTGATGCCCCGCAAGGAGCCCAAAAGCCGGGCCGTCCGCTTCGACCCCAGATGCAGGTAACACTCAGTAAGCCACGCCCCAGTAGATCATGGTCTTGGCCGGCTTGCCGCAGCAGGCGCAGACATCGTCCAGATGCTCCTGCTTGAAGGGGATGCAGCGGGAGGACATGCCCGCCTTCTCTTTCATATCCAGCTCGCACTGCAGATCGCCGCACCACATGGTCTTGATGAAGCCGCCGTTTTTCTCCTGCAGCTCCTTGGCCTCCTCCAGAGAGTGGGCCACATAGGTGTGCTCGTCCAGGTTCCGCTTGGCCTTCTCGTAGAGGCCCTGCTGCACCACGTCCAGCAGTTCGGGCAGGCGCTGGGCGATCTCCTCCAGCTTGACGGAGATCTTCTCCCCATTGTCCCGGCGGACGGCCATGCACACGCCGTTCTCGATATCCTTGGGTCCCAGCTCCACCCGGAGGGGAACGCCCTTCATCTCGTACTGGGCGCACTTCCAGCCCATGCTGTTGTCGCTCAGATCGATCTTGGCCCGGATGCCGGCGGCCTGGATGGCCTCAAACAGGGCCTGGGCCTTCTCGGTGACGCCGGGCTTATGCTGGGCCACAGGTACCACAACCACCTGGATGGGGGCGATGCGGGGGGGCAGCACCAGGCCGTTGTTGTCGCCGTGGGTCATGATGATGCCGCCGATGATGCGGGTGGACATGCCCCAGGAGGTCTGCATGGGGTACTTCTGCTGGTTGTCCTTATCGGTGAAGGTGATACCAAACTGCCGGGCAAAGCCGTCGCCGAAGAAGTGGCTGGTGCCGGACTGGAGCGCCTTCTTGTCGTGCATCATGCACTCGATGGTGTAGGTGTTCTCCGCGCCGGCAAACTTCTCCTTATCGGTCTTGTTGCCCCGGATGACCGGCATGGCCAGGTAGTTCTCGCACACGTCGGCATAGACCTCCAGCTGGTGGAGGGTCTCCGCCCGGGCCTCCTCCTCGGTGGCGTGGAGGGTATGGCCCTCCTGCCAGAGGAACTCACGGCCCCGCAGGAAGGGGCGGGTAGTCTTTTCCCAGCGCAGCACGCTGCACCACTGGTTATAGAGCAGGGGCAGGTCACGCCAGGAGTGGACGATGTGGCTCCAGTGGTCGCAGAACAGGGTCTCAGAGGTGGGGCGGATGCAAAGCCGCTCCGGCAGCTCCTCGCTGCCGCCTATCGTAACCCAGGCGCACTCGGGGGCGAAGCCCTCCACATGGTCCTTTTCCTTCTGCAGAAGGCTTTCCGGGATCAGCATGGGCATGGACACGTTCTCATGCCCGTCCCGCTTGAACATCCCGTCCAGGATCTTCTGGATATTTTCCCAAATCGCATAGCCGTAGGGGCGCATGATGAAGCAGCCCTTGATGCCGGAGTAATCCACCAGCTCCGCCTTGGTGCACACATCGGTGAACCACTGGGCGAAGTCTACCTCCATGTCGGTGATCTGCTCCACTTTCTTTTCTTTTGCCATTGTATTTCCTCTCTTTCGCCAGAGCCCTTGCTCCGTCGTATTCGCGGCAGGCCGCAATGTAATATTTTAACTTCCCTGCCGCTGCTTGTCAATAGCGGGCTGTGCTTCTTTCCCCCGCCGCAGAGCAGGCCCTCCCCACAAAAGACGGCAAAAGAGCGCATAAATATTAATTTCTGCTGCCCTGCGACAAATTTCTCCGGATTTTTCTTGACCTCAGGCCCCACAGCGGCTATAATGTCTACGATTAAGCTGGGAGGCAGCCGTTGTTTGCTCCCTCCTGGCCTACACCCAATGGAGGTGAAAGCAATTAACAAGCAGAAATTCCTTGCTGAGCTGGGCCGCCTGCTGACCTTTATGTATGAGGAGGACAGGCAGAGCGCCCTGGCCATGTACAGCAAGATGTTTGACGATGTAGCGGAGGAACAGCTGCTGCTGCAGTTTCTGGTGTCCCCCACCCGCCAGGCTGTGGTTCTGGCCCGCGCCTATGACGCCAAGGAGCGTAAGCTGCAGGTACATACCCAGTCCCGGGATGACGACGCCAGTTATGACAATACCCCGGAGGGGGAGCTGCCCCCCTTCATCCTGGCCATAAGCGATCTGCAGCAGGAGGCCATCGCCCAGGGCATTTTTGAGCCGGTGGAGGCTCTGCCTGAGGTGGACGAGAACCAGTTCTCCCTGTTTGACGAATTCCCGCAGGACGCCCCGGTGGAGCAGGAAGCGGTTTGGACCGAGGTTCCCGATGCGCCCGATGTGCCCCAGAATGGCATTGATGTTCAGGAGCCGGACATTGCCGGCGGTGAGGACGCCCCGGTCAGCGATTCCGTCAGTGAGTTTGCCGATGCGGTGGACGCCTTCCTGGCTGACTTCGCCATTGCCGACGGGGAACTGGTGTCCAGGAGCGCCGAAGCCCCCGCCCCGGCGGAGGAGCCTGTCTCGCCCCCGACGGAGACGGAGGAAACGGAAGAGCCTGTCCCGGCAGTTCCCGCCCCGGTGACGGAGCAGGAGCCTGCGGAAGAACAGGCCCCCGCCACTCAGCGGAAAGCCAAGGTCTTCCTGCTGATTCTGTACATTCTCTGCGCCATCCCCCTGGGCATTCTCGGCATTGCCGCGCTGCTGGTCCCCACGCTGCTGAGCCTGGCACTGGCCATCGGCTTTGTGTCCGCCGGTGTGCTGGTGCTGACGGCGGCCTTCGGCGGCTTCGCCATCTTTGCCGACCTTATGGTGATCCTTGGCCTTGCCATCGTTTTGCTGGCTTTGGGCCTGCTGTTTACCTGGCTGTTTATCTGGTTTATCGGCGGGGCCATCGTGGGGCTGATCCGCGGCCTGTGCCATCTCGGCGGCAAGTGGTGCTATAAGGAGGTGTCTGTCCAGTGAAAAGCGGTTGGAAAATTATTCTCATCGTGGTGGTCATCGCCATCCTGCTGGGCGCCATCTGCATCGGTGTGGGCGCTATGACCGGGGCGGACTTTACCCGCATCTGGGCCACGCTGGACAACAGGTACCATGTGGATATGTACTACCAGTACTTTGTTGAGGTCGGGAACACTCTGGTCGCAGTGTTGGCCGCATAAGGCAACAAAAAATCGGAACTGCTTGATGCAGTTCCGATTTTTTCAAGATTTTTATTCGTCCTTCACCAGGTTCTTGACCCACATCCGTTTTTTCACCAGCACAAAGCCCATAGCCACCTTCACCAGATCCAGCAGCTGCACCGTGATATACATGGGCAGGATGGGAACTGCGGTAAACCGGGACAGGCAAAAGGCCAGCGGGATGCAGAGCACCCAGATGTACACGCTGTCAAACACGAAGGTGATCAACGTCTTGCCGCCGGAGCGGAGGGTAAAGAAGCAGGCATTGTTGAAGCCGTGCACCGGCATAAAAACCGCAATCACGAACAGCAGTTCTTCCGCCAGGCGCTTCACCGTATCCGTGGTGTTGTAAATCTGAGGGATTGCCGGCGCCAGCAGGGCCATCACCACGCCCACCGCAGCACAGAGGGCCACCGCAAAGGCGATCAGCTTCCGGTCCTCGTCCACCGCTTCCTCCAGCTTGCCGGCCCCCAGCAGCTGGCCCACCATAATGGCCACGGTATTGCCCATGGAGATAAAGGCGCAGAAAAACAGGTTGGACACAGCGGTGGAGATATTGATGGCGGAGACCACCTCCAGCCCCCGGATGGAGTAGCACTGGTTCAGCACCGTCATGCCGCCGGCCCAGAGCAGCTCATTCACCAGCAGGGGCAGCCCCATCACGGCGATTTTTTTCGCCAGCTCTGCCGGAATGCGCAGGCTGGTGTAGACCCCGGCAATGTAGGAGCAGCGCTGCTTGTGGGTATGGGTCCAGAGCACCACGATCAGGCACTCCACATAGCGGGAGAGCACCGTGGCGATGGCGGCGCCCACTACCCCCAGCGCCGGTGCGCCCAGCTTGCCGAAGATGAGGATGTAATTGCCCGTCAGGTTCACCAGCACCGCCACAATGCCCGCCTTCATGGGCAGCAGCGTCTCCCCGGTTTCCCGCAGGGTGCTGGCATAAATCTGCATCACCGCAAAGGGCAGCAGCTGCAATAACATGACCCTCAGATAGTCCTTGCCATAGCCCAGCGTGGCCGCCATGTCCAAGTTCTCCTGACCTTCATGGATAAAGGCCAGGATCAGCCTCTCGCCGAAGCCGATGAAAACAAAGAAGGCCACGGCCAGCACGCCCAAAGCGATATACAGCTTCCCCCGGAAGCTGTCGGCCACGCCCTTGTTGTCGCTCTTGCCATAGAACTGGGCGGTGAAGATCCCCGCCCCGGCCAGCCCGCCGAAGATGCAGAGGTTAAAGACAAACAGCAGCTGGTTGACAATGGCCACGCCGGACATGGGCTCCGTGCCCACCTGGCCCACCATCACATTGTCCAGCAGGTTCACAAAGTTGGTTATCAGGTTTTGTGTCAGGATCGGCAGCATCACGGTGAAAAGCCGCCGATAAAAGGCCCTGTCGCCTATCAGCGATCGCATGAACATAGTCCCCTCGAAAAGCAAAAAATAGCCCTTGTATTGTACCGAAATCTGCCGGTAAATGCAAGGGCTATTTTCTTTTAATAAAGATGTAGCAGGGCCAGGCTTATCGCCGCGAACATCAGCCAGGCCTTGAAGCTCTTCTTCCCGCTCCAGAGGCTGTAGAGACAGGCGGCGCTGCCGGCAAAAAGCACCAGCACCAGCCAGCAGCTTTGCAGCCGCCTGGGGGTGAAGCCGAAGCAGGAAATGTAGAGGCCCAGCTTGGAAAAGGCGATCACGGCAAACACCATTCCCGCCGCCAGCAGCACCGTGCAGCAAATTTGCTGGGCCCTATCCTCCCGGATGGGCCTTGCGCCGCTGCGGCTCACCAGATACAGCAGGCTGAAATTGATCCCCATCACCCGACACAGCTCAAAAAAGCCCTCCCTGGCGTATTGGGACACGATGAAGCCCTCCGGCAGCGTGCGGGTAAAAGCGCCGAACAAATACCGAAACTGCACCGCGAAGAACAGCAGATACAGCAGTCCAAAGGCTCCCATGCATATGGTCCACACCCAGCTGGGCACCAGGCGCAGCCTGGGCAGAAAGCCGTTCACTGCCGCCGCCTGGGCACGCAGCTTATCCCCCTCCACCCGGGCGCTGCCGGCGATGAGGCCGAAAAGCCAGGCGCCAATGGGCAAGCTGAGCAAAAGGCGAACCACAAAGTTCACAAAGCCCTCGCCCAGGTTAAAGCGGAAGAATTTCAGGATATTCTCCGCCAAAGCGCCGAAAAGAACATCGGCACGGGCAAGGCTGGCCGCCGCCCAGTTCAGCAGCACCAGTGCCGCCGCCACTGCCAGCAGGGCGGCCCAGAACCGGCTACGGCTGTTTTCCCTGCCCCGGCGCCAATTCCGAAGCCCCTGCCCCAGGCAGCGCAGACGCAGGAAGAAATTACCAAAGGAGATGCGGATAAAGCCGTTCACCGCGTCCAGGGGCAACAGGTGTCCGCTCTCCCCTTCCAGCAGGGCGCCGCTGCGGCTGAGCAGCCACCACACCGCCAGCGGATGCGCCAACAGCACCGACAGCTGGAAGCCCCAGGCCCGGCCCCGCCCGGTGACCACGCACAGGGTGATCAGCAGCAGGCAGCCCAGCCAGACCCAGCTTTCCGCCATGCGGGGCCTGCCCCGGTTGATCCACTCTCCCAGGGCCACAAAAGCCAGCACAAACAGGCCAAACCACAACTGCCCTCTGGGGCCGCCCATGGCCAGGGTATATATGTAGGCCGCCGGGTACAGCAGCAGGGCGCAGAGGATTTCCCCGCGGCTAAAGACCAAAGGCCCCTTGGCATTCAAGTTCTTCTCGTCCATGCTTCACTCCATGTCGTCCACAAATTCCAGGATGTCCCCGGGCTGGCACTGCAATTCGTGGCACAGGGCCATCAGGGTGGAAAAGCGGATGGCTTTGGCCTTGTTGTTTTTCAGTATGGACAGATTGGCCGGGGTAATATCGATCCGCTGGGCAAGCTCCGTGGCGGAGATCTTCCGCTTGGCCATCATTACATCCAGATTCACAAGTATTTCCATGCTCCGGCCCTCACACGGTGTAATCCAGCTCGTCCTTCATCAGCAGGGCCTGCTGGAAGGTGTTCTTCACAATACGGACGATCAGGGCCATGAACCCCGCCGCCATGGCGCAAACCAGGCAAGGCAGATACAGCAGCCCGGCCCCCAGGCATACCAGCCCGGCCGCCGCGCAGCACCAGCTGACCACCCGCATCCGGCGGATATTCTCTGCCGTGAACACCTGGCCCACCTTGATGCTTTTCAGCAGACCCCACAGCTTCCCCAGGGCCACCCAGCCAAACACGCTGCCCATCAGCAGGGCCATATAAAAAGCCAGGCCCCAGCCCGGTCCCATTCCCTTTCTCTCCGCAAACAGCTGCAGCAGCCAGTAGCCGAAGCCATCCAGCCCCGCCAGCAGCAGGGCGAAGGCGCAGACGCAGCCCTGCGACAGGCTGATGCTTTTGTCCTGATTCCAATTCATACCATCGCTCCTTTCCTGTATCTGGAGGATATCATGGTCTGCATTGTTTGTCAAGAAATTTTTATTGAAAAACGATAATTTCTTGTTGCTTAACGGAAACAAAACAGCCGCCTGCATGACGCAGGCGGCAAATTTCCCTTATGCGGGGAGGTATTCAAGAGGATCCACACTTTGGCCGTTCACATATAGGGCGAAGTGCAGGTGGGCGCCCTGACCGATCTCACACAGGGCACTGGTGCCCACGGTGCCGATGGCCGCGCCGCATTCCAGCCAGTCCCCCACGTTCACCGGGACGGTATCCGCCAGGTTGGCATAGCGGCTGCTGCTGCCGTCGCCGTGGTTCAGGACGACCACCGTGCCGTAGAGGTCATCGTTTTCGATGCTCTCCACCCTGCCGGAGTGGGAAGCGGTGACGGTGCTGCCCAGGGCGGCGGCAATGTCCACGCCCTCATGGGTGCGCCAATCCCGCATGGTCACGTCGTAGGCCAGGGCATCCATGCTGTGCAGCCGCTCCAGCTGGCCCTGGATGGGCCAGACATACATGGGGGCGGCCACTTCCGTCACGTCGCCCTCATGCCAGACCTGGGTCAGGCTCTCGCTTTCGCTGTCCAGGACGGGGGTCTCCTCATCCACGGCCGCCACGCCCACATCCGGCTGGCTCTCCGCCATGACGGTGTGGCTGTCCGTGCCGCTCTCCGGGCTGAGAATATGTGTCGTTCATAGTCTCGTTTCCAGCGGCCATCATCCAGGCCGATACGCCGATCACCGCGGCGCACAGGAAAAGGACTATGTAAAAGCCCTTCCCTGTGAAGAATCCCTCCAGCTTCTTGCCGGAGCTCTTGCTGCTCATAGTTCAAAACCTCCGTTGTTGTTTGGTTTACAACGGTATTTTGGCCTCTGCGCAGGAATAATATACATGGCTTTCCAAAAAAATCAGCCCGGAGTGTTTTTGCTCCGGGCTGATTTTTCACACACTTATTTTTTTCATTAGATCTCCCAGCTGACCTTCAAATTCCACGCCGTAGTTCGGGCCCTGGGGGTCGGCGGCGGTGGCGGCGATGCAGCCGGCCACAAAGTCTGAGGCCAGCACCCCGGCCTCCCGCAGGCTCAGGCCCCGCACCAGGCCGCCCACCAGTACCGAGCTGAACGCATCCCCCGTGCCGGGATAGCTCCGGGGCAGCAGGGGGTGACTGTAGGAAAGCTCCCGGCCGTCCCTGTCCAGGGCCAGAAAGCCGGTGTCGCCCCCTTCGCCAAAGCCGGTGATCATGGCCGCCTTGCAGCCCAGCGCCAGCAGCTTTTCCAGCATGGCGCGCACCTGCTGCCGGGTCCACTTCTCCTGCCAGGGCGTGCCGGTCAGCAGGGCAGCCTCGGTGAGATTGGGCAAAATCAGGTCCGCGCAGGCGCAGACCTTCGCCATGGCCTGGGGGAAGTCCGGCCCAAAGCCGGGATAAAGCCGCCCCTGATCCGCCATGGCCGGGTCCGCCACCACGATGTTTTCCCCGGTGTGGAAATCCTTGATGAAGTCCACCGCCTGGGCGCACTGTTCCTCATTGGCCAGATACCCGGTGTAGATGGCGTCGAAACGCAAGCCCAGCGCCTGCCAGTGGCGGCTGACGGGCTTCATCTGGCCGGAAATATCCAGGCAGGTATAACCGGGGAACATGGTGTGAGCGGACAGCACCGCCGTGGGCAAAATGGCACATTCCATCCCCATGGCGGAGAGGATGGGCAGGGCAACGGTGATGCTGCACCGGCCGAAGCAGGAAATATCCTGCAGGGTGACAACGCGTTTCACATGGGCCTCCTGAGTAGATCATAGCATTTTTTCTATCTTACGCAAAACTGACCTGATTCGCAAGGGTCAGTTTTGCGCATTTCCATCAGGCCGGACAAAAACCGCCGGCAGGGGCAGCTGCCCTTGCCGGCGGAAAGTCTGGAAAATTGATATCAGCGGATGGAGAAGAACGCTTCTTCGCCGGGGTACTGGGCCACGTCGAACAGCTCCTCCTCGATGCGCAGCAGCTGGTTGTACTTGGCTACCCGGTCGGTGCGGGAGGGGGCGCCGGTCTTGATCTGTCCGGCATTGACCGCCACAGAGATGTCGGCGATGGTGGTGTCCTCCGTCTCGCCGGAGCGGTGGGATACCACGGCGGTCCAGCCAGCCCGGTGGGCCATCTGGATGGCGTCCAGGGTTTCGGTCAGGGTGCCGATCTGGTTGAGCTTGATGAGCACGGAGTTGGCGGCCTTCAGTTCAATGCCCTTTTTGATCCGCTCCGTGTTGGTGACAAACAGGTCGTCCCCCACAATCTGGATGCGGCTTCCCAGGCGGCGGGTCATCAGCTGCCAGCCCTCCCAGTCGTTCTCGCCCATGCCGTCCTCAATGGAGATAATGGGGTACTTGTTCACAAAGTCCTCCCACATATCCACCATCTGCTCCGAGGTCATGACGGTGCCCCGCTTGGGCAGGTGATAGCACTTGTCCTTCTCGTCGTACCAGTCGGACACCGCCCCATCGATGGCGATCTTGAAGTCCACGCCGGGCTGGTACCCGGCCAGCTCCATGGCGGCCACCAGGGCCTTCAGGGCGTCCTCGTCGCTGTCCAGATTGGGGGCGTAGCCGCCCTCATCGCCCACGCCGGAGGCGGGGACCACCTTTTTCAGGGCGTGGAACACCTCGGCGCACATCCGCAGGGCTTCCTTAAAGCTCTCCGCGCCGATGGGCATAATCATGAATTCCTGGATATCCACGTTGGAGCCGGTGGCGTGGGCGCCGCCGTTGAGCACATTCATCATGGGCACCGGCAGGGTCTTGGCGTTGACGCCGCCAATGTAGTTATACAGGCTCAGCCCCGTGGCGGCAGCGGCGGCCTTGGCGCAGGCCAGGGAAGCGCCCAGGATTGCGTTGGCGCCCAGGCGGCTCTTGTTGGGGGTGCCGTCTATCTCGATCAGCATTTTGTCGATGGAAGTCTGGTCCAGCACGTTCAGGCCCACCATGGCCTCCGCCAGCTCGCCGTTGACGTTCTCCACCGCCATCTGCACGCCCTTGCCGTTATAGCGGCTCTTGTCCCCGTCCCGCAGCTCGCAGGCCTCATACATGCCGGTGGACGCGCCGGAGGGCACTGCCGCCCGGCCGATGGTGCCGTCGTCCAGGGTCACCTCCACTTCCACGGTGGGGTTGCCCCGGGAGTCCAGAATTTCCCGGGCCATCACATCAACGATCTCAAAATACTGCTTCATTCCAAATCAGCCTCCTTAACGAGTATGTAGAAAGTATACCCCATTTTCTCCCAAAAATAAAGAGCAATATACAAACATCCCGGGCTGCCTGGGCAGTCCGGGTTGTCAAAAAGCTGGCTACACAAAATGGCTCCCTTGTGTAAAGGGAGCTGTCAGTGAAGCTGACTGAGGGATTGTTTTATAAAAATTCCTGATTTTCCGTTGTTTCCTGCAAATCCAAAACGTTGCTTTTACAATCCCTCCGTCAAAAATCAAAGATTTTTGCCACCTCCCCTTACACAGGGGCGGCTTTGGCTGATTCTTTGACAAGCTGAAACAACCCGGGCTGCCTGGGCAGTCCGGGTTGTTTGTATATGTATGCGCTTTGATTTTTACTTCTTGGCCAGGCCCTTCTGGCGGGCGTACTCAGCGGCGCCCAGAGCGCCCATCAGCTGGGGGTCGGTCTTGAGCTCGATGACCTTCAGCTTCAGCACGTGCTCGATGGCTTCCTTCAGGCCGTCGTTCTTGGCGCAGCCGCCGGTGAGGGTGATGGAGTCGGTGGCGCCGGCCTTC
>SFVI01000025.1 GCA_004560305.1 bacterium | reverse complement strand
CCCGTCTACCGCCAGCAGTTCCCGATTGTACAGCCCCAGCTTCACGCACAGCTTTCCAAACGCCCGGAAGCAGTTGCGAATCGCCTGCGCGTTATCCTTGCGGAAATCCGCTATCGTCCGGAAGTCCGGCTTTAATCCTCCGAGCAGGTAAAACAGCTCAATGTTCCGCCGGCACTCCCGCATCAGCATACGGCTGGAGCGGATTCGGTTCAGATATCCGTACAGATACAGCTTTAACAGATCCCGTGGATCATAGGCCGGACGGCCTGTCTGCGCGGGCTTCGCTTTCTGAAAGCCCAAGTCTTCCATATCCAGAGAATCCACAAAGGCATCGATCACCCGCACCGGGTTTTCATCACTGATGTAATCCTCCACGCTCTCCGGCAGAAAACTGATCTGCGAGCGAGCTCTCTTCTCCATGTACTTCATCTTCTCCTCCCCCTTCCCTCTCTATTATACCATATTCCCTCCATTTTCGCTCACTTTTCGGACAGTCTGGCCACATCAGAGCAAGCTCGCACCGTTCTGTTTCCGCCTAACGGCGAAAACTGTACTACGCTCCCTTGTTCTTTCTTTCAAACGCGAAGCGCACAGGCTTCGCGTTTGTTTTTTGCTGTATCTTTTCTGTAAGGCATACACAAAATCGACAAGCGTCCTGCTTTTTGCAACGCGCCCTTGTTTGGTATTGAAGTTGCCTTTAACATTTTCCCCTCTTAGGTGCTCTCCCTTGATCCTGCCAACAGTTTCGGCGGATTGTCGCCGGATGAAGTGGGGGCTGTGGGTATTGGTGTGCTGTCCGGGGACTGGTTGAAAAGCCTCCGCGCACAGGAGGGCAGAATATTATGCCCGCAGAAATTTCTGCGTATCCTCGTTGCTGCCCAGAATAAAGATTGTTTCATCTGCCGTAAAGCAGTGGGCGGGGCCAGGCAGAGGCTCCAGCTTGCCTCCGTGTTTTGTGGCCAGGATGTTAATGCGGTACTTCTGCCGGACCGCCAGCTCAACAATGGTTTTTCCTATCCACGCCTTCGGCACTGCCGTTTCAAAAATGGAGTAGTCCTCCGTCAGTTCAATGTAGTCGAAGATATGGTCGGCACTATACCGCACAGCGGCCCAGGCAGCCATCTGCTTCTCCGGATAGATGACATCATCCGCGCCGTTGCGCAGCAGGAATTTGGCCTGTACATCCCGGGTTGCCCGGGCCAGCACAAAGGGGGCGCCGTATTCTTTTAACAGAGCGGTAGTCTCCAGAGAGCTTTGAAAATCATCCCCAATGGCTACCACGCAGATGTCAAAATTGCGCACCCCAAGGGAGACGATAAACTGCTCATTGGTACTGTCCCCGATCTGGGCGCTGGTCACCAGGGGCAGAATTTCATTGACCCTCTGCTCGTCCTTATCCACCGCCAGCACCTCATGATGCAGCTGCCACAGTTTGTTGGCCATATGCCGCCCAAAACGTCCCAGGCCGATCAAAAGCACAGATTTCATAGGTTTCTTCCTTTCTCAGTGTGATGGGAGCTATACCTCAGGCGCTTATGCCCTTCCCCTCTTCGCTAGCCCACTGTCACCGGCTCCTGGGGGAACTGGGCAGAGATTCCTCCGTTTCCCGCGGTCAGAGCATAGATCATGGTCAAGCCACCCACACGCCCGAAATACATAAGGAAAATCAAAATTCCCCGGGACGCCTGAGAAAACCGGGCCGTTCCGCCCAGGGACAGGCCAACCGTGCCAATGGCGGAGGCCGCTTCAAACAGCGCGTCCATCAGCGGCACCTGATCCATACAGCAAATCAGCATTCCGCCGGTAAAGAAAAACAGAAGATACAGCAGGAAAATGGCGCTGGCATTCTGCAGTGCCGGCTCCTGGATCCGCCGGCCGAAGCATTGGGCACCTCGCTGACGGCGGAAAACCGCCAGAGCGCTGAGCAGCAAAACTGCCAGGGTAGTGGTCTTAAAGCCGCCGGCTGTTGACCCGGGTGAGCCGCCGGTAAGCATCAGAAGAATGGTCAGCAGTTTTCCGCTCTCGGACATCCAGGCCAGCTCCACAGTATTAAACCCCGCCGTTCTGGGGGAAACAGACTGGAACAGCGCGGCCAGGGTTTTCTCCCCGGTGCCCATGCTCTTCCATTGGGGCAAGCGAAATTCATAAAACCGGAAAAACAGAAAGCCGCCCATCAGAAGCGCGGCAGTCATTACCAGGATCAGCTTGCTCTGCAGGCGATATTTTTTGAAGCGGAACCGATGCTCTGCCACATCCTGCCAGGTCGTGAAGCCCAGGCCGCCCACCACGATCAGAAGCATCACTGTTCCATTGACCAGCGCATCAGCCCGGTACCCGGTAAGAGAGGAAAAGGGGGCCTCCCGCCCCATCAGGTCAAACCCGGCATTGCAGAAGGCGGAAACGGCATGAAAAACAGCGTACCACAGGCCGGGCCCCACCCCCAATTGGGGGCAAAAGCGCAGGGCAAGCATTGCCGCGCCCAAGCCCTCCAGAACAAAAGCCGTTTTCAGAATAAAGCCGGTCATGCGGACGATTCCGCCCATTTGTGGCGCGGAAATCGACTCCTGCATGACCCAGCGCTGCCGCAGGCCGATCCGCCGGCCAGAAAAAACCGAGATGGCCACGGCCATGGTGACCACGCCCATGCCGCCCACCTGAATCAGCAGCAGGATAACCGCCTGACCAAAACCTGACCAGTAGCTGGCCGTATCATGCACCACCAGTCCGGTGACGCAGGTGGCGGAGGTAGCGGTAAACAGAGCATCAGAAAAGGGAGCGCCTCCCTCACTGCAGGTGGATACCGGCAGCATCAGCAGCGCCGTTCCCAACAAGATCAACAGCAGGAAACCGAAGATAATCACCCGGGCAGGCGTTACCCGTCCATTTTTCCAGGAGGGCGTCAAACCCTCCTTCAGCTTACTTATGATCACCCGGCGTGCCCCCTGTAACAGCGCATAAAGATTTCTCGGTCAATATAAATACCAGGTTGATTATATCACGAAAGAAATGAGGGCTTTATTAGGGTTCCTGGCCGGGCATTAAAATTGTATTAAGAAGCCACCCTGCCCTGAAAACAAGGCAGGATGGCAAGGAAGAAGAAACATCCCATCATCGTCAACGGGCATCCACGGGGAAAAGCAGCTTCAGAAACAGTTTTTCCGCTGCGCCGCCCCGGGTGAAATCGAAGCGCAGCTCCTGGCCGGAAGCATCGGTCAGGCGGAAGTGGTTCTGGCCGCGCTGGACTTGAAAGCGCAGCTTCTCCAACACCATCCGCAGTGCCAGTTCCCATTCCAACAGATAGTTGCTGCTTTCCGTGTAATAACGATTCCAGATCCAGTCAAATTCCGCCGGCTGCTGGTGATCCTCCAGAAAGGATTGCCACAGCCGCATTTTATTTTCCACAGTCAGCGTATAGAGAAGGCTGCCGGGCTCTGTTTTTCTGTTCCAGGAAAAGTAGGCGAAGAGCGTCCCCTCTGTGGGGAGGAGCAGACCGCCCTCCTCCAGCAGCTGTCTGTACTTTTGGGGCATGGCGCCCATCATGGTGCTGCCGTTTGCCAGGGCAGACAGCATATCGATCAGGTACTGCTGCGTCTCTCCGTCCGGCAGCTCCAGATGGATTCCCAGTCCCCGCAGCTGGCCGGCGTCATGGCCGGAAACGGCATACTGCCGCATGATGGCGGTTTGTTCATCCAATGCCCGGATGGTCAGTTCCGCCGTCTCCCGCCTGTCCGTGGTGCCATAAAAGCAGACCGGCATCGCCCGGCTCACCTGGGCGGCAAGCGCACCCACGCTGTCCATAAGATCCTGAGGGGTATAGACCACGTTGCGGTACAGCAGGGTCATCGTCCGGCTCTCCCGCAGACGCAGCAGTACCGGCTGTTCATCAAACAGCTGGTTCATAAGGGTACAGAGCTCCAGAACGCAGGTAAGCGGCGGCCGGGAGGCCATCTCCGGGGACAGGGAAAACCTGTCCTCAGAGATCAGTTGGTAGGGGTAAAGCATCTCAGCCCTCCCCGGTCAGGATGCCGTCCAGCGCCAGATTCACCTTCAGCACATTCACCCGGGGCTCGCCAAAGACGCCCAGCCAGCGGCCGGTGGTATACCGGTTAATGACCTCCTGCACCGCCTCTTCCGACATATCCCTGGCCTGAGCGATACGGTGCACCTGATAGGCCGCAGCCTCGGGGCTGATTTCCGGGTCCAGGCCGGAGCCGGAGACAGTGACCAGGTCAACCGGGATGGGCGTGCCGGCCATGGTGGGGTCCGCTTCCAGCAGGGCTTCCACCCTTGCCTGCACCAGTTCATTCTCCTCCGCTCCTGCAGGAGATTTGTTGCTGGCCCAGGCATACATGGCGGCGTTGCCGGTCTCATCGGTAAAGGAGGTCAGATCCAGATTCATGGGCCTGCCCCAGAGGTGCTCAGGCTTGGTAAACTGCTGAGCCAGCAGCTCGGAGCCATAGGTTTTCCCGTCAATCTCAATGACGCTGCCATTGGCCTGATGGGGAAACAGCAGCTGGTTGATGCCGGTGCACACCAGGGTGTAAACAAAGCCGCAGAGGACCGTCATCACCAGCACCAAGCCCAAGGCACGGAATATTGTTTTTTTCATGCTCATACAGCCTCCTTTTCACATGAACCGGGGCAGGAAGATCGCGCAGCGGATCAACACCGCGGTAAGCAGCATCGACACAAGCACAACAGCATCCAGAACGGTCTCCTTCCAACCGACGATATTCCCGGAAGGAGCGGCGAAGACTTTATGCATTTTTTTCATGTTTTCACACCTCACAGTATACTCAGCAGCGGCGCCACCAGCAGATCGATCGCCTTGATGGCCACAAAGGGGATCACGATGCCTCCCAGGCCGTACACCAGCAGATTATGGTTCAGCAGCTTTCCAGCCGGAACCTCCCGGTATTTCACGCCCTTCAGTGCCAGAGGAATCAGGGCCACAATAATCAGCGCGTTATAGATCAGGGCAGAGAGAATGGCGCTGGTGGGGCTTGCCAATTGCATGATGTTCAGCGCTCCCAGGCCCGGATATAGGGTCATGAAAATGGCGGGAATAATGGCAAAGTACTTGGCGATGTCGTTGGCAATGGAGAAGGTAGTCAGGCTGCCCCGGGTCATCAGCAGCTGCTTGCCGATGCGGACAATTTCGATCAGCTTGGTGGGGCTGGAGTCCAGATCCACCATGTTGCCGGCCTCTTTGGCCGCCTGGGTGCCGGAATTCATGGCCACGGCCACATCCGCCTGGGCCAGGGCCGGCGCGTCATTGGTGCCGTCGCCGGTCATGGCTACCAGATGGCCCTCATTCTGGAACTTGCGGATCATGGTAAGCTTGGTCTCCGGGGTAGCCTCTGCCAGAAAATCGTCCACGCCGGCCTCGGCGGCGATGGCCGCTGCGGTAATCGGGTTATCCCCGGTAATCATGATGGTCTTGATGCCCATTCTGCGCAGGTCGGCAAACTTCTCCTTTACCCCGTCCTTGATAATATCCTTCAGGTGGACAATGCCCAGAACCCGGTGGTTCTTCGCAACCACCAGCGGCGTGCCGCCCTGACGGGCCACCTGATCCACCAGCTGCTCACACTGATGCGTGAACACACCGCCGCCTGCTTCCACCCAGATGCGGACAGCGTCTGCCGCGCCCTTACGGATCTGGCCCCCCTTATAATCCACGCCGCTCATGCGGGTCTGGGCGGTGAAGGGAATGAAGCTCATTTCCTTGTCCTCCAGCTGGCGGCCCCGGATGTTGAATTTCTCTTTTGCCAGAATCACAATCGAGCGGCCCTCCGGCGTTTCATCGGCCAAAGAGCTGAGCTGGGCCGCGTCGGCCAGCTCCTCCTCGGTGACGCCATCCACCGGCAGGAAAGCGGCAGCCTGGCGGTTGCCCAGGGTGATGGTGCCGGTTTTGTCCAGCAGCAGCACATCGGTGTCGCCGGCAGCCTCAATGGCCCGGCCGCTCATGGCCAGCACGTTGGCCTGATTCAGCCGGCTCATGCCGGCAATGCCAATGGCGGAGAGCAGAGCGCCGATGGTGGTAGGCGCAAGACAGATCAGCAGCGCCACCAGAGAGGTTACCGAGGTGGGATTGCTCACCCCCTGCTGGCCGGCAGAAAACACGGAATAGGAATACAGGGATGCGGTGACCAGCACGAAGATGATGCTCAGCGCCACCAGCAGGATCTGCAAAGCGATCTCATTGGGCGTCTTTTTCCGGTTGGCCCCTTCTACCATGGCGATCATCTTGTCCAGGAAAGAGCTGCCCGGCTCCTGCGTCACCCGCACCACCAGCCAGTCGGACAGCAGGGTGGTGCCGCCGGTGACGGCGCTCCGGTCGCCGCCGGCCTCCCGGATCACCGGGGCAGACTCGCCGGTGATGGCAGATTCGTCCACGGAAGCGGCGCCTTCCACCACTTCGCCGTCAGCGGGGATCTGCTCCCCGGCCCGGACGATGTAGAACTGTCCCTTCTGCAGGGAAGCGCCGGAGACCTCTTCCGTCTCCTGGTGCCGGGCAGGGTCAGCCAGCCGGTGGGCCATTACGTCTCTGCGGGAAGACCGCAGGGTATCGGCCTGGGCTTTGCCCCGGCCCTCGGCAATGGCTTCCGCGAAGTTGGAAAACAGGTCAGTCAGCCAGAGGATTACCGCCACGGCCAGAATAAAGCCGCTGGAAACAATCCCGTCAGAAATGCCGAACAGGGAGAGGGCAAAAAGAACACTGGTCAGGATTGCGGAAACATAGACCAGGAACATCACCGGGTTCTTCACCTGATCTTTGGGAGAAAGCTTGCGAAAAGCGTCCTTCACAGCCCGGCCCATGATCGCCCTGTCGGCGAGAGAAGTATTATATTTTACCACTTGAAAC
Source organism: bacterium (assembly GCA_004560305.1). Taxonomy (GTDB): domain Bacteria; phylum Bacillota; class Clostridia; order Oscillospirales; family Oscillospiraceae; genus Limivicinus. Next base: position 7,517 of record SFVI01000025.1, on the reverse strand, counting down.
ACCTACCTTTAGCCCAGGATCATTTGGGTATACTCGGCAATGGGGCCGAGGGACAGTGCGGGGAAGAAGCTCAGCGCGCCGATGATAAGCACAATGAGAATCAGCAGGAAAACGAACATCCCATTGCAGGTAGAGAGGGTACCGGCGCTCTCGGCCACCCGCTTCTTGGCTGCCATGCTGCCTGCGATGACGATGGTGGCCGTCATGGGCACGAACCGGGCGAAGAACATCACAAGGCCAATGCTGGTATTCAAAAACGGCGTGTTGGCATTAAAGCCGGCAAAGGCGGAGCCATTGTTGCCGCCGCCGGAGGCGTAGGCATAAAGCACCTCGCTGAGGCCATGGGCCCCGGCGTTATTCAGGCTTTCCACAGTACCGGGCAGCAGCGTTGCGATACCGGAGCCAACCAGGATGGCAATGGGGGTTGCCAGGCACAGCAGCACCGCCATGCGCATCTCCCGGGGCTCAATCTTTTTGCCAAGATACTCCGGGGTGCGGCCCACCATCAGTCCGGCGATAAACACCGTCAGGATTACGAAACCGATCATGCCGTAAAGGCCGCAGCCAACGCCGCCGAAGACCACTTCGCCCAGCATCATCAGCAGTATGGGAATCATGCCGCCCAGCGGCGTGTAGGAATCATGCATGGAGTTGACGGAGCCGTTGGAGGCACAGGTGGTCCAGACGGCCCAGGTGTTGGAAGTGACCGTGCCGAATCGGGTTTCTTTCCCTTCCATATTGCCCAGGCTTGTATCCACCAGGCCGTTCTGGGCCAGCACAGGCGTTGCGTTCTGCTCCTGCACCGCGCCGATCCAGAGGGCCACCAGCATCATCAGGAACATGGCCGTAAAGATGGCCACCCCCTGCTTCATTCCCTTGCTGATACCCCGTTTGGTAATGCTTCGTCCGAAGGAGAAGCACAGGCCTACGGCAATGACCAGCAGGAACACCATTTCAATCAGGTTGGTTAAAATCGTTGGATTCTCGAAAGGATGGGCTGAGTTATTGCCCAGCACACCGCCGCCGTTGGTTCCCAACTGCTTCATGGAAACCTGGCTGGCCTGGGGATAGAGCGGCAGCACCTGCCTGGTGATGATCTGCGCATCCTCCACCACCTGGCCGTCCACTGTGACAGTACCGGCATTCCGGTCGATCTCAGCATCCGGAAGATAGTTCCCCTCCGCGTCCGCCGCGATGGGCTCCACCAGATCCACATATTTGTTGCCGCCCAAGCTCTGGGGCACGCCCTGCTGGGTAAGAACAACCGTGGTAACCAGGCAGATGGGAATCAGAATATACAGGGTGCAGCGGGTCAGATCCTGCCAGAAGTTGCCCACGCCATTCTGCTTCACCCGGGTCAGGCCCCGGATCAGGCACCACAGCACCGCGATGCCGCTGGCGGCGGAGATGAAGTTCTGCACCGTCAGACCAATGGCCTGGGAGAAATTGCTCAGTGTCACTTCCCCGGAGTATGCCTGCCAGTTTGTGTTGGTTACAAAACTGGCGGCGGTATTAAAGGCCAGATGCCAGCTCAGGCCTTCCGCTCCCTGCGGGTTCCAGGGCAGCCGGCCCTGGAACAGCAGAATCAGCAGCAGCACAATAAAACCAAAAAGGTTAAACAGAAGGGCCGCAGCCAGATACTTTTTCCAGCCCATGTCCTCCTCCGGGTCGATGCGCAGGAGCCTGTAAATTCCCCGTTCCACCGGACCCAGGATACGAGAGACAACCGTTTTTTCTCCGTCCATCACTTTGCTCATGTAGATTCCCAGCGGGATGGACACCGCCACCAGGATCAGCACATACAGTGCGTATTGTAAAATTGAATTCATGGTTTCTCTAATCCTCCTTCATCAGTACCCAGGTCAGGTACGCCAGGATCACGACGGTCAAGACGCCGATAGCGCCCAAAACAATTTGCATTTCATTACCTCCTTTTGCGTTTTCACTCTAACACGGAAGTCATAAGTGTGCGCTTCAGGATCAGAGCCCGGTATTAAAATTGAATTAAAAACGCTCCGGTCTTAATGTAACCTTAACACCCGGCGGAAAACGCAAATCTCACCCAAAGACCTTTCCGTTTATAATGGAGGCAGTAAAAAAGGCCCGCAAGCCGCGGGCCGAAAGGAGGGCGCCCCATGAAGGAGCTGCTGCTGGCTGCCTGTTTTGTGCTGATTCTCGCAGCCGGTTATTTTGTCATGGATCGTCTTGACCGCTTTCTGGAACAGGGCGGTATTTCCCCCTTTTGGGATAAAACGGAGGAAGCTGCTTCCTCCGTCGGCCTTTCCTCACCGACGGATGGGGAAAAGCATTGCAGAAACAGGACAAAAGGGATAAAATACAGAGGAGGAATCAAATCATGAGCAAACCAATTGGACCGGTACAGGAGGAGGGGACATGATGCAGGGGGATCGCCGCCCGGACTCGGACGCGCTGCTCCGAGGCTTGCGGCAGACAGAGGGGAAGTCCGGTGGAAAGCTGAAAATCTTTTTCGGCTATGCCGCCGGTGTGGGCAAAACCTATGCCATGCTGGAGGCTGCTCACCGGGCCAAGGCCGCCGGTGTGGATGTAGTTGCCGGCTATATTGAACCCCACACCCGGCCGGAAACCATGGCCCTTTTGGATGGCCTGGAGCAGCTGCCGGCCAAGTCTGTTCCCTATAAAGGGATTTCGCTGCGGGAATTTGATCTGGACGCCGCCCTGGAACGGCATCCGCAGTTGATTCTGGTGGATGAGCTGGCCCATACCAATGCTGAAGGCTGCCGCCATGTGAAACGATATCAGGACGTGCAGGAATTGCTTCGCGCCGGCATTAACGTGTACACCACTGTAAACGTCCAGCATTTGGAGAGTTTAAATGATAAAGTAGCCTCTATCACCGGTATTGCCGTTGCTGAGCGCATCCCTGACAGCGTGTTTGACTCCGCCGACCAGGTAGAGCTGGTAGATTTGGAACCGGCCGACCTGCTGGAACGTCTGCGGGAGGGAAAAATCTACCGTCAGCGGCAGGCAGCCCAGGCCCTTGACAACTTTTTTTCGGTTAAGAACCTGGCCTCTCTGCGGGAAATCGCTCTGCGGCGCACCGCTGACCGTCTGGACGCCGCTCCCTGGTTCGGCACGGAGGACAAGCCCAAGGCAGGGGAACATATTCTGATCTGTCTTTCCCCCTCCCCTTCCAATGCCAAGGTCATTCGCACCGCTGCCCGTATGGTTCGGGCTTTCCATGCTGATTTTACCGCCCTTTTTGTAGAAACGCCTGCCTTTGCTTCCCTGTCTGACGCGGACCGGAGCCGCATCAGCGCCAATGTACACCTGGCGGAGGAGCTGGGCGCCCGGATCACCACCACCTATGGGGATGATCCGGCAGTACAGATCGCGGAGTACGCCCGCATCAGCGGCATCTCCAAAATTGTTCTGGGCCGCAGTCCCCGGAGGCAGGGTCTGGGCGCGGGGAAAAATCTGGTAGACCGGTTGAATGAGCTGGCCCCGGATCTGGACATCTATATTATCCCCGATCAAAAGCTTCCCCGCCAGCGTCCCTCTCAACGCCCTGGCCGCAGTCTGGAGCAGCTGTCCGCCATGGATGTACTCAAAAGCCTGCTGATTCTGCTGGGCTGCACCCTGGGCGGCTACGGCTTCTTCTTCCTGGGCTTTTCCGATACCAACATCATTATGCTCTATCTGTTGGGCGTGCTGCTGGTCTCCATGGTTACCACCGGCCGCAGCTACAGTCTGGTTGCTTCCGTTCTGGCGGTGCTGCTGTTCAATTTTTTCTTCACCGACCCCTATTTCACGCTGCACAGCGACCCCAGTTATATCGCTACCTTTGGTATCATGTTTCTGGTGGCAGCGCTCAGCAGTTCCCTGACCACCCGCATCAAACGCCAGTCCAAGCTGAATGCGGATAAGGCCTACCGCACGGCCATTTTGCTGGAGTCCAGCCACAAGCTGCAAAACGCGGAAGGGGCGGAGGCCATCCTGACCATCACAGCCCGGCAGCTGGGCCACCTGCTGGAGCGGGATCTGGTGGTCTATCCGGGAGACGGTCAGGGCGGCTTACTGCCGGCCATGTGCTTCCCTGTTGCCGAAGAAACCGATCTTTCCTACCTTTTGACCCCGGCGGAGGAAGCCGTGGCGGAGTGGGTGCTGAAAAACAACAAGCACGCCGGCGCTACCACCAACACCCTGCCCAACGCCAGGTGTCTGTACCTGGCCATCCGGGGTACCGGCGTCGCCCTGGCCGTGGTGGGCATAGCGGTGAAGGGCGGTCATTCGGTACAATCCTTTGAGAAGAATCTGATGGTATCTCTGCTGGATGAATGCGCTCTGGCTTTGGAGAAGGAGCATATCATGCGGGAAAAACAGGAGGCGGAGATTCAGGCCAATCAGGAAGCGCTGCGGGCAAATCTTCTGCGGGCCATCTCCCATGATCTGCGCACACCGCTGACCAGTATATCCGGCAACGCCAACATTCTGATGGAGAGTGCGGATCAGCTGGAACCGGAGAAGCGGCGCAGCCTGTCCACCGCCATTTATGACGATGCCATGTGGCTCATCAACCTGGTGGAAAATCTGCTGGCCATCACCAGGATTGAAGATGACCATGTGCACATGAACATTGAGCCGGAGCTGTTGGAGGATGTCTTCACGGAGGCTCTGGCCCATCTGGACCGGAACGCCGGCAAGCACCACATTCAAACCGTTCTTGAAGATGACATGCTCATGGCGGACATGGACGCCCGGCTGATGGTGCAGGTGATCATCAACATTGTGAACAACGCCATAAAATACACGCCGGATGGCTCCCATATCACCGTTTCTGCCCGGCGTTCCGGGCCGCAGGTCATTGTGGAGATTGCCGACGATGGGCCGGGCATCTCTGACGAGGCAAAGAAAAAGCTGTTCGACATGTTTTATACCGCCAACAATGACCGGGGCGATGGGCGCCGTGGTCTCGGGCTGGGCCTTTCCCTGTGCAAATCCATTATCACGGCCCATGGCGAGAAGATTGAAGTGGCAGACAATACGCCCCAGGGCACGGTGTTCCGTTTTACCCTGCGGGCCTCGGAGGTAATGACCAATGAATAAACCCCTGATTCTTTTTGTTGAGGATGACAACGCGGTGGGAAACCTGATCGCCACCACCCTGGAAACCCAGAACTATCAGTTTCACCGGGCCAAAAACGGCAGTCAGGCGGTGATGGACGCCCTGTCCTGCCGTCCGGATGTGATGCTGTTGGATTTGGGGCTGCCGGACATTGACGGAATTGACATTATCAAGAAAATTCGCTCCTGGAGCAATATGCCCATCATTGTGGTTTCCGCCCGCTCGGATGACCGGGATAAGGTGGCCGCTCTGGACGCCGGGGCGGATGATTACCTGACCAAGCCCTTCTCCGTGGATGAACTGCTGGCCCGGCTGCGTGTCGCCCTGCGCCGGGTTCGTTACGACAGTCAGCGCACCGGAGAGGAGGCGGCCATTTACAAAAACGGCGGGCTTTTGATCAACTATGCCGCCGGCTGCGCATATCTGGATGGGCAAGAGCTGCACCTGACCCCCATGGAATACAAGCTTCTTTGTCTGCTGGCCAAGCATACTGGAAAGGTGCTGACCCATAACTACATCATCGGGGAGGTCTGGGGCACGCATTCGGAGAACTTCTCCTCCGAGCTTCCCTCCCTGCGGGTGTTTATGGCCACCCTGCGAAAAAAGCTGGAGCCGGACCCCGGCCATCCCCGGTATATCCAGACCCACATCGGCGTGGGTTACCGTATGCTGCAAAACCGTCAGGAGGATGAGTTGCCGCCTCAAGCCTGAGCCCGGCGGCTTTGAAAGGAAACGCCATGATTGTTTATTCGCTGGACACCATGTTTCGCAAATGGGATGAGGAAACAGGCCCCTGCAACACTGCAAAGCAGGTCATCCTGCTCAGTCCCGGAGAATTTGAAGCCACAGTTCACAATGTACCCCACAAGAAGGCCCTGCTTCTGGATATCAGGCAAATTGCATATTGTAAGGCGGAGCTGTATGGCTCCTGTATTCTGGGAACGCTGTCTATCCCTGTCAAGCGCGTCAGAATTGATGGGGCGATGCGGTTGGGGTTTTATATGCAGGAGAACAGGCTGTATCTCATTGGAGAGGAAGAACAGCTCATTCATCTGGTGGGACGAATGCGGGAAAACCAGTTTCCGAAGGAGCTGTCCGTCTTCGGCTTCTTCTGCTGTCTGCTCAACTCCTGGGTCGACAACGACTTTGGCTTCATTCAATCCTGCGAAAACCATCTTTCCGAGCTGGAGAACAAATTGCTGGAGCAGATTCCCAAACAGTTTTATGTCTGGCTGCTTCCTTACCGCCGGGATCTGATGACGCTGCACTCCTATTACTACCAGCTGATGAATCTGGCTTCCACCATCTGCTCCAACACCAATCAGATGCTGCCGCCGGATGACTGCCTGTCCTTTGAGCACTTTGCCAGCCGGGTGGAGCGCTTGTGGAATCATGTGGAAATGCTCCGGGAATATACGATGCAGATTCGTGAGATGTATCTGGCCCAGATCAATTACAGCCAGTCCAAAGCCATGAACCTGCTGACTGTGATCTCCGCGATTTTCCTTCCCCTCACGCTGTTGGTGGGCTGGTACGGAATGAACTTTTCCCATATGCCGGAGCTGAGCTCTCCCTTTGGTTATCCCGCGATCATTCTTCTGGCTGTTGTGATCGTGATTGTTGAAATCATTATTTTTCATAAGAAAAATTTGCTGTAGCTCTGCGCTATCCGTTTCTTTTCGCAAGTTCCTTTTTCTAAAAACAAAACCCGGAGACTGTTTGCTGTATGCGAAACAGTCTCCGGGTTATTTTTATCTTCCCTTCCAATATCCCGCCACCAGAGCCTTGTATGTTTCCCCGCAAGGGTGGGCCAGGCGGGCAGGGGCGGCGGCATAGGCGATGATCTCACGCTTGACACAGCACTGCACACAAGCCAGCTGTGGATCTGCTGATGGACAGGTTCATCGAAAGATTTTACGACCCTGTCACCGGGGATGCCCGCACCTGTGGTACTACCGCCAGCTTGTGCGGCATTGAAAAAGGCGGCTATGAAGGGGACCCCGCTCAGGTCTCGCTGGGGATTCAGAGGGTTCTGATGATGCACGCGGCAATGATGTCCATGGCAGGATTTCCCATGCTGTCCAGCGGAGATGAGATCGGTCATGTCAATGGCTACGGGTATCACGATGATCCCGTTCTGCGGGAGGACAGCCGTAATCTTCACCGCACCCCCTTTCATTGGGACAATGCCGCGCTGAGAGATCAGCCTGGAACCGTCCAACAGCGTTTTTGGGACGGCCTTCACCAGCTGGAGACGCTGCGTGCCTTGGAACCCTGTTTTGGCCCGGAAGCGGTGGTTACGACCTGGGACACACATAACCTCCACGTCCTGGCTCTGGTACGCCGGGTAGGTGGGGAAAAGTTGGTGTGTCTCGCCAACTTCTCAGGACAGGAGCAGACGGTCGTTCTGGAT
>SFVI01000024.1 GCA_004560305.1 bacterium | reverse complement strand
TATAGTCTGAGACTATTATAGAGGACTGTTTCCGGTGGCTCAATTATTCATGAGCGTTTCACTGCTAAATGGCTCACTTTTATATTAGCGTTTACAATAAGATGCCATACTGCTTTTGACAAGCCTTCAACAAAGCAGAATTAATAATTGGGCTATATATGAGTGTGATGAGGCTACCGATAAATGGCAACACAACCCTCCCGTGGGTCGGCGGGTGGGTCGGAAAAAATCGGTCGCCAGATTTCAGAACCAAATAGACGCAAAAAAGCCTGATTCTCGAAAGAATCAGGCTTTTTTGGAGCTGCTGGCCAGATTCGAACTGGCGACCTCATCCTTACCAAGGATGCGCTCTACCTACTGAGCTACAGCAGCAAAGTATATGCCCCGAAATTCGGGGCATATGTGGCGACCGAGAAGGGACTTGAACCCTCGACCTCCGGCGTGACAGGCCGGCGTTCTAACCGACTGAACCACTCGGCCACGGCTTGGTTATAATACCAAATGCATCGCTTTTTGTCAATAGGTTTTCAAAAAATTTTTTCGCATTTTTTGGGGCTGCCCGATTGCTTCGGGCAGCCCCTTTGTTCTTACTTGATATCCAACTCCAAAGGCTCGTCAATGGTATCAGAGACATATTTGCCGTTCTTCTTCCGCTGCTTGACACATTCCGTCAGCAGGTACTCGATCTGGCCGTTGATGGAACGGAAGTCGTCCTCCGCCCAGGCGGCGATAGCCTCATACAGCTTGGGGGACAGGCGCAGGGGCACCTGCTTCTTCGCGTTGTCTGCCATGACTTAATACAGGCTGCCGGAATTGACGATGGGCTGGGCATCCTTATTGCCGCAGAGCACCACCAGCAGATTGGACACCATGGCGGCCTTGCGCTCCTCGTCCAGCTCCACCATGCCGCCCTCGCTGAGCCGGGTCAGCGCCATCTCCACCATGCCTACGGCGCCGTCCACGATCATCTTCCGGGCGTCGATGATGGCAGAAGCCTGCTGGCGCTGGAGCATGACGGCGGCGATCTCCGGGGCGTAGGCCAGATAGGTGATGCGGGCCTCCAGCACCTCAATGCCGGCCTCCTGCACCTTGGCCTGGATCTCATCCCGGATGCGCTGGGCCACGGTCTCGCTGGAGCCCCGGAGGCTGCCCTCGTCGGCCTGACCGTCGCCGGTGGTGTCAACCCCGGGGGCCACGTCATAGGGGTAGATGCGCACGATGTTCCGCACCGCGCTGTCGCACTGGAGGGAGAGATACTCCTTGTAGTTGTCCACGTTAAAGACGGCCTTGGCGGTGTCCACCACCCGCCACATGACGGCGATGCTGATTTCCACAGGGTTTCCCAGGCAGTCATTGATCTTCTGCCGGGAGTTGGACAGGGTCATGACCTTGAGGGAGATCTTCTTGCCCATGCCGTCACCGCCGGCGGTGACCTGGGCGCCCGAGCTTTTCAGGGCAGCATTGAGCAGGGCGTTGCTGCTGCCCCCGTCCACATCGCCGCTCTGGCTCAGCTTGGTGTTGGCGGCAGGGTTGACGCCGGTGCAGAAGGGATTCACAAAGTAGAAGCCCTCCCCCTTCAGGGTGCCGATGTACTTGCCGAACAGCGTCAGCACCAGGGCCTCCTGGGGCTTGAGCACCTTCAGGCCGCAGAAGAAGATCCAGCCCAGGCAGGCCCAGACCATGCCCACCACGAACAGCGGCACACCCGGCAGATACCGGTGAGCATCCATCTGAATGGCGCCGTAGACGATCATGGCGATGGCCACGATGAAGGACGCGATCAGCGCCAGCAGCACGCCCATGCCGTTTTTCTTATTGTTGAGAAGTTTTTCTTCCATCTTGAGCTTCCTCCTTGACTTGATATCAAAATGATATCACCACAATATCTGACTGTCAATAAGGAAAAGGAAAATTTTGCAAAAAAACCGGAGCCGCTTCCAGCTCCGGTTTTGATATACCCGGGTTCAGCCCTTCTCAGCCGGCTGCGCTCCCCAAGGGAGAGCCAGGGAAGAGGGGCAGGGCGGGTCACAGGGCCTTTTTCAATTCCTCCAGCTCGCTGCGGAGGGCGGCCAGTTCGGCGCTGACCGGGTCGGCCACGCTGACCTGGTCCACCTCGCCGGCAAAGTTCACCTTCTGCCCGGCGATGCGCACCACCCGGGCCGGGATGCCCACGGCGGTGCTGTTCTCCGGGATCTCCTTGAGCACCACGGAGTTGGCGGCAATGCGGCTGTTATCCCCAACCTTGATGGGTCCAAGCACCTTGGCCCCGGTGCCGATGAGCACATTGTTGCCGATGGTGGGATGGCGCTTGCCCACATCCTTGCCGGTGCCGCCCAGGGTGACGCCGTGGTAGATCAGGCAGTCATCCCCGATCTCGGCGGTCTCGCCGATGACGATGCCCATGCCGTGGTCAATGACCAGGCGGCGGCCAATGGTGGCGCCGGGGTGGATCTCGATCCCGGTGCGGCGGCGGCTGCGCTGGGAGATAGCACGGGCCAAAAATTTCAGATTATGCCGGTAACACCAGTGGGCCAGGCGATGGCTGTGGACAGCCTTGATGCCGGGGTACAGCAGCAGAATTTCCAGCCAGCTGCGGGCCGCCGGGTCCCTGGCCTGGTAGGCGGCAATGGTTTCTTTCAAATTGTTAAACATATTCATGTCGTCCTTTCCTTGCAGTTTCAGTATATGTCACACACAGGAAAGGGGCGACATCGGCACAGGGCCGTCAGGCACATCCCAAATGAATCAGCCTCCAATTCAAATTCCCATGAAAACGCTGGGATATATGAAGTATAACCGAGTACTACGGTTCTGTCAAGGTGAGGAAGGATATTGCAAATAAAAACCCATGATGCTATACTATTAAATCAGATGAATAACGGTTGGTGGTCTGGAGGCATAAGGATGGGAGCAGAGAGAATCATAAAGGCAGTGGTTGGCGTGGCATTGGTGGGACTGTTGGTCCTGCTGTGCCTGTCCGGGCCTTACCATGAGCCGGACGGCAGCGTGAAGCCGCTGTTTGGCACGGTGAAGGTGCAGCTCTCCTCCGGCCGTTACCCGGCGGACACCAGGGAGCTGACGGCGGTGCTGCAGAGCGGCGAGACGGAGGCTCTGGCCCTGTTTAGGAACCTGGCGGCGGCGGACTTTAGCGGCAGTACCTGCTATGAGGAGATTGCCGCCTGGGCCCAGGCCAACCCCTCTGTTCTGGTGAAGTACACGGTCGCCCTGCCGGACGGCAGCCAGTATGGCAGCGACACCACATCCATAGACCTGTCCGCCCTGCCGGCGGGGGATATTGACCAACTGTGTCAGGCGCTGCAGGCCCTGCCCAGGCTGCGCCAGGTGAAGCTGGGAACCGTGGGTGAAGGCGCGGCCATCAGCCTTTCCGACGCTGCCGCCCTGCGAAGCGCCCTGCCCGATGCCGACTTTGACTTCAGCCTTTCTCTCCTGGGCCAGAGCGTGGCGCCGGATGTGGAGAAGCTGGATCTCAGCGCCCTGACGGCGGATCAGGCGCAGGATGCGGCGGCGGTGCTGGCCTGTCTGACAAACCTGAAGGAGATCGAACTGGGCAGCGAAGGGGCCAATGGTCTGGGCTGGGAAGAGATTCTCCTTTTGGCGGAGGCCTGCCCCCAGGCAAAGCTGAATTACCGCTTCTCCCTCTATGGGCAGGAGCTGAGCCTGGATGCGGAAAGCCTGGACTTCAACCACACCCCCATTGACGACGAGGGCGCCGCCATCCGGCAGATTCTGCCCCTTATGAAAAACTGCACCTATCTGGACATGGACTACTGCGGGGTGTCCAACGAGGCCATGGCAGCCATCCGGGAGGAAAACCCCGGTGTGGATGTGGTCTGGCGCATCTGGTTTGGCGAGAACTACAGCGTCCGCACGGATACGGAGCGGATCCTGGCCTCCAAGCCCACGGTGGGCGGCATGATCTATGATGGCTCCGTGCTGCAATACTGCACCAAACTGAAATACCTTGACCTGGGCCACAATGACGATCTCAGCGACCTGAGCTTTGTCTCCGCCATGCCGGAGCTGGAGGTGCTGATCATTGCCATGACCAACATCAGCGACCTGAGCCCCCTGACCAACTGCCCCAAGCTGGAGTATCTGGAGATTCAGGAGACTCCCATTGCCGATCTGAGCCCCCTGGCCAGCTGCACCGATCTGGCCCACCTGAACATCTGCAACATGAAAAACGTGACCGATGCCTCCGCCCTTTATGGCCTGACCAAGCTGGAGCGGCTGTGGGTCGGCACCAACACCCCCATCCCGGAGGAACAGAAGGCGGAGCTGAAGGCGAAGCTGCCCGGCTGCGATGTGAATACCGCCGTGGGGGACCCCCATGAGCTGTGGCGCTACACCCGCTATGACCCGGAGGAGCCCAAGTATTATTGGGTGCCCCGCCATGAGCTGCTGCGGGAGCAGATGGGCTACAACTATCAGGAATACAGCTTCTACTGGCTGGACCCCAAATGCGGCGATCCGGCGCCGGCAGAGTATGCCGGGAAGTTTGGCAAGGAAGTATATGGACTATAAGCGAGGTTTGACCCATGCATAAAAAACTTTTTATCACAATCATGATATCGGGGCTGGCGTCGGCCCTGATCCTGGCAGGCTGCAAGCAGATGATGGGAGCGCCTGCCGCCCCGAAGGAGAGCTTCTCTGCCGGTTCCGTTTCTCAGGACACCAAGAGCGTCACCATGGTGATCACCGCCGATGAGATCGGCAAGTTGGATCAGCTCCAGGGCCTGCTGGTGGCGGATCTGCGGGGCAGCGAATGCTATGAGGAGATCTATGCCTGGGCCCAGGCCCATCCGGAGGTCTCCGTCCGCTATGACGTGCCCCTGCCCAACGGCAACACGGTCACCAATGACATCAGCGCCCTGAACATGAGCATGCTGACCCATGACGAGGTGGAGCAGCTGCTCCGCTCTGCCGCCTGCCTGCCCCAGCTCACGGCCATTGACCTGGGCGCAGCCAGAGAAAACTTCGGCTGGGAGGATGTGGCTGCCGTGGTTGAGGCCTTCCCGGAACTGGACATCAGCTACACCGGGGAGCTTTACGGAAAGACCGTCCGGCTGAGCGACAGCAGCATTGACCTGAAATACATCCCCGTCCGGGACGGCGGCGCCCAGGTGCGTCTGGCCCTGCGGTGTATGCCCGGCCTGAAGACCCTGGACATGGACAGCTGCGGCCTCAGCAATGAGGAGATGGCGGCCATCCGGGATGAATTCCCCAATGTGAAGGTGATCTGGCGCATCTGGTTCGGTGAGAACTACAGCGTCCGCACCGATGTGGAGAAAATTCTGGCCTCCAAGCCCTCTGTGGGCGGGGCGCTGACCCCGGAGAACACCCAGGCCCTGCAATACTGCACCGATGTGAAGTATCTGGATCTGGGCCACAATGAGTTTCTGACGGATATCTCCTTCATCGCCTGCATGCCCAAGCTGGAGGTCTGCATCCTGGCCATGGACTATTGGAGCGACGCCACGCCCCTGGCCAACTGTACCAATATGGAGTATCTGGAAGTGCAGGAGACCGATTTGACGGACCTGAGCCCCCTGGCGGGCCTGGTGAACCTGAAGCATCTGAACATCTGCAATCTGGACTCCGGCGGCACCGTGGATCTGAGCCCCCTATACGGCATGAGCAAGATGGAGCGGCTGTGGATCGGCGGCTGGACGCCCATTGACCGCAGCCAGCTGGAGGAGCTTCAGGCCTGTATGCCCAACGCGGAGATCAACACCTCCGCCGGCGACCCCACCGAGGGCCGCTGGCGCTATGTGGACCTGAATCTGGACACCTGGCAGTTTATCCAGCATCCCAGATATACCCAGCTCCATGAGCAGTTCGGCTACACGGAAAAGGATTACGCCTTCTATTGGAACGATCCCCTCTATCCGCCGGAATCTGCTCTTGACGGCGGGGACAATCAGGGGTAAAATCAAGCATCCGTTTTGAAAAGAGTGAAGGAATATGCAGAACCAAAAAGTCCTGATCCTGGACTTCGGCGGCCAGTATAACCAACTGATCGCCCGCCGTGTGCGGGAGTGCAATGTGTATTGCGAGGTAAAACCCTTTGACATGAGCCTGGAGGAGATCCGGGCCTACGATCCCCTGGGCATCATCTTTACCGGCGGTCCCAACAGCGTTTACGCCCCCGATTCCCCCCACCCGGATCCGGGGGTCTACAGCCTGGGGGTGCCCATCCTGGGCATCTGCTATGGCTGCCAGCTGCTGAGCCATGAGCTGGGCGGCCTGGTCACCGCCGCCCAGGACGACTCTGCCCGGGAGTATGGCAAGACCCAGACCTGGTTTGATACCTCCTGCGCTCTGTTCCGGGGCCTGCCGGAGAGCAGCGTCACCTGGATGAGCCACGGCGACTATATGGCCCGGGTACCGGAGGGCTTCCGCCTGTCGGCCCATTCCCAGGCCTGTCCCACCGTGGGCATCTGCGATGAGAAGCGGAAGTTCTACGGCGTGCAGTTTCACCCGGAGGTGAACCACACCGAATACGGCAAGCAGATGCTGCGCAACTTCCTCTATGAGATCTGCGGCGCCGTGGGGGACTGGACCATGGCCGACTACAAGCGCCGGGCCATTGAAGAGATCCGCGCCAAGGTAGGCGAGGGCAAGGTGCTGCTGGCCCTGTCCGGCGGGGTGGATTCCTCTGTGGCCGCGGCCCTGCTGGCGGAGGCTGTGGGCAGCCAGCTGACCTGCGTCTTTGTGGATCACGGCCTGATGCGCAAGAACGAGGGCGACGAGGTGGAGCAGGCCTTCGCCAAGTGGGACATCAACCTGATCCGCTGCAACGAGGAGCAGCGCTTCCTCACTGCCCTGGCCGGCGTTGAGGAGCCGGAGCACAAGCGCAAGATCATCGGCGAGGAGTTTATCCGCGTTTTCGAGCGGGAGGGTAAGAAGATCGGCTCCGTGGACTATCTGGCCCAGGGCACCATCTACCCCGACGTGATCGAATCCGGCAAGGGGGACGCCGCCGTCATCAAGAGCCACCACAACGTGGGCGGCCTGCCGGACTTTGTGGACTTTAAGGAGATCATTGAGCCGCTGCGGATGTTGTTTAAGGACGAGGTACGTCAGCTGGGCCGTGAGCTGGGCCTGCCGGAGTATCTGGTGATGCGCCAGCCCTTCCCCGGCCCCGGCCTGGGCATCCGGGTCATCGGCGAGCTGACCAGGGAAAAGCTGGACCTGCTGCGGGAGGCGGACGCCATCTTCCGGGAGGAAGTAGCCGCTGCCGGGCTGGATCAGGTGCTGAACCAGTATTTTGCCGCCCTGACCAATATGCGCTCTGTGGGCGTCATGGGGGACGGCCGCACCTATGACTACGCCATCGCTCTGCGGGCGGTGGAGACCTCCGACTTCATGACCGCCGACTGGGCCCGCATCCCCTATGATGTGCTGGATCGGGTTTCGGTGCGGATCGTCAATGAGGTCCGGGGTGTGAACCGGGTGCTCTACGACGTGACGGCCAAGCCCCCGGCTACGATTGAATTTGAATAAGCAGCATCCGGGGACTTCCCCGGGTGCTTTCTTTATGGTATAATCCTGCGGAAGAAAGAAATTGGGAGGCTCTGCCATGGTGCACCTGCTTTTGGCGATTATTTATATGGCCTTTATCAGCCTGGGCCTGCCGGACGGATTGCTGGGGGCGGCCTGGCCCAGCATGGTGCCGGAGCTGGGGACACCGGTGTCCTTTGCCGGGGTGATCTTCATTATCATCTCCGTGGGCACGGTGGTGTCCAGCCTGCTGAGCCAGCGGCTGAACCTGCGCTTCGGACCCGGCCGGGTCACGGCTTTCAGCGTGGCCATGACGGCGGCGGCTTTGTTTGGCTTTGCCTCCTGCCGCAGCACCTGGCAGCTCTGCCTCTGGGCGCTGCCCTATGGCCTGGGCGCCGGCAGCGTGGACGCCTGCCTGAATAACTATGTGGCCCTCCACTATGCCAGCCGCCATATGAGCTGGCTCCACTGCATGTGGGGCATCGGCGCCTCTGTGGGGCCGTATATCATGGGGGCGGTGCTCTCTGCCGGGCGGCACTGGAGCGCCGGCTACCGTTCCATCGGCGTGCTGCAGCTTGCTCTGACGGCGCTGCTGCTTTTGAGCCTGCCCCTGTGGAAGAAGGGCGAGGAACAGGGAGAAGGGGAGAAGGCAAAACCCCTGCGCCTGAAAGAGATTCTTGCTATCCCCGGCGCAAAGCCCCTGCTGCTGGCCTTCTTCTGCTACTGCGCTCTGGAGCAGACCATGGGCCTGTGGGCCGGGTCCTACCTGGCACTGTACCGGAGCTTCACGCCGGAGCGGGCAGCGGGCTTTACCGGGCTGTTTTTCCTGGGGATCACCCTGGGCCGGGCGCTGAACGGGTTCCTGACCATCCGCTTCAGCGACAGCTTTCTGACCCGGACGGGCTTTGTCATCATTGCCCTGGGCATCGCCGCGGTGCTGCTCCCTCTGGGGGACGCTTTGGCGCTGGCGGGCCTGGTGCTGGTGGGTCTGGGCTGCGCCCCGGTCTACCCCTGTATCATCCACGCCACCCCGGCCCGCTTCGGGGCGGGGCGCTCTCAGGCGGTGATCGGCATCCTGATGGCCGGGGCCTACCTGGGCAACTGCCTGATGCCGCCCCTGTTCGGCCTGATCGCCAACCACATCAGCATCGGCCTGCTGCCGCCTTATCTGCTGCTGCTCCTGGCGGTGATGGCCCTGAGCCACCGGCAGGCGGTCAGAATCTGCGGGGGCTGAAAACGGAGAGTACCATCTCGGGAGAGGCCCGAAAGGAATACGGCGAATTCATTACAAGCATTTTACATGATCCCGGCATTAAACTTCATATTTTCCCCTTATAATCTGAAATGGGAGAGGAGTGGACAAAATGATATTCTGCGTGGAAGACGATGACAGCATCCGGGAACTGATGGTCTATGCCCTGACGTCCTCCGGCTTCAAAGCGGCGGGCTTTGCCGACGGCGCCTCCTTCTGGCAGGCCATGGGGCAAACAATGCCGGAACTGGTCCTGCTGGATATCATGCTGCCCGGCGAGGATGGCATCAGTATCCTGCACAAGCTCCGTGCCGATGCCCGAACCGAGACCCTCCCCGTCATCATGGCCACTGCCAAGGGGGCCGAGTATAACAAGGTGCTGGGCCTGGACGCCGGCGCGGACGACTATCTGGTCAAGCCCTTCGGTATGCTGGAGATGGTGTCCCGGGTCAAGGCGGTCCTGCGCCGCAGCCTGCCCAAAGACCAGCCCTCCCTGCTGCGCTGCGGGGAGATCGCCGTGGACAAGGCCCGCCACCTGGTAACGGTTCAGGGCATGTCCGTCAGCCTGACGCTGAAGGAATTTGAACTCCTCTGCCTGTTTATGGAAAATCCCGGCCTGGTGTTTACCCGGGACCAGCTGCTTCGCTCCGTCTGGGGCGCGGAATTCGTGGGGGAGAGCCGCACAGTGGACGTGCACATCGGCACCCTCCGCACCAAGCTGGGTCAGGCGGGTAAATGCATCGGCACGGTCCGGGGCGTGGGCTATAAGATGGAGCAGGAGCTATGACAAAGAAAATTTTCCGTTCCATCTGCCTGGCGGCCATTGCCGTGCTGCTGGCCTCGCTGGTGCTGATCATGGGCGTACTCTATGACTATTTTGCCCAGCTGCAGCGGCGGCAGCTGGCTGTCCAGACCGATCTGGCTGCCCAGGGCCTTATGGCCCAGGGCATGGAGTATTTTGATGGCCTCCAGTTGGCGGATTGCCGCCTGACCTGGATCGCCGCCGACGGCGCGGTGCTCTATGACAGCGCGTCCACCGGGGATCTGGACAATCATCTGGACCGGGAGGAGATCCGCCAGGCCCTGGCCACCGGCCAGGGGGACAGCACCCGCTATTCCAACACCCTGACGGAGCAGCTGTTTTACCATGCCCGTCTGCTGCCGGATGGGACGGTCCTGCGCCTCTCCGCCTCCCGGTACACTGTCTGGGTGCTGCTGATGGGGGTGCTGCAGCCGGTACTGGTGGTGGCGCTGCTGGCGATACTGATGAGTCTGCTGCTGGCTTCCCGGCTGTCTGCCCGGCTGACCAGGCCGCTGAACCAGATTGATCTGAAGGACCCGCTGAAAGAGGTTCCCTATGAGGAGCTGCGCCCCCTGCTCAGCCGGATTGCCGCCCAACAGGAACAGCTCCGGCGGGATAAAGAGCAGCTGGAGAAGAATGAGCAGATTCGCCGGGAGTTTACCGCCAATGTGTCGCATGAGTTAAAAACCCCCCTGCACTCCATCTCCGGCTATGCGGAGCTGCTGGCCAACGGAATGGTTCAGCCCCAGGATGTGGAGAATTTTGCCGGCAAGATTTACAGCGAAAGCCAGCGCATGAGCAGCCTGGTGGAGGATGTGATCGCCCTCAGCCGTTTGGATGACGGCGCACCGGAAATGCAGCGGGAGGAATGCGATCTTTATGATATTGCGCAGAATGCTGTGGACAGTCTTGCCCTGGCAGCGGAGGAAGCCCATGTGACCGTAAACCTCAGCGGGGAGAGCGTCCGCTTTACCGGCGTGTCCCAGCTGCTCTACGGCATTTGCTATAATCTCTGCGACAATGCTATAAAATACAATCAGGAAAACGGCAGCGTCTCCCTCTCGGTCCGGGATGAGGGCCGGGAAGCCGTGCTCACTGTCAGCGACACCGGCATTGGTATCGCCCCGGAGGATCAGCAGCGCATTTTCGAGCGCTTCTACCGGGTGGATAAAAGCCGTTCCAAGGAAGTGGGCGGCACCGGACTGGGCCTTTCCATCGTCAAACATGCGGCGCTGATCCATCATGCCAAAATGGAGATGAGCAGCACTCCCGGCGGGGGAACTACCTTTATCCTCCGCTTTCCCAAGCTTTGAAAGGATAAGAAAAAAGATCGAATGACCTATCAGGAAATCAAAAACAATCAAGCCATCAATACCTATATTCAGCAGGCCGACGCCACCCTGGGCAACTGCCTGATGCCGCCCCTGTTCGGCCTGATCGCCAACCACATCAGCATCGGTCTGCTGCCGCCTTATCTGCTGCTGCTCCTGGCGGTGATGGCCCTGAGCCACCGGCAGGCGGTGCGGATTTGCGGGGGATGAACCTCTCAGTCACGCCCCACTTGGAAAGGGGATTTGAGTGTGAAATCAGAACGAAATGGAGGACTGCTTTTTGGATAGATTCATTGATCTTCTCCCGCTGACCCTGATTATTCTGCTCTTTTATAAAGCCAAACCTGTCAAAGCCCTGAGAGGCTTTAATGAAAACTATCTTGATATTGTTCCCTGCCGTTCTGTCCGGGGGTTTTACGCGTTGGTAATTCTGTTTCACCATCTTTCGCAGCAAACCGAAAGCGGCTCTCTTTTTCGCGTTTTCCTGTACCTGGGGTATGCTGTGTCGGTCTTCTTTTTCTTGTCCGGCTACGGCCTGATGAAGAAGCTTACAACAGACAGCGGATACAGAAAAGGCTTTTTGCGCAAGCATCTTCCCCAACTGCTTCTGCCGCTGTTGTTTGTATTTCTGGTGTTCAAACTTCTCTATGCTTTAAACGGAGAGCAGCTTTCTCTGGCTTATTTTTTGTTCCTGATCGTCAACGGAGACATCATCATGTGCATTTTCTGGTACATGATAACGCTGTTTCTGTTTTACTTCGCTTTTGGTGTCCTGCTGTTGGTGTTCAAAACCAGCAAACAGGCAGTGCTGGTGGGCATGACCGTTTTCTGCTTGCTGTATACGGGTTTGGGCATTCAACTCAGCTTTGGCCAATGGTGGTATATGTCCTCCCATCTGCTGGTTGTTGGCATGGCCTGGGCGCTGTATGAGGACAGAATTTTGGCCTTTTGCAAAAAAAGGTACTGGCCCTGCCTGCTGCTGTTCAGCTTCGCTTTTCTTTTCCTCTGGCAGTTTTTTGACCAGATATACGCTTTGCGTCCTGCTCCGGGGACAAGGCTGGGCATACTTATGGTGAGAAATTTCGTGTTTACACTGGCCTTTGTCCTCTTCACCATGAAAGTTAAGTTGGGAAATCCGATTCTGGATCAACTGGGAAGGGTATCTCTTGCGCTTTATATGCTTCACCCCGTGTTCCTTTTCCTTTTCCATAGCAGATTCATTTATATTGAAAGTGATTTTCTGTATTGCCTTGCTGTCATCGCAGCCACGATCATTTCCGCAAGGGTTTTCAGCGATCCATATAAGGCCCTGTGCAAAAAATACCGCCGGCTTATAAGCTGAGAAAGCGTTTTCCCGTCACCTCCAAGTCCCGATGCAGAATATCCCCTAACCGGAAACGCGAAGCTGCATTTTACATTTTGCAAGATCGCCGGCTATATGCATGACATCGGCAATCTGGTCAACCGGGTAGGTCACAGCCAGAGCGGCGCCGTCATGGCTTTCCGTATTCTGGACAATATGGGCTTTGCCCCGGAGGAAATTTCCGTCATCGTCTCCGCCATCGGCAACCATGACGAGGGAACCGGCGTTCCGGTGAGCCCCGTGGCCGCCGCCCTGATCCTGGCGGATAAGAGCGATGTGCGCCGCAACCGGGTGCGCAATCAGGACGTGTCCAGCTTCGACATTCACGACCGGGTCAATTACTCCGTCACCAGGTCGGAGCTGAAAATCAATGAGGCCCACACCCTCATCAAACTGAAACTGTCGGTAGATACCCGCTACGGCTACGTCATGGATTATTTTGAGATTTTTCTCCAGCGCATGGTGCTCTGCCGCAAGGCCGCCGAAAAGCTGGGCCTGCAGTTCAAGCTGATGATCAACGAACAGCAGCTGATATAGGATGATACAGTCCAAGTCCGGCAGGAAACTGCCGGACTTTAGAGACTGTCAAAAAAGCTGGTTACGCAAAAAGCTCCCTTGTGTAAAGGGAGCTGGCAGCGAAGCTGACTGAGGGATTGTTTTATGAATTGTTCCAGATTCTCGGTTGCTTCTTGCAAATATTGAACTTTACTTTTACAACCCCTCCGTCAAAAATCAAAGATTTTTGCCACCTCCCCTTACACAGGGGAGGCTTTGGCTGCTTCTTTGACAAACTGCAAAGTCCGGCAGGAAACTGCCGGACTTTACATTGATTTTACAAAACCGTGCTATCGCATTTTATCCAGGACAGATAGACTGTATTTTGGTCAATTCTATACAATACAGGAGAAACCGACATGGATCTATTTGACGTACTGAATCTGATTGGGGGGCTTTGCCTTTTCCTTTTCGGCATGAATGTGATGGGGCAGGCACTGGAGCGCCGGGCCGGCAACCGGCTGCGGGATCTGCTGGGTAAGCTGACCACCAACAAGCTGGCCGGTCTGCTGACGGGTCTGGGGGTCACTGCAATTATTCAAAGCTCCTCTGCTACCACGGTTATGGTGGTGGGCTTTGTCAATTCCGGCCTGATGACATTGAAACAGGCCATCAATGTGATTATGGGCGCCAATATCGGCACCACCGTCACCGCCTGGATACTGAGTCTTGCGGGGATTGACAGCGGCAATCTTTTCGTTTCCCTTCTGAAGCCCAGCTCCTTCACCCCGGTGCTGGCACTGATCGGCATTGTCTTTTATATGTTCAGCAAGAACTCCCGGCGGCAGGACACCGGCCTGATTCTCCTGGGCTTTGCCACCTTGATGTTCGGCATGGAGAGCATGTCCGACGCCGTTTCCGGCCTGCGGGAGGTGCCTCAGTTCCGGCAGATGATGATTGCTTTCCAGAACCCGGTGCTGGGTGTGCTGGCCGGCGCTGTGCTGACCGCCATTATCCAGTCCAGCTCCGCCTCTGTAGGCATTCTGCAGGCCCTGGCTTCTACTGGTCAGGTCAGTCTTGGGGCTGCCATCCCCATTATCATGGGTCAGAATATCGGTACCTGTGTTACCGCGATGCTCTCCTCCGTGGGCACCAATAAGAACGCCCGGCGGGCCGCTTTGGTGCACTTGTCCTTCAATGTGATCGGTACCGCCGTGTGGCTGGTGGTGTTTTGCCTGGTCCGGGCGCTGGTCCGGCCCGTCCTGTTGGACGCATCCGCCTCTCTTTTCAGCATTGCCGTGGTTCACTCCGCGTTCAACGTTCTCTGCACCCTGCTGCTGCTTCCCATGACCGGTCTGTTGGAGCGGCTCGCCCATCGTCTGGTGCCTGACGGGCACACCCCGGATACCCTTACCGAGATCGACGAGCGCCTTCTCGCTACCCCGCCTCTGGCGCTGGAGCGCTGCCGCGCTGTGGCTGCCGAAATGGCGGAGACCTCCGTTGCCGCTTTGAAGTCCTCCCTGGCCTGTTTGCTGTACTACACGCCGGAGCTGGCGGAAGAAGTGCGGGAAAAGGAGGATAAAAGCGACCATTATGAAGACATTCTTTCCTCCTATCTGGTGAAGCTCAGCAGCCGCAAGATCAGCGAGAGCGACAGCGCCGAGGCCGCCAAGCTGCTGAAAGTGATCGGCGATTTTGAGCGCATCTCCGACCATGCAGTGAATCTGGTGGAATCTGCCGAAGAGATAAAGGCCAAAGAACTGGAATTTACGCAAGCTGCCAAGCGTGAGCTGTCCGTGATTATCTCTGCTGTCAGCGAGGTGCTTGACCTGACCCAGGAGGCCTTTGAAAAGGACGACGCCGTCCTGGCTCTGAGGGTGGAGCCGCTGGAGCAGGTAATCGATGACCTGAAGGAGACCCTGCGCACCGGCCATATTCTCCGGCTCCAGCAGGGGGAGTGCTCCAGTGTGGCAGGCTTTGTCTGGTCGGACATTCTTACAAATCTGGAACGGACCAGCGACCACTGCTCCAATGTGGCCGGCTGCATTATCGATATGTCCCACCATGAGCTGCACCTGCATGAATCCCAGCGGGAGTTTCGCAATACCAGCGAGGACTATCGCCAGAATTACCTGCGCTATCGGAGTAAATACGCGCTGTCTTGACTTGGGAACAATCATCGCTTATCATCGTCACATAAACCATAAGGCGGCCGGGGCCGGACCCCAGCCGCCTTATCAAAAATCAGGAGGATAAGCTATGAAAAAGAGATTCGCCCTTTGCCTGTGCCTGACGCTGGTTCTTTCCCTTGCCGCCTGCGGCAGCGCCCAGCCGGAGGTCACCATCGTTCCCACGGAGGCCCCCGCCGCCACGGCGGAACCCACGGTTGAGCCTACGGCGGAACCCACCGCCCAGCCCACGCCCCAACCGGAGAACCCGGAGACGGAGGAACAGATCCTGAACAACTTCCTGGAGGATTTCGTCCGGGCCTATTTCTACCTGTGGAGGCCTACCAGGGCGGGGAGCCCAGCGGCATTGAGACCCGCCTGCTCTTCCCCCAGGAGAACG
Source organism: bacterium (assembly GCA_004560305.1). Lineage (GTDB taxonomy): Bacteria > Bacillota > Clostridia > Oscillospirales > Oscillospiraceae > Limivicinus. The sequence goes on along the minus strand of SFVI01000024.1, from coordinate 12,778 downwards.
ACCCCAGCCGCTACGTTGCCAGCATCCAGTTTGTGGCCGGGGATGAGGACAGCTATACCTATCTTTCCATCGACCTGGTGAACACGGAGGACGGATGGAGAGTAGACTTCTACGGGCTGGAAAAGTAAGCCAAAGCGGCTGCAAAAGAACGGAAAATAAAAAAACGAGAGGTTGCCCTCTCGTTTTTTTATTTGCTCAGATAGCCCTTCAGGTACCGGATGGCCATGGCGTAGCCTTCAAAGCCGTGACCCATATAAGTTTTGATGCAGGCCATGCCGGCGTAGCTGACCTGCCGGAAGCTCTCCCGGGTGCTGACGTCGGAGATATGCACCTCCACCGCCGGGATGCTCACCGCCTTCAGCGCGTCCAGAATGGCCACGCTGGTGTGGGTGTAGGCGGCGGGATTGATAATGATACCGTCAAACACGCCGTAGGCCGCCTGGATCTTGTCCACAATGGCCCCCTCGTGGTTGGACTGGAATACCTCCACCTGAATTTCTTCGTCCCGGCAGACGGTTTCGATCAGCTCCACCAGGGCCTTGTAGCTGCGCTCGCCGTAGATGGAAGGCTCCCGCAGGCCCAACATATTCAGGTTGGGGCCGTTAATGACCAGAAACTTCATTGCAGCACCTCCAGGATCTGGGCCAGAGCGGCTTCTACGCTGCCGTTATTGTCCACGGCGGCGTCGGCAAAGCGGCGGTACATGGGCTCCCGCTTCTGATACATTTCATTCAGGTCATTTTTCAGGGAAAGGGGACGGCCGGTTTTATCCAGCTTCTCCGTGCCCCGCTGGAGCCAGAGGATGGTGCCGTTCTGGTGCAGCAGGTCATAGTTTTCCTCCCGGGTGACGCAGCCGCCGCCGGTAGAGATCACCGCGCCGGACAGCTTGCCCAGGCGGGAGAGAACCTCTGTCTCCAGGGCCCGGAAGTGCCCCTCACCGTACTGGGCGAAGATGGCGGGAATGTCCATGCCCGCCTCCTGCTCAATGAGGGCGTCGGCCTCGTACACCGGGCGGCCCAGCCTTTCGCCCAGAGCGGCGGCCAGGGTGCTCTTGCCGCTGGAGGGCATACCCACCAGCACAATATTTTTCATCTGGCCGGAGAGCAGCTTCTCGATGCGGCCAATCTCACTGTCTGGGATGCTGCGGCCGGTGAACAGCTCGCTGCTGCGCTTGGCCTGGGCCACCAGCATATACAGGCCGTCGGCACAGGGGATGCCCAGCTTCTCCGCCTGCAAAAGCAGGGCGGTGCGGGCCGGGTTATACACCACGTCCAGCACGCCTTCGCACTGGGGGAACTGCGCCAGATCCACCGCCGCCTGGCCGTTGTTGGGGTACATGCCCACGGGGGTAGTGTTGGCGATGATCCGGGCGTCGGCGTGCTTGGCCAGATTGTCGTAATTGTCCTCGCCGCCCCGGGAGATGACAGTGACGCTTTCCGCCCCCAGCATTTTCAGCACCGCCACCACCGTGACGGAGGCACCGCCGCTGCCCAGCACCAGGGCCTTCCTGCCCTGAACCTGGATGCCGCTTTTTCTCACCAGACTCTCAAAGCCGTAGGCGTCGGTATTGTCGCCGTAGAGGCTGCCGTCCGGGCGGCGGACAATGGTGTTCACGCTGCCGATGCGCCGGGCAGTGTCAGACAGTTCGGCGCAGTAGGGCAGGACGGCCTTCTTGTAGGGGATGGTCACGTTGATGCCGTCCCAGGGGCCGTTTTTCAGAAAGTCCTCCAGCTGCTCCGGCTCCCGCTCGAAGAGCTGATAATCATAATCGGCAAGCATGCCGTGAATGGCCGGGGAATAGCTGTGCCCCAGCTTTTGTCCAAGCAGACCGCATTTTAACATCAGATCACCTCACTGTAGCTTCCCAGATAGTTGAACTCTTCGCAGATATTCTGCAGCTCCCCCATCAGCTGGATGAACTGAGGGGAATAGACCGGGGTGTCCAGGTCGAAATAGAACATGAATTCGAAATCCCGCTCTGGCAGGGGGCGGCTCTCCAGCTTGTTCAGGTTGATGCCCAGGGCGTAGAAGCGGCTGAGCACCTTGTAAAGCGAGCCGGGGGTATGGGGCAGCACCAGCATCAAACTGGTGCGGTCGGCCCCGGGATAGATCTCCAGATCCTTGGAGATGCAGATGAAGCGGGTGTAGTTGTTGCCCTGATCCTGCACCGATTCCTCCAGGCAGGTCAGCCCATAGAGCTTGGCGCAGGAGCGGGAGGACAGCGCCGCCGCGCCGCCGCCGGCCTCGGACACATACTTGGCGGCCATGGCGGTGTTCTCACAGGGGATGATCTTCACGCCGCTGAATTTTTGCAGGTAGCGGGCGCACTGGTTGATGGCCTGCTCATGGGAGTAGATTTCCTGAATGTCTTCCAGCTTGGTGCCGGGCTTTACCAGCAGGTTGTGGTCCACCTTCAGCCGCACGGAACGGACGATACGGAAGTTGTGGCGCATCATCAGGTCATAGACCTTGTTCACCGAACCGGCGGTGCTGTTTTCCAGGGGGATGATGCCGTAGCGGCAGAGGCCCTTTTCAATGGCGGAGAACACCGCGTCAAAGCTGGTGAAGTAGAAGATATTGGGCAGACGGAACAGCTTTTCGCAGGCCAGCTGGGAATAGGCCCCCTCCACCCCCTGACAGGCCACCATCGCTGTCTGGGGAAAGACCTTGTCAGTGCTCTCAATGGCGGTAGTGATCTGCTCTGTCAGGGCGCTGCTGCTGTCCAGGATGCGGTGCTGGTAGCTGCGGCTCAGCTCAAAGAGCAGGGAATAGAGGGATACGGCGTAATCCTTGAATTCCGCAGGGCACTTGTTCATCACGTCCAGCAGCTTGGCCCGCTCCCGGCCGGCGTCCATCACGGGCTTGCCCGCCTGGCGCTTCCACTGGGCGATCTGGGCGGCGGTCTCCATGCGCCGGGCAAAAAGCTGTATCAGCTCATCGTCGATCCGGTCGATCTGTTCTCTGTATTGGCTCAGGTCCATGCTTCTTCCCTCAACTCCTTCTTTCGCCCCAGCAGGGCGTCGTATACGGCGATGGCCGCCGCGGCCTCTATCACAGGCACGGCCCGTGGCACGATGCAGGGGTCGTGCCGGCCCCCCACACGGAGCTTTTCTTCCGTCAGCGTTTCCAGATTCACGCTGTCCTGCTCCATGGAGATGGAGGGGGTGGGCTTGATGGCGGCCCGGAACACCAGGGGCATCCCGTTGGTGATGCCGCCCAGAATGCCGCCGCAGTGGTTGCTGCGGGTTTCGATGCGGCCGTCCTTCACGGTGTAACTATCGTTATTCTGGCTGCCCCGCAGCTTTGCCGCTGCAAAACCGGCGCCGAACTCAAGGCCCTTCACTGCCGGGATACCAAAGACGATGCCGGCAATGCGGTTTTCCATGCCGCCGAACATGGGGTCTCCCAGGCCGGCGGGCAGGCCCAGCACCGCGCACTCGATCACGCCGCCCAGGCTGTCCCCCTGGGCCCTGGCCCGGGCAATGGCTGCCTGCATGGCCTCTCCGGCGGCCTCGTCCACGGTGGGGAAGGCCTTCTCCGCCGTGGAGGCGGTCAGGGGAGAGGAGTCCTCCACGTCACCGATGGCCCGGATGCGGGAGATGACGTCAATGCCCCGGCGATGCAGTATTTGCAGGCAAATGCCCCCGGCGATGCACAGGGGAGCCGTCAGCCGGCCGGAAAAGTGGCCGCCGCCGGCGTAGTCCTGAAAACCGAAGTATTTCACATTGGCGGTGTAGTCCGCGTGGCCCGGCCGGGGCACCGCGGAAAAGGGGGCATAGTCCTTGGAACGGGTGTCCCCATTGCGGATGATGGCCGTCAGGGGTACGCCGCAGGTGCGGTCCTCCCGCAGCCCGGAGAGAAATTCCGGGGCGTCCGCCTCCTTACGGGCGGTGGAATAGGCGTTGCGGCCCGGGGCCCGGCGCTCCAGAAAGCGCTGCAGGGCTTCAAAATCAATCTGCTCCCCGGCGGGGATGCCCTCCAGGGTCATGCCGATGGCGGGGGAGTGGGACTGGCCGAAAATGGTCAGGTGCAGGTTTTCACCGTAGCTGCTGCTCATAGGCTGCCTCCTGTCAATGAACCGAAATCTTCCCAGAAGCGGGGATAGGATTTGCTCACGGCCTGACTGCCGCTGAGGAGAATCTCCCCGGTGCAGCCGCAGGCGGCGGTGGCCGCCGCCATGGCGATGCGGTGATCCCCGCAGGAATCCACGCTGCCGCCGGAAAGGCTCTCCTTGCCGTGAATCACCAGGCCCTCCTCCAGCTCCTGAATATCCGCCCCCAGGGCGGTCAGCAGGGCGGTGGTGCTGCGCAGCCGGTCAGACTCCTTCAGCCGCAGCCGCCCGGCGTTGATGATTTTCGTCTCCCCCTGGGCCAGGGCGGCCACCACGCTTAAAACCGGGATCAGGTCGGGGATGGGCTTGGCGTCAATGGTGATGCCGTGCAGCTGCCCCTTGCAAACGGCGAAGCTGCTCTCCCGCTGCTCCACCTGCGCCCCGAAGGCCCGGAGAATACCCAGCACGGCCCGGTCCCCCTGGTGAGAGGCGGGGTTCAGCCCGTCAATCACCAGGCCGGCATCCGACAGGGCACCCATGCACAGGAAGAAGGCGGCGTTGGAGAAGTCCCCCTCCACCTGCAGGGCTTCCGGCAGCTTCCCCCGCTGGGAGCCGGGGATATGGTAGCGCCAGCCGGATTTCTCCAACGCGATGCCAGCCAGGGCCAAGGCGTCCTCGGTCATGGTGATGTAAGCTTCGGACTCAATACTGCCGGTGACGCTCAGGCGGCTGCCTCCCGCCGTCAGAGGCAGGGCCAGCAGCAGGCCGGAAATATACTGGGAGGACACATTCCCCGGCAGCGCATAGTCCCCGGCGCGCAATTGGCCGGAGCAATAGAGCAGGTCATTTTCCTGCCGCAGGGCCATGCCGTGGGCAGTCAGTTCTGCGTCCAGGGGAGCCAGGGGCCGCTGGGGCAGGCGGCCCTCCATATGGAACACCGCATCCGCTCCCAATGCGCCGCAGACCGGCAGCAGGAAACGGAGGGTGCTGCCGCTCTCCCCGCAATGCAGATGGCACAGGCCGGCGGGCACCTGCTCAATGGGCCGTACCCGAAGGCGGCCGTCCTCTGCCTGGCGGATGTCCGCCCCCAGAGCGTTGAGACAGGCCATGGTGGCGGTAATATCGGCGGAAAGGCCGTCGCAGGCAATGAGGGTCTCTCCCTGGCCCAGGGCGGCGCAGATCAGCAGCCGGTGGGCCTGGGACTTGGAAGCGGGTATCTTCACCCGGCCGCTTCTCTGGCCGGGACGGATGGTAATATTCATGAGCCGATCCCTCCGGCTTTCATCCAGTCTTTGATCTCCTCTGTGGGGACGCTGACGATGGCGCAGCGGCCGATGGCCTCCGGCACCACCAGGTGCATGGCCCCGCCGGTGAGCTTCTTATCCGTCAAAGCGGCCTCCGCCATCTCCTCCAGGCCGAAGCCGGTGGTGGTGGGCAGCTGGTACTGGTTCAGGATGGCCAGCACTTCGTCCAGCGTTTCTTCGGAACAATAGCCCCTGGCCACGGAAGCCCGGGTGATGGCCGCCATGCCGATGGCCACCGCCTGACCGTGGAGCACGGCGAAATGGCTGCAGGCCTCCACCGCGTGGCCGAAGGAGTGGCCCAGATTCAGCAGCTGCCGCAGGCCCCGGTCAAACTCGTCCTGATTCACGATGTCCCGCTTCATCTCCACGCAGGTGCAGATCACATGCTCCAATTGCTCTTTGATGGGGGTGGCCTTCAATTCATCGAAGAATTTTCTGCTGCCCAGAACGCCGTATTTGATCACTTCCGCGCAGCCGCAGCGAAACTCCTCCTCCGGCAGGGTGGAAAGCAGCTCCGGGTCGCAGAGCACCAGAGCCGGCTGGTAGAAGCAGCCCACCTGGTTCTTGCCGGTGGGCAGGTTCACCGCGGTCTTGCCTCCCACGGAGGAATCCACCGCTGCCAGCAGGGTGGTGGGAATCTGCACAAAGTCCATGCCCCGCTGGTAGGTGGCGGCAGCAAAGCCGGTGAGGTCCCCGGTGACGCCGCCGCCCAGGGCCACCAGCACGTCGGTGCGGGTGATGTGGTTCCGGGACAGAAATTCCAGCAGCTTGCCGTAGTTTTCCAGGGTCTTGGCCTGCTCCCCATGGGGCAGCACATAGTGCAGCACGTCAAAACCGGCCGCCTTCAGGGATTGCTCCACCTGCGCGCCGTACAGGGGATAGACAATGTCCCCGGCGATGACGACGGCCTTTTTGGACTTGGTGGCGGCTTTGACCAGCTCTCCGCAGCGGCTCAGCAGGCCCCGCTCCACCAGCACGTCGTATTCTCTGGAGGCGGTAATATGCACACTTCTCATCTTCCGTCCACCTCTTCCTTCAATCTGCGGCCTTCATCCAGCAGCCGCACCAGCTCCGGCAGGTCGTTTTCCTCCATGGCCTTGCGGTACTGCTGCAGATTGGCGATGAAAATGTCCAGCTCCGACAGCAGGCAGTCCTTGTTCTCCATGAACAGCTCCGCCCACATGGGAGGGTTGAGCCAGGCCACCCGGGTCATGTCCTTATAGCTGCCGGCGGAAAAACCCTTATGCACCCGGGCAGTGGGGCTTTTGATATAGGCGTTGGACACCACATGGGCCATCTGGGAGGTAAAAGCGATCATCTGATCGTGCTTTTCCGCGGTGGTGACAGAAATGCTGCCGAAGCCCGCCGGGGAGAGCAGCTCCTTCACCCGGCCCAACAGGGCAATATCGTCAAAGCGGGGCGGCACAATGACCATGGGCGCCCCGTGGTACAGGTTGCCCTTGGCGTATTTGAAGCCGGAGTTATGGTTGCCTGCCATGGGGTGGCCCCCCAGGTAGGTGAAGCCGTCACGCTGGGCGATGGGGAAGCAGGCGGCGCAGACCACCCGCTTGGTGCCGCAGCAGTCGATCACCAGGGGCTTTGGGCCGAAACAGGGCCCCATTTCATCAATATAGGCAATGGCCGCTTCCGGGTACAGGGTCACCAGCACCAGGTCGCAGTCCGACACGTTCTCTTTGGTCAGCTCTCCGTCTACGGCCCCGCTGAGCATGGCGAAGTCCAGCACGGAACGGGTGCGGTTAAAGGCCAGCACCTGGTGTCCCTCATTATGATAGGCCCAGGCAAAGGAGCCGCCGATCAGCCCCAGGCCCACGATCCCTACTTTCATCCGGCAACGACCTCCCGCAGCTGCATGACCTTGCCGGCCAGAGCGGTGTATTCCTCAGGACGCAGAGACTGGGCCCCGTCGCACAGGGCGTGGATGGGGTCGTTATGCACCTCGATGATCAGGCCGTCGGCGCCGGCGGCAGTGGCCGCCAGGGCGCAGGGGGGCACCAGCCTGGCAATGCCGGTGGCGTGGCTGGGGTCCACGATGACGGGCAGGTGGGTCAGCTCGTGGAGCATGGGCACGGCGGAGATGTCCAGGGTGTTGCGGGTGTAGTCGCTGAAGGTGCGGATGCCCCGCTCGCAGAGGATCACCCGCTCGTTGCCGCTGGCCATGATGTATTCCGCGCTCATCAGCAGCTCCTTCAGGGTGTTGGCCAGGCCGCGCTTGAGCAGGATGGGCTTGTCCATCTTGCCCAGCTCCCGCAGCAGGTCAAAGTTCTGCATATTCCGGGCGCCCACCTGCAGCATATCCACATCCTCAAACAGAGGCAGATCCGCCACGCTCATGATCTCGGTGACGAAGGGCAGACCCGTCTCCTGCCGGGCGATCTTCAGCAGCTCCAGTCCCGTGGCCTTCAGGCCGGGAAAGTCATAGGGAGAGGTGCGGGGCTTGAAGGCACCGCCCCGCAGCAGCTGGGCCCCGGCGGCCTTCACCGCTTTGGCCACGGCCACGATCTGCTCCTCGCTCTCCACGGAGCAGGGGCCGGCGATCATGGCGAAGTTGCCGCCGCCGATCTTCACCCCTTCGCATTCCACCACCATGTCCTCCGGGTGGAACTTCCGGTTGCAGCATTTAAAGGGCTCGGACACCCGCTTCACAGAGTCAACGATCTCCAAACTGCCCACCAGGTCCATGTCCACCTGGCTGGTATCACCCACCAGGCCCAGCACAGTCTGATATTCACCCACGGACAGATGGATGCGCAGCCCCAGATCCTGGAGCCAGTGGATGAGCTGGTCACGCTTGTCTTCGGCAACGCCCTGTTTGAGTACAACGATCATTTTTTTGTCCTCCGTTTCCTTTGAGAGCTGGGAATCAAGTGCTTTTCATAAACAAAAATGCTGCCCAGGCGTAACCTGTGCAGCATCATAAGCAATTTTTATCCGCTTCTTTTTTGCACCACAAATTACCCTTACCTCAGCTTGGCGGTAAAGTAGTAATAATATGCTGCAAAAGCGAAGTTCTTCATTATTTCGGCTCTCCAAAAAATGTGATTACGAGAGCTAATATAAACCCGAAAAGTCCCGGTGTCAAGAGTTTTCTTGCGTACTTTCCACCGGCGCAAAGACCAGCCAGCGATCCTCCAGATCCACTTCGATCTGCCCGTCAGCCCCGTACTGATAACCGTAGGGCGCACCGAAGTTGGACTGGCCGTTTTGCCCGGGGATCTCTCCCCGCTCCACGCTGCTGTCAATGCGGCCGTCCATCATGCCGCAGCGGCCGTCAATATCGCTGTCCTGCCCGGTGGCGCAGTATAGCTGGCCGTCGATCATTACCAGCAGCAGAGGCGCTTCCTCCCCGCTTTCCGGCACATGGGCGAACTGGGCGTCCACCACCGGGCTGTCCGGGGCGTAATCCGCGTCCACCGCCTCCGCCGGGGCCGGGGTGCCGCCGGCTTTGGATGCAGCGCGGGAGACACAGGCCGCCAGGGAAAAAAGAAAATAGACGGCCATGGCCAGGGTCAGTAGCTTTATCATCAAAGTCCCTCCCTTTTCTGGGGATATGTATCAGACGAAGTCCGCTGGAAAAATGTTCCGCTATTGACTATTTTCCCCGCCGGTGATAAATTATATCCATATGCCGCTGTGGTGGAATCGGTAGACACAGGGGACTTAAAATCCCCCGGTAGCGATACTGTACGGGTTCGAGTCCCGTCAGCGGCACCACGTCGCTGCGGACGGCATATCGTTCGCAGCGACTTTTTATTAAAAGTCACTTCTCACTCATTCTGTCGCAGCTCCTTTCCAAATCGCCCCCACTTCGTTGGGCTGCGATTGGGTTTTGGGGGCTGGTGGGAACAACTCGGCATCTCTATTGCGGCACTGGTTTTTATGTGTTAGTATGAATACCTTTCCTTTGAAAAGAGAATGCTTATGTATAACTATTATGATCATGAAGCAAATTTTCCTATGGATAAGTCATCTTACAAAGTGCTGTATAATGACTATTTCCACGATAGCCCGATAAGCTCGATTTCCATTTCGCCGGAGAAACATTCTCTTGAAATGCAAGTCCAATGTCAACGTGAGTTTGAAGAGGACAGCGGCGATCCTTGCAAAGACATTCAAAACGAGAAATATGGATACACGCTTATCTTTTCCGGGGTTTCCTGCCTTGAGATCAACACGACTTTGCAAAGGTGCGAATTTATCAATGGACGGTTTAAGGCCATTCCAAAGGGAAAGTACTATTACCGGATTCATACCACGGATGGCTATATGGATATTGGCTACCGCAATTTCACGCTCCGCAAACGGGTTGGACGGGTTTCATATAAGGGCGTTGCCCAATTTGATCCATGGATGGACAAGCTGTGGTTTGCACCAGAGGAGCAAATCGCCGGCATACTGAAAAGGCTTGCCGACAACAGCTATACCGCGGAACAGGACTTTGACCTTTATCTTGATTTGGAGCGCCTTTATTCTTCAAAAGCGGTGGGGATTGCTCCCTACCTGCGCCGTATTGTTGCCTCAGGATGGGAATCGGAGGATGCGGTGCCCTTTGCCGCGTGGCTGCTTGGCAAGTTCGGCGATTCGGATGATATTCCGCTTCTTCGTCAATTGCAGGGACAAGCAAATAATCCTGCGGTCAGGAGAAATCTATCTGATGCGATTGAGGCACTGGATACTGCCCGATTGTCCACCACTTAGGAAGCAAGCATTCTTTTGAGCGGTATTTTTCCATTATGGTTCATTGCATCCACCATTTCGTTCAATTCCACATGGTCGCAAGCGCATGCCGCTGCTCCTCCTTTCAAAATCACAACCGCTGCGCTGGGTTGTGATTTTGTTTTTGGTGCAGTCCCGAAAGGTCTGCATTTATATTGTTTCGTCGCTGCAAAAAATCCTGAATGCCGGCGCATTCAGGATTTTTGCGAAGTCGGCGGAAAACAATTGCATTGACTGGGAATTTGAGATAATATAGTGTTGTAAAATCTGCCAGTGGAGGGATGACCATGGCGGCCAACACCGACCCCGGACTGCAAAATCAGGTGATCTATTCCATTTATGTCCGCAGCCACACGCAGGAGGGGACCTTCCTCTCTGTGATTCCTGATCTGGACCGGATCAAGGCCCTGGGCACGGACATCATCTGGTTCATGCCCATCCACCCCATCGGCGTCCAGGGCAAGAAGGGCAGCCTGGGCTGCCCCTACGCCAATCGGGACTACCGGGATGTGAACCCGGCCTACGGCACCATGGAGGACTTCCGCCGCCTGGTGGACGCGATCCATCAGCGGGGCATGAAGTGCATCATCGACGTGGTATATAACCACACCTCGCCGGACTCTGTGCTCTACAGTCAGCACCCGGAGTGGTTTTACAAAACGCCGGAGGGCCGGCCCGGCAACAAGATCGGCGACTGGTCCGATGTGATCGACCTGGACTACAGCCAGCGGGCGCTGTGGGATTACCAGATCGAGAGCCTGTGCCGGTGGGCGGAGATCGTGGACGGCTTCCGCTGCGACGTGGCCTCCTTTATCCCGGTGGAATTCTGGCTCCAGGCCCGGGAAGCGGTGGAGAAGGTGCGCCCGGGCTGCATCTGGCTGGCGGAGAGCGTCCACCGCAGCTTCGGCTGCTGGGCCCGGCGGCAGGGCATCTATTCCGCCAAGGACCCGGCGCTGTATGCCGCCTTCGACATGGAGTATGAGTATGACATCCGGGAGGTCTTTGACGACTATCTCCGGGGCAAGGCCCGGCTGAGCCAATATCTGGATCTGCTGAACTTCCAGGAGGCAGTCTATCCCGACAACTACAACAAGCTGCGCTTTCTGGAAAACCATGACCAGCCCCGCATCGCCGCCCTGGTTCAGGAGGAGAGCGACCTGGTGAATTATACCGCCATGCTCTATTTCCTGAAGGGCACCACGCTGCTCTATGCCGGGCAGGAGTTTGAAAATACCCATCTGCCCAGCCTTTTTGAAAGGGAGCCCTTCGACCGCCACTCCGGCCACGACCTCAGCGGCCTGCTGGCAAGGCTCCATGCCATCAAGCAGGCTTTCGGCAGCAGCGATGACTTTGCGGCGGCGGGGGATGACGAAAAGGACATTGCCATCATGGAGAGAAGCGGCCACGAGGGGCGCTTCGTGGGGGTGTTTTCCCTCCGGTCCCGCAGCGGGGAAGTGACGCTGGAGGTGCCTGACGGCAGCTATGAAAACCGAATCGACGGCAGCACCGTCGCCGCCCGGGAGGGCAGACTTCGCTGTGAAGGCAGACCCATCATATTCAAGGTATAAGCAGTGCCGGGTTGACCGGCTTTGCATATAAAACATAAATATACTTGGAGGAAAGACATATGGCAGACAATCGCCGCCCCGAAACCATGGAGCGTATCACCACGCCCCAACTGGCCCAGGCCTTTATTGATGAGCAGCTGGTGGAACTGCGCCGGCAGATCGGTGACAAGAAGGTGCTTCTGGCTCTGTCCGGCGGTGTGGACTCCTCTGTGGTGGCCGCACTTCTGATCAAGGCGGTGGGCAAGCAGCTCACCTGTGTTCATGTCAATCACGGCCTGCTGCGCAAGGGCGAACCGGAGCAGGTGGTGGAAGTGTTCCGCAACCAGATGGACGCAAACCTGATCTATGTGGACGCCGTTGACCGCTTCCTGGATAAGCTGGCCGGCGTTGCCGAACCGGAACAGAAGCGTAAGATCATCGGCGCCGAGTTCATCCGTGTCTTTGAGGAAGAGGCCCGCAAGCTGGACGGCATTGAGTTTCTGGCCCAGGGCACCATTTACCCAGACATTCTGGAGAGCGGCCCGGTAAAGGCCCACCACAACGTGGGCGGTCTGCCGGAGGACCTGCAGTTTGAACTGGTGGAGCCGCTGAAGTTCCTGTTCAAGGACGAGGTGCGCGTGGTGGGTTCCGCTCTGGGGCTGCCGGATAATATGGTCTATCGCCAGCCCTTCCCCGGCCCCGGTCTGGGCGTGCGCTGCCTGGGCGCCATCACCCGTGACCGGCTGGAGGCCGTCCGGGAGTCCGACGCCATCCTGCGGGAGGAGTTTGCCAGGAACGGCCTGGAGGGCAAGGTGTGGCAGTACTTCACCGTGGTGCCCGATTTCAAGTCCACCGGTGTGAAGAATGACCAGCGCTCCTACGACTGGCCGGTGATCATCCGGGCCGTCAACACCCGGGACGCCATGACCGCCACCGTGGAGGATGTGCCCTTCGCCCTTCTGCAGCACATCACCCGGCGCATCACCGCCGAAGTCCCCGGCGTCAACCGGGTCCTCTACGACCTGACACCCAAGCCCACCGGGACCATCGAGTGGGAGTGAGTTTTTGAAACTCCGAACCCGTTGCGGCACAACGATTTTGCGGTTTTATATCTCTCTTTTGATAACGATTTGATAACGCTC
>SFVI01000007.1 GCA_004560305.1 bacterium | reverse complement strand
CCCCTTGAGGGGAAGGTGGGTAGAAATCTTGTGTTCCTGATGGAAGCCACAAGCTTGCACCCGTAGGGGCGGCCATTGGCCGTCCGCTTGTTTCGCCTGGCTGTTTTATGCGGACGTGCGATGCACGCCCCTACGGCAGCAGCATTGTATCACCGCCCGTAGGGGGCGATGCCCACATCGCCCCGCTTGCCTTCCCCTTAAGGGGGAGGTGCCTAGTGCGAACACTGGGCGAATGAGGACGAAAAGGGAGCGGAAAATTCCGCTCCCTTCAGTCTGTCAAAGAAGCAGCCAAAGCCTCCCCTGTGTAAGGGGAGGTGGCAAAAATCTGTGATTTTTGACGGAGGGGTTGTAAAAGAAAGGTCCCGGATTTGCAATACATAGCCGAAAATCCGAAATATTTTATGAAACAATCCCTCAGTCGGCTTCGCTGACAGCTCCCTTTACACAAGGGAGCCTTTTTGCGTAACCAGCTTTTTTGTCAGCCTCAAGGGAGCGGCTTTAGCCCGCTCCCTTTTCCATCCCAATTTCCGGTTGTAAGCCGCAGCAGAAAATGGTAAAATAATATGGCAAATGAAAAAATCCGAAATGAGCATAGTTATGCAAACTAGAAAGGAGACGTCATGGCACGGATAGATAAGATCGAAGTGGTGGAAAAGGAAATCCTCTGGGCGGATCGGAAGCGGATTCTGGGCATGCCCATTTCCTTTACCCGCTACAGCATAGACGAGGAGCGGCTGTATGTGAAGAAGGGCCTGCTGCGCACGGAGCTGAACGAGATCCTGCTCTACCGGATTCTGGACGTGCGCTCCACCCAGACCCTGTGGCAGCGGATCTTCGGCGTAGGCACCCTGACGCTGTACAGCGCGGATCAGTCCTGCCCCCAACTGCTGCTGAAGAACATCAAGCGCCCGGAGAAGCTGCACCGCTACCTCAGCGATGTGATCGAGAAGAACCGCCAGAGCAAGGGCATCGCCGGGCGGGAGATCGTGGGCATGGCCGCCATGCGCCCCGGCCCCATGCCTGACCATGACCACCCGGAGAATCTGCCCGATGACCTGCCGGAGCCCCCCGAGGACTGCGGCTGCCATGAGGAGCAGTGAGGGCGGGCCATGAGCTGCTTTGATGAATACCGCTCCAAGCTCCGCAGCGCGGAAGAGGCGGTGCGCCTGGTCAAAAGCGGGGACTGGGTGGACTATACTTCTAACAACGGCTTTCCCCAGAGCCTGGATGCGGCCCTGTCCCGGCGCCGGGATGAACTGCTGCATGTGAAGGTCCGGGGCAACCTGCTGCCCGGCCCCATCGCCGTGGCAGAGTGCGACGAGCGTATGGAGCATTTTGTCTACCACACCTGGCACTGCTCCGGCTATGAGCGGAAGCTGTGCGACCAGGGCCGCGCCTTCTTCACCCCTATGATCTTCCGCAACCTGGGCTGGTACTACCGGAATTTCCTGACGGTGGACGTGGCTATGGTCTCCGTATCCCCCATGGATAAGCACGGGTATTTCAGCCTGTCCTGCGCCCTGGGCGTCTCCCGGGACATTATCGACCGGGCCAAGGTGGTCATTCTTGAAGTGAACGAGGCCCTGCCCCGCATCCACGGCGGAGAGCGGGAGACGGTGCACATCTCGGAGGTGGACTGCGTGGTGGAGGCCGGGTACCGCCCCCTGTGGGAGATGACTTCCCCGCCCCCGGGGGAGACGGACCGGGCCATTGCCGCCCACATCTTCCCCCACATCGTGGATGGGGCCACCGTCCAGCTGGGTATCGGCGGTATGCCCAACGCCTTGGGAGAGCTGATCGCCGCCTCCGATCTGAAGGACCTGGGCATGCATACCGAGCTTTGCTCCGATGGTTACCTGGCCATGGCTCAGGCGGGAAAATTGACCAACCGGCGCAAGAGCCTGCACCCCGGCAAGGGGGTGCTGGGCCTTGCCATCGGCAGCCGGGCCCTCTATGACTGGGTGGATGATAACCCCGGTATCGCCGGTTTCCCCCTCAGCTATGTGAATGACCCCAACGTCATCGCCCAGAATGAGAACATGATCTCCATCAACGGCTGCCTGAACGTGGACCTGTATGGCCAGGTGGGGTCGGAGAGCGCCGGCACCCGGCAGATCAGCGGCACCGGCGGCCAGCTGGACTTTGTCACCGGCGCCGGCATGGCCAAGGGCGGCAAGTCCTTCCTGTGCATGTCCTCCGCCTATACCGACCGGCAGGGCCAGCGCCATTCCCGCATCCTGCCCTCCTTCCAGGGCGACATCGTCACCACCCCCCGCAGCCAGAGCCATTACATCGTCACCGAATACGGCGCGGTGAACCTGGCCGGCATGAACACCTGGCAGCGGGCGGAGAAGCTGATCTCCATTGCCCACCCGGATTTCCGGGAAGAACTCATCAAAAAAGCGGAGCAGCAGCACATCTGGCTGCCCTCCAACAAGAGGTAAGAATATGAAGATAGACCATACCCTGTACCAGGGCCGCCCTTCCGACACGCGCATCCCCAAGGAGGAGCGCTGCTATGACCTGCTGGACTCCCTGGGACTCGAATACTGGCGGGTGGATCATGACCATGCCGACACCATTGAGGCCTGTGAAGAGGTGGAGGGCCTGCTGGGCTGCCAGATCTGTAAGAACCTGCTGCTGACCAACCGCCAGCAAACCCAGGTGTATCTGCTGATCATGCCCGGCGAGAAGCCCTTCAAGACCAAGATTCTCTCCAAGCAAATCGGCTCCGCCCGGCTGTCCTTTGCCACGCCCGAGCAGATGCTGGAGTTGCTGGACATCACCCCCGGCTCCGTCAGCATCCTGGGCCTGATGAACGACCACGAGCGGCAGGTGCGCCTGCTGGTGGATAATGACCTGAAGACCCCGGAATTCTTCGGCTGCCACCCCTGCATCAATACCAGCAGCCTGCGGCTGAAAACCGCCGACGTGTTTAAGGTCCTTCTTCCCGCCATGCACCATGAGCCCGGCTTTGTGGACCTGCCCTGGACGGTGGAGGAATAAAGCAAAAAAACAACTGCCGCCCGGATTGCACGGGCGGCAGTTGTTTTGCCGGGAGCAGCCTTATTCAAACGAACTCTGTCTCCACCGTCAGCTCCACTTCGCTGTGGGGATAGCGCTGGGCCAGATAGGCCGCAAACTCCGTTTTCAGTCCCTCCCAGTCCTTCAGGTCGTAATCTACTACAAAGTCGCAATAGATCCGTTCCGTCCCCGGCTCTATGTACAGGGCGTGAAAACTCTTAACGTGCTCATGGGCCAGAACAAAGGCAGAGACCTCCCTGCGCAGCTGTCGGATCTGCTCATGGTCGTTGTCCACCGCATAGATGCCGAAAACCATGGTGACCTTGTACTCATGCATAATCCGCAGCTGGAGCTGGTGCAGCCGCTGATACACCTCCCCAACGGTTTTCTCATGGCTGATCTCCAGATTCACGGAGCCGGAATAGCTTTCCGGTCCGTAGTTGTGCAGCATCATGTCCGCCGCGTTCACCACCAGCGGCTCCGCCCGCAGCTCCTTGTAAAGCTGCCTGGCCAGTTCCTCCTGTCCCGGCTTCCCCAGCAGCGCGGACACCGTTTCCCGCAGCACGTCAAAGCCGGCCTTCAGAATGATCACCGAAGTGAACACGCCGGCGTAAGCGTCAATGTCCCATCCGAACAGCAGAAACACCCCGGCAGAGAACAGGGTCACAAGGGAAACGAAGGCATCGTTCCGCCCTTCCAGTCCTACAGCCACCAGCGCGCCGGAGTCCACCTTCCGGCCGGTGCGGATCATGTATACACCCATGAAGTATTTGATCACAGCGGTGACAGCGATAATCACCAGCATCAGATGGGATATGCGCATCTCTGCCGGTTCGAAGATCAGCTCCACGGAGCCGATGAGCATCTCAAAGCCGCTGAAAAGAATCAGGCCGGCAATGACCAAACTTGTGAGGTACTCGATGCGTCCATAGCCGAAGGGATGCTTCGCGTCCGGCCGCTTGGCGGAGAGCTTGGTGCCCACCAGCGTCAGTACCGAGGTCAGCGCATCGGTGGCGTTGTTCACACCGGAGGAGAGAATGGCAATGGAGGAGGCAAACACACCGATGGCCACCTTCAGTGCAGCAATGAGAACATTGACGATGATGCCCAGGACAGACGTGGCCGCTACCACGCCGTCCCGGCTCCCCGGCTCCTGCCGGAGAAGTTTATAGAGCAAATGCATGGGCTTTCCTCCCTTGAAGTCTTTATCTGCGCACAAACCGCCGCCCGATACTCGGGAGGCGGTTTTGATTCTGGGTTTCTGCCCTATTCCTGCCAGGCCCGGATCTGCTGCCGGAGCCAATCCGCCCATTCCTCAATTCCCTCGCCGGTGCGGGCGGAGATGGGGATGATCTTCATCTTGGGGTTCAGCCGGTGCACATATTTCTCGCAGGCGGCCATATCAAAGTCAAAGTAGGGCAGCACGTCGATCTTGTTGATCAGCAGCACGTCGCAGATGGAGAACATCAGCGGGTACTTCAGGGGCTTGTCATCTCCCTCCGGGACGGAGAGGATCATGGCGTTTTTCACCGCGCCGGTGTCAAACTCCGCCGGGCAGACCAGATTGCCCACATTTTCCAGTATGGCAAAGTCCACATCGTTCAGCCCCAGGCCCTCCAGGCCCTGGCGGGTCATGCCCGCGTCCAGGTGGCACATGCCGCCGGTGTGCAGCTGGATCACCTTGGCTCCGGTCTTTTCTATGGTGGCTGCGTCCACGTCGGAATCAATGTCAGCCTCCATCACGCCGATGCGGAATTCCTCCTTCAGCGCGGCGATGGTGGCCTTCAGGGTGGTGGTCTTGCCGCTGCCGGGGGAGGACATCAGGTTTAGCAGAAACACCTTGTCCTTTTTCAGCTCCTGCCGCAGCAGCTCTGCCTCCCGGTCGTTGTTTTCAAACACGCTTTTCTTGATTTCAAGCACTCTGTAGCCGTCCATGTTGTTCTCCAATCTGCCGCTTTTGCAGGCGCGGCGGACCCTTATTTTTCTATATTATACCATAAATCAGTACAGCAAATCAAGGGCGCGGCCAAGCTGATCTTCCATTTCCTGCCGCTGCTCCATATAGCTGCCGAGAGGGGCGTAAACCAGGGGCCGGCGGCTTTCGTAGACCTCCATCAACAATTGACTCATGGCCAGGTCCGGCTCACAGTCCGCCGCCCCGGCGGGCACCAGGCCCAGGGAAAGGGCGTCCCAGGGGCTGTAGTTTTCCCGCAGCCACAGGAGAAAGGCTCTGGCCGAGGGCAGGGCATAGCTGTTGGCCCCGGTGACTGCCAGCCCCATGATCTCCGGCACATACACCGCCGCCCCGCTCTCCGGCAGCGGCAGCGGTACGGCGGCGCAGCCATCGGCCAGGCTTACCGCCTGGATGGAAGAAATCAGAGCGCAGGGCAGCTCCCCAACTTCCACAAGGCCGGGAGCATCCCCGGTGGGCGGCAGAAAACAGCCGTCATAAGCACACTGTGCCAGCCCATTGTACACCCGGCAGAAGCTCTCATGCAGGGCGTCCCGCTCCGCGTCGCCCTGCAGCGCATAGCCCAGAGAGCCGCACCAGGCCGCCAGCAGCGGCGTCACAGCGTCGGCAGTAAAAAAGGGCTTGCCGGTCCTTTCCCGGTAGGCTTCCGCCGCGGCATAAAGTTCTTCCAGACTGGAAAACGCCGCTGTGATCCCGGCTGATTCCAGGGCCGCCTGGTTATATACCAGCAGCGGCACGGCGGAACCCAGAGGGAAAAAGCTTCGCCCGGCGTAGGGCAGGCTGTCCTCAATTTCCGGCAGATAGTCCCAGTCCGCCCCCACAAGCTCTGCCAGCTGCTCCCGGCTGCCCAGGCTGGCCGCCCGGTCATAGGAGCACAGCAGCAGGTCCGGCCGGCTCTGCTCAAAGGCGGCGGCCAGCTCCTCCTCGGTGGCAAAGCCCCGGGGCACCAGCGCATAGTGCTCCTCTTGCCGCTGGTCATTATAGCGGCTTGCCAAAAGCTCCAGATCCGCAGGGCTGAACTCCCCGCTGACGTACCACAGCTTCAGCGGCTGCCTATTCCTGCCGGGGGAAGAAAACCGGTATGTAATCAAAAGCGCCGCCGCGGCCAGAAGCGCGGCCAGGGCCCAAAGCCATTTTTTCATATCCTTCTCCGCCTGAAAAACAAGGTTAAAGCAAGTAAATTATAGTGTAAAAGCAAGGCAACTGCAATTGAAACTTTCTTAAGAATGTGCTATGATCTGCGGGACAAGTATCAGGAGGTCGTGTAGAGAGATGTATAAAGCGGTATTGTTTGATATGGACGGCACCGTGCTGGACACGGTGGGCGATTTGACCGACGCCATCAATGTTTCCCTTGAAAAGTTCGGATTTCCGGCCAGAAGCCAGGAAGAAGTGAAAAGTTTCCTGGGAAAAGGTCCTGCCCACTTCGTTAACTGCGCCGTGCCCGAGGGCACCGACGCGGCCACGAAGCAGCAGGTTCTGGCCTTTTATGAGCCTTATTATGACAGCCATTGCCAGATCAGAACCGCGCCCTACCCCGGCATCATGGACCTGCTGAAGACCCTGAAGGCCCGGGGCATCAGGCTGGCGGTGATCTCCAACAAGCAGGAGCCGGCGGTGAAAGCCCTGGCAGAGCAGCATTTTGCCGGCCTTCTGGAGCTGGCGGTGGGCACCAGCGCCAGCATCCGCTGCAAGCCGGATCCTTCCGCTGTCCTGGCCGCCATGGCAGAGCTGGGGGTGGAGAAGGAGGAGACCCTGTATGTGGGGGACATGGACGTGGACCTGAACACCGCCCGGAATGCCGGGATCGACTGCGTCGGCGTCGCCTGGGGCTTTCTGGGGCGGAAAAAGCTGGAAGCCCTTGGGGCAGAGCGCATTGCTGACAACACGGAGCAGCTGCTGGAATTCATATTGAAGTGAATAAAAAACCGACCCGAACGCATGAAAATGCGCGGGTCGGTTTGCTTTTGCAGCAGCTTACAGCGGGCTTTTCTTGATCTGAGCCCAGCGGCGGGGGTACTTGGCCGGGGTGTCGGCCACCTTGCGGATGATGAGGGCACAGTGGGTCACGTCGGTGCCGGGGATGGTGTAATCGATCTTCCTTTCCACCTGGCCCCCCAGCGTACGGATGCAGCGCCGGGCCTCCGCCAGCTCCTCCTCCAGGTCGCTGCCCTTCATGGCGATAAAGGCCCCGCCCTTTTTCACATAGGGCAGGCACAGCTCACACAGCAGGTTCAGCCGGGCCACCGCCCGGGAGAGGGCAAAATCAAAGCCCTGGCGGAAGCCGGCGGGGATCTCCTCCGCCCGGGAGTGGATGCAGGTCACATCATCAAAGCCCAGCTTCTCACAGGTGTTTTTCAGGAAGTTGATGCGCTTATCCAGACTGTCCAGCAGGGTCAGCTCCATGGCGGGGCAGGCGATCTTCAGGGCAAGGCCGGGAAAGCCGGCGCCGGTGCCCACGTCAATGACCTTCTTGCCGGCAAGATCCGCCAGACCCAGCAGGGCCGCGCAGTCCAGAAAGTGGAGGCGGGCCACATCCTCCTCGCCGGAGATGGCCGTCAGGTTCATGACCCGGTTCATCTCCTCCAGGTATTCATAATAGATGCGGTAGCGCCCCAGGGCCTGGGGATCGGGCACCAGGGAAAGGGCCTCAAAGCCGGATTGAAGAAGCTCCTCAAGCATTTCATGCACCTCGGACCGAATAGAAATTATGGCCGCCTATGGTAATGGTCAAATCCAGAGCAGAGTCAAACCAGCCGCTGCCATGGGCGGGGTTGACGAAATACAGGCTGTCGCCCACGGTGTTGTAGCCATCCAGACACAGGCAGGCGGCAATGCGGGACTGTTCGTCCGGCGTGGCATAGACGCTGCCGTTGGAGATGGGCTCAAACTGAATGGTATGCTCCATATCGAAGATCACGTCAAAGACCGTGGAGGGAAAATCCGGGCTGTCCACCCGGTTCAGCACCACGTTGCCCACGCCGATCTGCCCGGCCAGGGGCTGCTGCCAGGACTCGGCATAGATGATCTGGGACAGCCAGAACAGATCCTCGCTGGGGAAGTTCAGATCGTAATAATCCTCCCCGCCGGGGATCACCCGCGCGTTGAGGGTAGAGACATCCAGCCGGGAGCCATCCTCGGAAAGGCTGGCATCCAGGCAGAGAAAGCGGCACAGCAGATCGCAGGGCAGATACAGCTGCCCGCCGGCGGTAAACCAGCCCTCCGGCGCATAGAAATAGCGCCCGTTGCCGCTGAGGTATTCTTTGCTGCTGTCCCCACTGAATTCCACGCCCTGAAGCGTCAGGGTAAAGGCATTTTCATCCCCCTGCCAGCTGTTGGAAATATCCAGCCAGGCGCAGATGGCGGCGGGGGAGAGATAAAGCTCGCCATCCTTCCGGCAGGCCCGGTCCATCAGCAGGCCGTCAATGTACACCGGCACCTGCTCACAGGGCGGCTTTTGCCCCGGCTGAGGCAGGCTCAGCAGCTGCGGCTCCGCCGGGGGAGCCGCAGCAGCAGGCACCGTCCGGGCGCAGCCGCACAGCAGCAGGCACAATAGCAGAAGCGGGATAAGCAGCTTAGTCCTGGGGGGCATCACGGAACTGCTTGAGGGCCTGGGCCAGCTGATCCGGGCAGGAGGTGGGTTTGAAGCCGCAGCGGATCCCCTCCACCCGGGAGATGACCTCCTCCACGGGCATCCCCTTCACCAGACGGGAAATGCCCTGCAGGTTGCCGGAGCAGCCGCCGGTGAACTTCACATCCTGGACGCAGCCGTCCTCCACATCAATTTCAATCCGCTGGGAGCATACGCCCCGGGGTCTGTATTCAAGCCTCATCATTTGTTGACTCCTTTCTGTTTTGTTCTGGATTATGATACCATGGTGCAGGCTTTTTTTCAAGGGGCATGCTATTTGCCGCTGCCGGTTCATACCCTTATATATAAACAGAAAAAAGGAACCGGGAGAGGATGGGGATGACATGCAGGCGGCAAAAAAACTGGCGATCATGGGCTGCGCCACTATGGCGCTGTATCTGCTGACGGTAAGCGGGGCGGCGGAGCGTTTGGGAGATCTGGCGGCGGAGCGGCTGGGGGACAAGCGGATGAAGAACGTGGTGGTGGTCCGGGAGACGCCGGCACCCACGGCGGCGCCGATGCCGCTGCGCGTGATGGCCACGGAAGCGCCGGCGCACCCGGCCATGGCGGAGACGGAGAGCCAGGTTTTGCCGGAGATGGCGCCCATGGAGCAGGCGGAGGCAGCCCCGGAGCAGGAGACGGCAGACAGCGGTGAAATTCTGGAGACCACCATACAGGGTGGCCTCAGCGTCAACAACGCCACCGCCTATTGGGTGGATGTGACGGAGATCCTGTCCGCCGGGCCGGGGCTGAGCCTGCCTCAGGGGGAGCCCCAGATCCTGATCATCCACACCCACTCCAGCGAGGCTTACACCCAGGCGGGGCTGGACCGTTACGAGCCCAGCGACACCAACCGAACGGAGAACACGGAGTTCAACATCGTGCGCATCGGTGATGAGCTGACGGAAATCTTCCAGCAGGCGGGGCTGAATGTGATCCACGACCGGGGCATCTATGACTACCCCAGCTATACCGGCTCCTACACCCGCTCCGGCCAGGCCATAGAGCAGTATCTGCGGGACTATCCCAGCATACAGATGGTGATCGATATCCACCGGGACGCCCTGGGCACCGACGACGTGGTATACAAGACCATGGCGGAGGAGGACGGGGTCTGCGCCAGCCAGGTGATGCTGCTCATCGGCACCGACGAGAGCGGGCTGGAGCACCCCAACTGGCGGCAGAACCTGGCAGTGGCCCTGTATATGCAGAACGCGGTGAATGCCCGGCACCCCACACTGATGCGGCCCATCGCCCTGGTGCAGCAGCGCTATAACCAGCATCTCAGCCCCGGCTCCATGATTCTGGAGGTGGGCAGCAACGGCAACACCCTGCAGGAAGCCCTGGCCGCCATCCGGCTGTTCGGTCAGGCCGCCGCCCCCGCCCTGGCGGATCTGGTGGGATGAGAAAATTTTTTAAAAAGGGCTTTACAAATGGGCGGCGCTGTGCTATATTTAATTCAGTAATAAGAATCATTACTGATTTGAGGTAACAATGGATACTCGACGTAAGAACAGCAGAAAACGCCAGGCGATCCTGGAGGCCCTTTGTGCCACCAGGGAGCACCCTACCGCCGAGATGCTCTATCAGCAGCTGAAGCCGGATTACCCGGAGCTGAGCCTGGGAACGGTGTACCGGAATCTGGGTGTACTGGCGGAGGAGGGCCTGGCGGTCAGCGTGGTCCGGGTGGCCGGGCAGGAGCGCTATGACGCTACCACCGAACCCCATGCCCACTTCGTGTGCCGGGTGTGCAGGCGGGTGATGGATATGGAGCTGCCGGAGGGGATGGAGCAGGTGTTCGGCAGCCTGGAGCAGGATTTCAATTTCGCGGCGGAGAGCTGCGCGGTGTCTGTCACCGGCGTATGCGGCGACTGCCGGAAAAGGCAAGCCTGCTGAATGATTCAGTTTTCCCTTGCGAAATACGCAATGGAAGTATATAATCAAAGAGCAATCGATGCAATTTACATTAGGAGGTAATTTACTATGAAGAAATGGGTCTGCCCCGTATGCGGTTATGTTCATGAAGGCGATACTCCCCCTGAGTTCTGCCCCCAGTGCAAGGTTCCCGGCTCCAAGTTCATCGAGCAGAAGGCCGGTATGGCATGGGCCGCTGAGCATGTTGTGGGTGTTGGCAAGCAGTTTGGCGCCGATGTCCCCGCTGAGGTCCAGGAAGAGATTATTGCCGGGCTGAAGGCCAACTTTGAAGGCGAGTGCACCGAGGTCGGTATGTACCTGGCCATGGCCAGAGTCGCCCATCGCGAGGGCTATCCCGAGATCGGCATGTACTGGGAGAAGGCTGGCCTGGAAGAGGCTGAGCATGCCGCCAAGTTTGCCGAGCTGCTGGGCGAAGTCGTTACCGACAGCACCAAGAAGAACCTGGCCATGCGCGTTGACGCCGAGAACGGCGCTACCGCCGGCAAGTTTGAGCTGGCCAAGCTGTGCAAGAAGTACAACCTGGATGCCCTTCATGACACCATCCATGAGATGGCCCGCGACGAGGCCCGTCACGGCAAGGCTTTCGAGGGCCTGCTGAACCGCTACTTCAAGTAAGAAATATTGCCCATTACCAAAAGGGAGCGGATTTTTCCGCTCCCTTTTTCCACCTCATCAATCGGCTGCGCCGCCAGCTTCCCCTTCGACGAAAGAAGCGCCGCCCAAACAGGCGGCGCTTCTTTCATTTCAAGACTTGGTATCAACTGGCCAGGATGTACTCCATCATGGAGGGCTTCATGGGCATGATCTCCACAACCTCTGTCTGCATATCCACGAGGAGGGCGATGTAGACCTCGTCGATCTCGCTGTAATAGATATACTCGTTCTCACTGGACACAGAGGTATCATACTCGAAGCCGATGGTGTTGAGATAATCGGTATACTGATCCAACTCAGACGCCACATACGAATAACCGTAGGCAATGCACATATCCACAAAGCCGGTCTCATATTCCATATCCCCCGTCACGGAGTACAGGCATTTCTGGCCGGTTATTGTCTCATAACGGTTGACCGTGGAATAGTAGTAGTCCACATCCACATCAAAGGGGCTGTAGGAACGGGAGGTTTCCTTATTGTACCATTCCTGATAGCCGGAGAGGGACAGATTGCGCTGCTGATCCAGCTTGTCAAGCATGGCAATCTTGATGGCCATGTTCGCATTCTGGCCATAGGTATAGGAGAAGGCGTTCACACCCACCACTTCACCGTACACATTCACCAGCGGGCCGCCGCTGTTGCCGCCTGCGATAGAAGCATCCATCTGGATGCACTCGATCTTGCCGTGCATACGTTTCGTGGAAGAAACAGTGCCGCCGGTAAAGGAGCCATCCAGAATACCCAGAGAGGAGCCTACGGCATACACCGGCTCACCGGTCTTTACCTCTGTGCACCGCTCCAGATAGGGGGTGTCGCTCTTCTCGATCTTCAGGATGGCAAGGTCATACACCTTGCTGAAATCAACGATCTCACTGACGGTATAGTTGCCGCCGTCCACATCCACCGTGATCTTCTTCGCGCCTTCGATCACATGGTAGTTGGTGACCAGCGTGCCTTCACTGTCGATAAAAAAGCCGGAGCCAACGCTATCGTCTGCATTCACCGTTACCGTACGCGCGCCCACGTACTCGGCCAGTTCAACAGTTGTATATTCTTTCCTCTCAGGCTCGGCAACGACCCCAATTTCCGGCTCAGCGGTGGACTCGGACGTGGGTGTGGCCTCCGGTGCCTTGGAGCCGCAGCCAGCCAACAGCGTCAGAGCCATGGCCATAATCATCAAAAAGATGATACTCCTCTTTTTTAACATGGAAAACTCCCCTTTCTCTATGTTTTTTCATTTTAGCACCAGATTCTACCACTGTCAACGGCTTTACCTGGCGCAATTGTCATTTTTTGTGGGCGCTGGAGGCGGCCTGATCTGGCGGAAAGTTTCATAGAGAAATTATCTGCAATAGGGCTTGATATTTTTATGCGCTTTCGCTATACTTGAGTTGTCGCTGGCAGCTGCTGCCGGCAAAAAACATGAGGAGGCAAGTCCAATGAAATATGTTTGCAATGTATGCGGCTGGGTCTATGATGAGGACGAGACCGGCGTGAAGTGGGAAGATCTGCCCGAAGATTTTGCCTGCGAGCTGTGCGGCGTGGGCAAGGATCAGTTCAGCCCCGAAGAGTAATTCAAAAAAAGCCTTGAGGCCATGGCCTCAAGGCTTTTTTGTTTGAGAAGTCAAGCGTTCAGCCGGGAGAAGGGAGTGTAGCTGAGCGTTTGCGGCTGAGAAGCCGTGCCGGGGATCTCGGTGAGCGTACCGGCGGCGTAGCTGTAGGAGCAGCTGACGGAGTCGGCGGCACTGTTGGCCCCTTCAAACAGGAAGCTGTTGTCCTCACAGAGATAGTAGCGGGCCCGCTCCTGGGAGGAGAACACCCGGACAACGCTGCCCTCCGGGGTCAGGGTGTACATCTCAAAGACGATGGGGGCATAGAACTCGTCGGAAATGAGGGTGCCGGTCAGCAGCTCCTGGGTGCCGTCGCCGTCCACGTCCAGCAGCAGATAGCCTATGTTGTCAAAGGGGGCGTCGCCCACGCAGTACATAATCAGCAGCGGCAGGTCATGGGCCATCAGTTCCTCGCCGCCCCAGCCCTCAGCGAGAAGCTGGTTATAGGTTCCGAAAACAGCCGCATAATCGGCAATGGTATCCGCATCCGTGGGGGCGGTATCCGGTTCTGCCGTGGGTTCCGCTGTAGGCTCAACCGTGGGTTCAACCGTTGGCTCTGCCGTGGGTACAGGGACAGGCGTGGGGCCGGGCTCCGCCTTGCCGCCGCAGGCGGTAAAGGCCGTCAGGCAAAGGGCCAGAATGAGCAGAATGGAGAAAAGCTTTTTCATTGGGTATCCTTCCTTTATGAGAATTGCTCCTTAGTGATAGCACAGGGAAGGAGAATTTTCAAGCAGATTTGATGAAGGTTAAGAATGTTTAAGAAAGCGGCCCGGCGTCAGAAAAACCGCGCTGCATTCCCTTTTCCCGATTTCTGCAAGAGCCGGGAAAACTGCATTTCGCTCCTTCCTTCCTCCTTCCCGCTTTGCCGCATCCGCTTCAAAGCGGGGAGAAACGACCCTCTCAGTCAGCTCCCTCATGAGAGGGAGGCTTTTTATAGGCACGCCCTTACAGCTCCGTCACCGGCAGGGAGCAGGCGCCGTCTTTGCAGATATAGTAGGCCGCCTTGCCGTTTTGCGGCTCCATCCCCTCCGTGAAGGGGGCCAGCTCCGCCAGCAGCGCGGCGTTGGCCGGGGATTTTTTCAGCGCCGTCAGCTCCGGGGCATAATGGCCCAGCACCGCCTCCAGCTCCTCCGGCAGCTTTTCGTCCGCCAGGGCAAAGACCAGCTCCCGGCTGCCGTACACCGCCTCCATCATGGGCAGATAGCCAAAGGCGCAGCCGGCAGGGGCTGCCGAACAGGCGCCGCAGAGGAAGCTTAGCTGCTTGTCTGCCGCCCCCTGCCATTCCGCCTTGCCGGTGAGCCGGGCCAGCTGGGCGAACAGCAGGCAGGCGCCGCTGTTGCCGGAGGGCATGGCCCCGTCGTAGACCTCCTTGGGTCGGACAAACAGCTGCTCCGCGTCGGAGGCGGTCCTGAAAAAGCCGCCCTTCTCATCGGCAAAGCGGCTCTGAATCTCCAGCGCCAGCTTTTCCGCCGCAGCAATGCGCCAGGCCTCGAAGTCCGCCCGGTACAGCTCCAGCAGCCCCAGACCGTAGAAGGCATAGTCGTCCAGCTGGGCGTCAAAGCGCAGCTCGCCCTCGCAGTAGCGCCCCTTCAGACGCTGGTCCTCATAGAGCTTTTCCGCCATGAAGTCTGCCAGCTCCCTGGCCTCCATCAGGTAGCGCCTGTCCTTAAAGGCCCAGGCCGCCCGGCTCAGGGCCATCAGCATCAGGCCGTTCCAGGCGGTGAGGATCTTGTTGTCGGTGCCCAGACCCATCCGCTGCTCCCGGTACAGCCGCAGCCGCTCCCGGTATTCCTCATAGCCCTCGGGCACAAAGTTCCAGCGGTTGTTCAGCAGCAGGTTGGGGATGCTCTTGCCCTGGAAGTTGCCCTCTTCGGTGATGTCGTAGCAGTTGCAGAAGTGCCGCCCAGCGTCCTCCCCCAGCACGGACTTGACCTCCTCTGGGGTGAACAGATAATAGGCCCCTTCCACGCCGCCGCTGTCCGCGTCCTGCCCGCAGCAGAAGCCGCCCTGCTCTCCCTTCAGCTCCCGCAGACAGTAGTCCAGGGTGCTCTCCGCCACACTGCGGTACAGGGCAATGTGCCCATCCTGCCAGGCCTCGGTGTATACAAAGGCCAGCAGGGCGTTGTCGTAAAGCGTCTTTTCAAAATGGGGGGCCAGCCACTCCCGGTCTGTGGAGTAGCGGGCAAAGCCCCCGCCGAAATGGTCATAGATCCCGCCCCGGTACATCTGCCGCAGGCTGTTGTCCGCCATCTGGCGGAGCTTTTTGTCCTTGGTGTAATAAGCCATACGCAGTAGGAACAGCAGGTCATGGGGGGAGGGAAACTTGGGCGCAGTGCCGAAGCCACCGTACTCCTCGTCATAGGCACCGCTCAGCTGCTGGGCTGCAGCCTCCAGCTTGTCCGCCCCCGGCTGGGCAGGGGAGAGGGCCGCCTCGTTCATCACAAAGTTCCGCACCTCGTCGGCGGTGGAAAGCAGATCCTCCCGGTCCCGGTCCCACTTGGCCGCAATGGCCCCCAGCAGGGGGATCAGCCCCGGCTGACCATGTCGGCTTTCCCGGGGAATATAGGTGCCGGCAAAGAAGGGCAGCCGGTCCGGGGTCATGATGATGGTCAGGGGCCAGCCGCCGTTGCCGGTGAGGGCCATGCACACCTTCATATACACGCTGTCCACATCGGGCCGCTCCTCCCGGTCCACCTTCACCGGCACATAGTAGCGGTTCAGCAGCGCCGCCACCTGTTCATTCTCAAAGCTCTCATGGGCCATCACATGGCACCAGTGACAGGTGGAATAGCCGATGGACAGGAAGATGGGCTTGTCCTCCTGCTCCGCCTTGTAAAATGCTTCCGGCCCCCAGGGCAGCCAGTCCACCGGGTTTTCACTGTGCTGGCGCAGATAGGGGGAACGTTCCTTGCTTAAACTGTTGCTCATGCCACAGCCTCCAACGATCTTTTTGTGTTAGCATTTGAAATAATAGCAGTATTATACACCAAGGCCCATTGGCCTTTCAAGAGAGGAAACAAAATGGAATTGACCGATTATCAGGAGCCCTGCTGCCCCTTTGACGCCTCCGCCTATACCGGCACGCCGGACAGCGCCCCCTGCCCGGTGTCTTTGCCGGTGCAGGAGGTGATAAAGGAGCTGGACGCCTTTTATGCCCAGGGCCGGGAGGCGGAGGCCGAGGACTTTCTGGAGTCCTGGCAGCAAAAGGCAAAAAACTGCGGCGACTGGCGGGCGGAGCTGTCCTTCACCAGTGAGCTGCTGGGCCAGTACCGGCGCAGCGCCAAGCGGGACAAGGGCCTGTCGGCGGTGGATCATGCCCTGGCCCTCATCCGCCGGCACCGCCTGGGGGAGAGCCTTTCCGGCGCCACCGTCATGCTCAACGCCGCCACCACCATGAAGTGCTTTGGCCGGGCGGCGGATTCCATTCCGGTGTTCTGCCATGTGTGCCGCGTCTATGCCCAGAAGCTGGACCCCACGGACTACCGCTTCGCTGGGCTGTACAACAACATGGCCCTGTCCTATGCCGACGTGGCGGACTATGCCCAGGCGGAGCGGTATTTCCGGCTGGCGCTGGGTGTCATCCGGCACTGTGAAGCCCCCGGCAACGACATGGCCGTCACTTACTGCAACCTGGCGGAGATGTACGACAAGCAGAACCCGGAGGATACGCGGGTAGGGGAATGCGTGGAGCAGGCCTGGGAACTGCTGAACGACCCGAAGCTGCCCCGGGACGGCTACCATGCCTTCACCATCTCCAAATGCGCTCCCGCTTTTGACTACCTGGGCTATTTCCTCTACGCAAAAGAATTGAAGGAAAGGGCGGCGAAGATCTATGCAGGGACTTGAAGCCGCCCGGGCCCTGTACGAAGCCCGGGGCCGGGACTTGATCCACAGCCGCTTCCCGGAATATGAGAGCCGCATCGCCGTGGGCCTGGCGGGCCACGGCTCCGAGTGCTTCGGCTTTGACGACGCCGTCTCCACCGACCATGACTTTGAACCCGGCTTCTGCCTCTGGGTGGATGATGAGACGGACCGGGCCATCGGCCTGGCGCTGAGCCGGGCCTACCGGGAGCTGAAAACCGGCGCCGGAGCGCGCAGCGCCCTGGCGGAGCAGAACCGGGGGGTGCGCCGCATCAGCGATTTTTACCGCCGCTACACCGGCGGCCCCGGCGCTCCGGAGAGCTGGCAGGCCTGGCTTTACCTGCCCAGCCACGCTCTGGCCGAGGCCAGCAACGGCCAGGTCTGGCGGGATGATCAGGGCACTTTCTCCGCCATCCGGCAGCAGATCCTCACCGGCATGCCGGAGGATGTGCGGAAAAAGCGCTTGGCCGCCAAGCTGATCACCATGGCCCAGGCCGGGCAGTACAATTATTCCCGCTGCCTCAGGCACGGCCAGCCGGGCAGCGCCATGCTGGCCCTGACGGAGTTTGTCAACGCCGCCTGCGCCGCCGTCTTTCTGCTGAACCGCCGGCACATGCCCTATTATAAATGGCAGTTCCGGGCTATGGAGGAGCTGGAGATTCTGGGCAATATGAAGGATGCCCTGGAGTTTCTCCTGACCGGGGAGAATGACGCAGCGGGACAGACCCTGAAGGCCCAGGTGGTGGAGGATGTCTGCGCCCAGGTGGTGGGGGAACTGCGCCGCCAGAAGCTCACCTGCGGCATCTGGGACTATCTGGAGCCCCACGCCCATGATCTCATGGAGCACATCGAAAACCCGCAGATTCGTGCGCTGCACGTAATGGAGGAATGAAACATGACAATTCAATGGCTGGGTCACGCCTGCTTCAAAATCACCCACAAGGGCTACAGCGTGGTCATCGACCCCTATAACAGCGACTATACCGCCGGCTACCCCAGGCTGAAGGTGACAGCGGACAAGCTGCTCATCAGCCATGAGCATTACGGCCACAACTACCGCCAGGGCGTGAGCCTCTCCGGCAAGCCGGAAAGCGCCTGCCCCTTCACCATCACCGCCCTGGAGACCTGGCATGACAGCGTCTGCGGCATCATGCGGGGCACCAGCCTCATCCATATTCTGGAGGCCGACGGCCTGAAGGTGGCCCACATGGGGGACATCGGCACCCAGCTCAACGGCGGGGAGATCAGCCGTCTCTTCGGCGCCGACGCCCTGATGGTCACCGCCGGCTCCTGTACCGGCCTGCCCGCTCAGGAGGTCTGGCGCATGACGGAGGAGCTGTTCCCCAAGGCCATCATCCCCATGCACTACCGGGACGGGAACCGGGGCCCCCGGCGGCTGGAGCATATCGACAACCTGATCAACTACTTTGAAGCCCCGGAGATGATCCATTGGTACAATACCGACACCATTGAAATCACCGCCGATACCGAACCCCAGGTGGCGGTGCTGAAATATATGGGCAAATGATTTCATTCAGCCGGCAGGATTTTTCCTGCCGGTTTGTTGCGATTATTAAAAACATAACAATATTTCGCCAACTTTTTTCTTTACGCGCCAAGCCGTTTATGGTAAAATTAAACTGACCCGGAAGGTCGTCAATGCACCGTGTTTGTATAAGTTAACATACAAAAAATTTTAAGGAGGTAAAATATGGTAAATTTTGCTGACAGAATGGACGGCATGAAAGTCTCTGACATCCGTGAGCTTCTGAAGCTCACCACCCGGCCGGAAATCATCTCCTTCGCTGGCGGCCTGCCTGCGCCGGAGCTGTTCCCTGTGGAGGACATCAAGGCAGCCACCGATGCTGTTATGGATGAGCAGGGCCGCGCCGCTTTGCAGTATGGCCCCACCGAGGGCTACCTGCCCCTGCGGAAAAAGATCGTGGAGCGCATGGAAGCCAAGAACGCCATCCACACTACCCCCGACAACATCATTCTCACCGCCGGCAGCCAGCAGGGCCTGGACTATGTGGCAAAGCTGTTTATCAATCCCGGCGATGTCATCATCATGGAAAGCCCCTCCTACCTGGGCGCCATCAACGCCTTCAATGCCTACCAGCCCAAGTTCGTGGAGATCCCCACTGACGAGAACGGCATGATCATGGAGGAACTGGATAAGGTTCTGGCCACCACTGAGAACGTGAAGTTCATCTACGTCATTCCCGATTTCCAGAACCCCAGCGGCCGCACCTGGCCCCTGGAGCGGCGGAAGAAATTCATGGAGATCATCAATAAATACGGCATCCCCACCATTGAGGATAACCCCTATGGTGAGCTGCGCTTCAAGGGCGAGTATCAGCCCGCTCTCAAGAGCATGGATACCGAGGGCCTCATCATCTACATGGGCACCTTCTCCAAAATCATGGCCCCCGGCTACCGCATCGGCTGGACCTGCGCCAACGAGGAGATCATTGAGAAGCTGAACCTGATCGCCCAGGCTGCCGCTCTCCAGACTTCCACCATCGCCCCCATGATCATTGCCAAGTACATGGATATGTTCGATCTGGATAAGCATGTGGACAAGATCCGGGAGACCTATAAGCACCGCTGCGAGCTGATGATCAACACCATGCGGGAGACCTTCCCCCCCGAGGCCAAGTTCACCGACCCGGACGGCGGCCTCTTCACCTGGGTGGAGCTGCCCGACTATGTGAACACCCGTGACCTGGCGGCCATCGCTTTGGAGAACAATGTGGCCTTTGTGCCCGGCTCCGGCTTCTTCCCCAACGGCGGCAACAACTGCTGCATGCGCCTGAACTATTCCTGCATGCCGGATGAGCGCATCGTGGAAGGCGTCCACCGGCTGGCGGAGGTCATTAAGGCGGCGCTGAAATGACGGAACTGAAGCCCGGCCTCAAGGGCCATGCGGAAACCGTGGTTGCCCCGGGGAACACCGCGGCGGACGTGGGCAGCGGCGCCCTGCCGGTGTTCTCCACACCCCATATGATTGCCCTGATGGAGAAGGCCGCCATGGACGCCATCGCTCCCTGCCTGGAGGAAGGGCAGGGCAGCGTGGGTACCAACATTAACGTCTCCCACCTGGCTGCTTCCCCCATTGGCATGAGTATTCACGCCGAGAGCGAGCTTACGGCGGTGGACCGGCGGATGCTGACCTTCCAGGTCCGCGCTTACGCCGGGGAGGAGCTGATCGGCGAGGGCAGCCACCAGCGCTGCCTCATCATGAACGACCGCTTCATGGAAAAGACCCAGGCCAAACTGAAATAAACACAAACCGTAACAGGCAGGGGGCAAAATGCCCCCTGCCTTTTCATGTTTTCCTTGAAGATTTCCGAAAATGTACTATAATGAAGAAAAACCAACATGAGGAGGTACCACCATGCCCACCACCTGGAACCGCTCCCCGGAGGAATTCCATAAAATCTACATCGCCAATACGGATGCCTTTTACCGGCTGGGCCACCGGGACCTGGCACGGGAGCTGGACGATTTTATGACCCGCTGCGCCCTGAATCTGTGGAGCCGGGCCGGCGGCATTACCCAGCGCCACGTGGACATGGCCAACCAGATCTTTTCCCGGAACCAGCCCCAGCCCCAGTGGCTGCTCTGGTCCCTGACCAGCTCCGTCTGCGATTCGGATGTGTTCATGCCCCCGGCCTTTTACTGGAACCTGGCCGAGAGCGACGCCCGCCGCGGCAGTGAGACCTCCCGTATCTTCATCCGCATGACCACCAACATTCTGCTGTACCTGGCTGCCGTGGATGACGATGTCACCTATGCCGAGGCCGGCTTCATCACCGAGTGCACCGATAAGCTCAGCGCCATCTGTGATACCTCCGGCGTGCGGAAAAGCCAGGCGGCCCTGAACCCCCTGGACTTTGTCACCTCCGGCCAGCCCAGCTTCCTGGACCAGGCCCGGCCCCAGACTTCCGGCGGCGAAAAGCCCCAGGCGGAGCAGCAGGCACCGGCGGAGGAAAAGCCCAGCTTTGATGAGCTGATGGCCCAGCTGGAATCCCTGGTGGGCCTGGACGAGGTGAAAAAGGACGTCAAGAACCTGGTAAACCTGATGAAGGTGCGCAAGCTCCGCCAGGAAAATGACCTGCCCGTGCCCCCCATGAGCCTGCACATGGTCTTCATGGGCAACCCGGGCACCGGCAAGACCACCGTGGCCCGGCTCATCAGCGGCCTCTATGCCGCCATCGGCGTGCTCAGCAAGGGCCAGCTGGTGGAAGTGGACCGCTCCGGCCTGGTGGCGGGCTATGTGGGCCAGACCGCTCTGAAAACCCAGGAGGCCATCAAGTCCGCCCTGGGCGGCGTTCTGTTCATTGATGAGGCCTACTCCCTCTCCTCCGGCGGCGAGAACGACTTTGGCCGGGAGGCCATCGAGACCATTCTCAAGGCCATGGAGGATCACCGGGACGACCTGATCGTCATCGTGGCCGGCTATGATGGACCCATGCAGAAGTTCCTCAGCTCCAACCCGGGGCTGGAGTCCCGCTTCAATAAGTATTTCTATTTTCCCGACTACACCGGGGAGCAGCTGCTGTCTATCTTTCAGGCCCAGTGCAGGAAGAACAGCTATACCCTCAGCTCCGAGGCGGAGGCGGCGGCCAAAGCAATGTTCGACCGGCTCTATCAGGAGCGGGACGATAACTTCGGCAATGGCCGGGATGTGCGCAACTGCTTTGAGGACATGATCGTCCGCCAGTCCAACCGGGTGGCTGCCATGGAGGCCCCCACCAAGGAGGATCTGATGACCGTCCTGCCGGAGGATCTGGAAGAACAGACAGAAGCGGAAACCGAAAAAGAAGCAGAAGAAGTGAAATAACATAAACAACATAAACGCAAGCAGCGCCGGAGGAAACTCTGGCGCTGCTTGCGTTTTGTGTCTTTCCTTTTTCAATCACTCGGCATAGACCGGCTCGAAATCCTCCGCGGGATGGCCGCACAGAGGGCACATGTAGTCGGCGGGCAGCTCCGCCCCCTCATACACATAGTTGCAGATCTTGCAGCGCCAGCCCACGATCTTCTTCTCCACCACCTTGGGGGCGGGCTTGGGCTTGAGCACGTTCTGATAGTAGGCGTAGGTCAGGGGCTCGCCGCTGCTGAGCACATCGCCATCCTCCACCTCGGCGATGAAGAGGGTGTGGCTGCCCAGATCCTGGCTGGACAGCACCCGGCAGCTGAGATAGGCGCAGCTCTGTCCGGGCAGGTAAGGCACGCCGTTTTTGTCCAGGGCATAGTCGATACCGGCGAACTTGTCCACGTCCCGGCCGGACTGCATGCCGAAATGGCGGATGGTGTCCATGGTGCAGCTCTGGTCCAGCAGGGTCAGGCAGAACACACCGCCCTCCTGTATCAGCTCCCAGGTATAGTTGCCGTTGATCACAGCAATGGCCACCCGGGTGGGACTGTTGGCCACCTGCATACAGGTATTGGTGATGCAGGCATTGACCCTGTCTCCCGCCTTGCCCGCCAGGACAAAGACGCCGTAGGACAGACTGTAAAGCGCTTTTTTGTTCATGTTTTCACTCCTGATCTAAAATTTTTTCTTTTTTAATATAAACCCTTGAGACTGTCGGAACAAATCGGAAGAAAGGGGACAGGCTTATTTAAAGCTGACCTCCGGCTTGTAAAACTCGAAGATCACCGCGTCCCGGCCTTTTTCGTTCCGGGGCTCGTGGGAGGTCCAGCCCACCTTCATAGCCCCCAGCCATTGGGCCAGCCGCACCGTCAGGGGCTGGGGCCCGATCTTGTAGGCGATGAACTGGGGTCTGGCGAGAAAGTTCATCAGGCAGTGGGAGAGAATGAAGGGCATGGGCTTTTTCATCTGGCCATAGCCCTTGGCGGGCATGGCCAGCTGCCCCCGGACGATGTCCCCGGCATGGAAGCGGAACCAGGCCACCATCAGCGGGTTGAAGCTCTCAATGCACACGCTGCCCCGGTAGCCGTTCAGCAGCCCCAAAGTTTTGCGGCAAAGCTCCCGGTTGTTGGGGCCGTCCTTCAGCTCCAGAATGATGGGTCCCCGGCCCCGTATTACGCCCAGCACATCCGACAGCAGGGGGATCCGCTCCTCCGTCCCGCAAAGCCGGAACTGCTGCAGCTCCTGGAACGTGTAGTCCTCCACCCGGCCGGAAACGCCGCAGACCCGCTCCAGCGTGTCGTCGTGGAATACCACCACCTGACCATCCCGGCTCAGATGTACGTCCAACTCCACGCCATAACCCGCCCGGGCTGCCAGACGGAAGGCGGCGATGGAATTTTCCGGCACGGACTTATCCCGGGAATGAAGTCCCCGGTGGGCGAAGTTCATCCCCAGAAAGGGGGCCTTCTGCCGCCGGCTGGCATGGCCCGGCGCCAGCAGAAACACCGGCACAGCGGCGGCTGCCGCCGCGGCGCAGAAAAGCTTGGCATGATTTTTCAAATTTGGCACCTCTCTTTGCTACATTGAAATTTTACCAACATTTTACCACCGCAGGAATGTCGCAGTCAATTTTCTTATTGTAAAATTTGTCTGGATACTATAAAATAAATACACAAAATTTGCGGAGGTTTCACAAATGAAGCTGAACAATAAGCGCACCATCCTGGTGGGCCTGGCCTTCCTGTCCATCTGCGCCTTCTGGCAGATGTATGACAGCATCGTCCCCCTGATCCTGACCAGGACCTTCCACCTGAATGAGACCTTTTCCGGCGCCATCATGGCGGCGGATAATGTGCTTGCCCTGTTCCTGCTGCCCATCTTCGGCGGCATCTCTGACCGCACCGATACCCGCCTGGGTAAGCGGATGCCCTTCATCCTCTTTGGCACCGGCTGCGCCATCATCCTGCTGAACATCCTGCCCCTGCTGGATAACGGCTACGCCGCCGCTCCCTCCACTTTCAAGCTGGTGTCTTTCGTTATCGTGCTGGGCCTGCTGCTGATCGCCATGGGTACCTACCGTTCTCCCGCCGTGGCCCTGATGCCGGACGTGACGCCCAAGCCCCTGCGCAGCAAGGGCAACGCCATCATCAATCTGATGGGCGCCGTGGGCGGCATCCTCTACCTGGCTGTGGCCGCCGTCATGTACCCCAACTCCAAGGTGCAGGGTCTGGCCCATGTGAATTACCAGCCCCTGTTCCTGGTGGTGTCCGCCATCATGTTCGTGGCCGTGGGCGTGCTGTTTCTCACCATCAAGGAGCCCAAGCTGACTGCCGAGAACCGGGAATTGGAGACGAAGCACCCGGAGTGGAACCTGGCCCGGGACGACGGCAGCGGCAACCAGGTGCTGCCCGCCCCGGTGAAGCGCTCCCTGGGCTTCCTGCTGGCCTCCATCGCCCTGTGGTTCGCCGGCTATAACGGCGTCACCACCTGGTTTACCACCTATATCAGCGTGGTCATGGGCCAGGGCCTGGGCGGCGCCTCCACCTGCCTGCTGGTGGCCACCGCCGGCGCCATCGTCTCCTACATCCCCATCGGCGCCCTGGCCTCCAAAATCGGCCGAAAAAAGACCATCATGGGCGGCATCATCCTGCTGGCCGCCTGCTTCCTGCTGGGCTTTGTGCTCACCACGGTCTACAGCAGCATCAATGCCGTCATGTTTGTGGTTTTCGCCCTGGTGGGTCTGGCCTGGGCCGCCATCAATGTCAACTCCTTGCCCATGGTGGTGGAGATGTGCAAAGGCTCCGATATCGGCAAGTTCACCGGTTACTACTACACCGCCTCCATGTCCGCCCAGATCATCACCCCCATCCTGGCCGGTACCCTCATGCGCCACATCAGCTACCAGATCCTCTTCCCCTATGCGGCCCTCTTTGTCTCCCTTAGCTTTGTCACCATGCTCTTTGTCCGCCATGGCGACGTAAAGGCGGAAGCCAAGAAGGGCCTGGAAGCTTTCGAGGATATGGACGATTAAAACAGAATCATCCGATGTCTAAAGCAACAACCACCCCTCCGGGAGCGACGCTCCCGGAGGGGTGGTTTATTTTTCTGTGTTCATTCGCATTCCGGCATCAGCTCTTTGGCGATGGTCTCCAGCATCCGGTCAAAGATCTCCAGCTCCTCCGGGCTGAACCGTTCCCGGATGCGCCCGGCTACCTTCTGCTCATAGCTGCTCATCAGGCTCTCATAGCTGTAGTACTTTTCCGACAGCACCAGATGATACTCCCGCCGGTCGGTCTGGGAATTCTGCCGTTCCAGATAGCCCTTTTTGATCAGGTTGTTCACCTTATAGGTGGCGTTGGACTGGGAAATATTCAGAAAGTCCGCGAACTGGCCCACCGTGGGCTCCGACAGCATGTTGATCACCTCCAGGGAGATGGCCTCCATGGCGGAAAGGGAGCCTTCCCGCTCCCGCACCAGCTCGAATACCCCGCGGTAAAACTTCAGCTTGAACTTGTCGTATACCTCCAGAAAGTTTTTCTCAACCATAAAAGCAGCCCCCATCAACACTGTTTTCCTGTGCTCCATTCTACCGCAAAAGGAAAGATTTGTAAACAAAATCGTTCTTGACCAAACTGTGAATTTTGAAAGCCCCCCGGGCGAAACTATTGACAAAGCCGGACACGAATGGTATATTAGCACTCGAAAGCAAAGAGTGCCAACAGTCGAGGGCGGAGAGTGCTAACATGGCGATCAGTGAGCGGAAAAAGAAAATACTTGCCGCTGTGGTGGACGAATATATTCAGACGGCGGAGCCGGTGGGCAGCAAGGTCATTGCCCAGAAGGCCGGGCTGGGCTGTTCCTCTGCCACCATCCGCAACGAACTGGCGGAGCTGGTGAACATGGGCTACCTGGAGCAGCCCCACACCTCGGCGGGCCGGGTGCCCACTCCCATGGGCTATCGGATGTACGTCAACGAGCTGATGGAGCGGCAGAAGCTGAGCCTGGAGGAGACGGAGGAGATCAACCGCCGCCTGAACCAGAAGCTGCAGCAGCTGGATGACACCATCAGCGACGTAAGCCGTCTGGCCTCCCAGCTGACGGATTATCCCGCTCTGGCCATCACCACCTTCAGCGCCGTCACCATCAAGCGCTTTGATATCATCTATGTGGACGCCAATACTTTCATCATCGTGGTGATGCTTTCCAACAATTCGGTGAAGAACAAGCTGGTGCGCCTGCCCATCTCTGTGGACCAGAGCATGATGCAGCGGCTCAGTTCTCTTTTCAATTCCGGCTTCACCGGCATCACCGAGGACCAGGTCACCCCGCTGCTGATCAATTCCACCGAGCGAGCGGCGGATGATACCATGGGCCTCACCTCTGTGATCGCCGCCTTTGCCATTGAGGTGCTGAGCGAAGCCCAGAGTCCTTCCGCCTTTGTCAGCGGCGAGAACCGGCTGCTGAACCAGCCGGAGTTCCGGGACCCGGACAAGGCCCATAAGCTGATGGGCTACCTTTCCGGCGGCGGGTACATCCTGCCCCCCGGCGAGACCCTGGCCGGCCCCAATGAGGTCAAGGTGCTGATCGGGCCGGAGAACGTGGCCGAGGAATTGAAGGATTCCAGCGTAATCATCGCCAGCTATGACGCCGGGGATAACACCCGGGGCCTCATCGGCGTGGTAGGCCCCACCCGGATGGACTATTCCGCCGTGGCCGCCAAGCTGAGCATGCTGGCCGCCGGCCTGTCCCAGCGCCTGGGCGGCGGCGAAGGTCCCCCGGAGGGGATGCATAATAAACTGATCATCAAGGGAGATGCACCAAATGAGCAAAGATAAGAAGCAGGCGGCGGCCCAGGGACAGCAGGAGGAAGTCAAGGAGACGCCCGCACCCCAAGGCACCGCCGAGGAAATAAAATCCGAAACAGAAGCCGAAGAAGTCAAAACCGAGGCCCCAAAAGCCGAAGAAACCAAGTCTGAGGAGCCGAAGGCGGAAGACCCCAAGCCGGACCCCACGGCCGAGTACGCTGCCCTGAACGATAAGTACCTGCGCCTCTGCGCCGAGTATGACAATTTCCGCAAGCGCAGCCAGAAGGAGAAGGATAGCCTCTATGCCGACATCAAGGCCGAGACCCTGAAGAAGTTCCTGCCGGTGTACGACAATCTGGTCCGGGCCCTGGACCAGTCCACCGAGGACGAGGCCTACCGCCGGGGCGTGGAGATGATCATGACCCAGTTCAACACCACCATGGAGAAGCTGGGTGTCACCGAGATCGAAAGCCTGGGCCAGAAGTTTGACCCCGCCTTCCATAACGCGGTGATGCATGTGGAGGATGCGGAAA
Source organism: bacterium (assembly GCA_004560305.1). Taxonomy (GTDB): domain Bacteria; phylum Bacillota; class Clostridia; order Oscillospirales; family Oscillospiraceae; genus Limivicinus. Next base: position 26,229 of record SFVI01000007.1, on the reverse strand, counting down.
AGGGCGAGAACGAGATCGTGGAAGTGTTCCAGAAGGGCTTCCTCATGGGCGATAAGGTGATCCGCTTCGCCATGGTTAAAGTTGCTAACTGAGAGCAGATTGCTCTTTGTTATATAAATTTGTATAAACAAAATCATTCATATAGGAGGAAATTACAATGAGTAAAATTATAGGGATAGATCTTGGCACCACCAACAGCTGTGTTGCCGTTATGGAAGGCGGCGAAGCCGTCGTTATCGCCAACGCCGAAGGCGCCCGCACCACTCCCTCTGTGGTTGCTTTCGCCAAAACCGGCGAGCGCATGGTGGGCCAGGTGGCAAAGCGCCAGGCCATCACCAACCCGGACCGCACCATCTCCTCCATCAAGCGTGAGATGGGCTCCAACTACAAGGTCACCATTGACAACAAGGCTTACACCCCCCAGGAAATCTCTGCCATGATCCTGCAGAAGCTGAAGGCTGACGCCGAGGCTTACCTGGGCACCACCGTCACCGAGGCGGTCATCACCGTCCCCGCTTACTTCACTGACGCCCAGCGTCAGGCCACCAAGGACGCCGGCCGTATCGCCGGTCTGGACGTGAAGCGTATCATCAACGAGCCTACCGCAGCGGCCCTGGCCTACGGCCTGGATAAGGACCACGATCAGAAGATCATGGTCTACGACCTGGGCGGCGGCACCTTCGACGTCTCCATCCTGGAGATCGGCGACGGCGTCATCGACGTTCTGGCCACCGCCGGCAACAACCGCCTGGGCGGCGACGACTTTGACCAGTGCATCACCGAGTACCTGGTGCAGGAGTTCAAGAAGGCCGAGGGCATCGACCTCAGCGGCGATAAGGTTGCCATGCAGCGCCTGCGTGAGGCCGCCGAGAAGGCCAAGGTGGAGCTGTCCGGCGTCACCACCTCCAACATCAACCTGCCCTATATCACCGCCGACGCTACCGGCCCCAAGCACCTGGACGTGACCCTGACCCGGGCCAAGTTCAACGAGCTGACCCACCACCTGGTGGAAAAGACCACCGGCCCCGTGAAGCAGGCTCTGTCCGACTCCGGCCTCCAGCCCAGCGACATTTCCAAGGTCCTTCTGGTGGGCGGCTCCAGCCGTATCCCCGCCGTGCAGGATATGGTCAAGACCCTCATCGGCAAGGAAGGCTTCAAGGGCATCAACCCCGATGAATGCGTGGCTCTGGGCGCTGCCATTCAGGGCGGCGTGCTCTCCGGCGACGTGGAAGGCATCGTCCTGGTGGACGTGACCCCGCTGTCCCTGGGCATTGAGACCCTGGGCGGCGTCTGCACCAAGCTGATTGAGCGCAACACCTCCATCCCCACCCGCAAGAGCCAGGTGTTCTCCACCGCTGCCGATAACCAGACCTCCGTTGAGGTCAACGTCCTCCAGGGCGAGCGTGAGATGGCCGCTTACAACAAGAGCCTGGGCCGCTTCCACCTGGACGGCATCGCCCCGGCCCGCCGCGGCGTGCCTCAGATCGAGGTCACCTTCGATATTGACGCCAACGGCATCGTCAACGTCTCCGCCAAGGATCTGGGCACCGGCAAGGAGCAGCACATCACCATTACCGCCTCCTCCAATATGTCCAAGGAGGACATCGATAAGGCCGTCAAGGAGGCCGAGATGTACGCCGCCGAGGACGCCAAGCGCAAGGAGGAAGTGGACACCCGTAACCAGGGCGACCAGATGGTCTACCAGACCGAGAAGACCCTCAATGAGATGGGCGACAAGCTGGATGGCGCCGACAAGAGCGAGGTGGAGGGCAAGCTGAATGCCCTGAAGTCCGCCCTCACCGGCACCGACACCGCCGCCATCAAGGCAGCCACCGAGGAACTGACCCAGGCCTTCTATAAGATCTCCGAGAAGCTGTACCAGCAGGCCGGCGGCCCCCAGGGCGCAGGCTTTGACCCCAGCCAGGCCGGCGGCTTCAACGGCGGCGCCCAGCCGGGCCAGAACCCCCAGGGCGGCCAGAACTACTACGATGCCGATTACACCGTGGTGGACGACGACAACAAGTAATCAACGCAAAACTGCAACGTTGAGGCGGAGTATAATCTTCGCCTCAATGGTGCGTTGTTGAGGAGAAGTAAATGGCGGATAAGAGAGACTACTATGAAGTGCTGGGCGTCAAGAAGGACGCCACAGCCGATGAAATAAAGAAAGCATACCGGAAGATAACCAAGGAGAATCACCCGGACCTGCACCCCGGCGACAAGGCCTGTGAGGAGCGGTTCAAGGAGGCCAATGAGGCCTATGAGGTGCTCTCCGATGAGGAAAAGCGGAAGAAGTATGACCAGTATGGCCATGCCGCCTTCGATCCCAACGCCGGCTTTAACGGCGGGGGCTTCGGCGGCTTCGGGGATTTTGGCGGCTTCGGCGGCTTTGGCGATATCTTCAGCGACCTGTTTGGCGGCGGCTTTGGCAGCTCCGGCCGCAACCCCAACGCCCCCCGCAAGGGCGAGAACCTGCGCGCCAGCCTGAACATAAGCTTTGAGGAAGCAGCCTTCGGCTGTAAGAAAGAGGTCACCGTGGCACGGGTGGAGCAGTGCCCCGACTGTAAGGGCAACGGCTGTGCCCCCGGTACCACGCCGGAGATCTGCCCCGACTGTAAGGGCACCGGCTCCGTCACCACTGCCCAGCGCACGCCCCTGGGCATGATGCAGACCTCCTCCCCCTGCCAGAAGTGCCGGGGCACCGGCAAGATCATTCATCAGCCCTGCAAGACCTGCCGGGGCATGGGGAATATCCGCCGCCAGCACAAGGTGGAGGTGAACGTCCCCGCCGGCATTGACGACGGCCAGACCATTTCCCGTCCCGGCTACGGCAACGCCGGCGCCAACGGCGGCCCTGCCGGTGACCTGCTGGTCAGCGTCATTGTCCGGCCCCACGCCCGCTTTGAGCGGGACGGCACCTCCGTCCTGCTGGATCAGGAGATCAGCTATGCCCAGGCGGTCCTGGGCGCCGAGATCGAGGTGCCCACTCTGGACGGCAAGGTGAAGCTCACCATCCCCGAGGGCACCCAGCCCGGCACCGTCTTCCGTATGCGGGGCAAGGGCATCCCCTTCCTTCGGGGCAGCGGCCGCGGCGACCAGTTCGTCTCTGTCCAGGTGAAGGTGCCCAAGAACCTGACCGGCAACCAGAAGGAGCTGCTGCGTCAGTTTGCCGCCTCCATGGGCGATCTGGACGGCGAAGCCGGCAAGAGCATCTTCGGCCGGAAAAAGAAATAACCCGACTGTCAGCCGGAACCCTCCCGTTCCGGCTGATTTTTATTCCCACCCGTGGAACGCCCTTCTTCTGACGCGACGGCTTGACTTTGCCCCGGTTTGTTATTAAAATGTATACATGGTACGCGGAAGCAGATGTACCGAAGGAAACATAAAGGAGAAGCACCTTGCAGTTATCGGAATTGAAACTCATTTCGGCCAGCAACATCATCAAACTGCGCACCGAGGCCGGCCTGACCCAGGCGGAGCTGGGTGAAAAACTGAATTATTCGGATAAGACCATCTCCAAGTGGGAGCGGGGCGAGGCCATCCCGGACGCCTATGTGCTTACCCAGATGGCGGAGATCTTCGGCGTCACCGTGGACTATCTTCTCTCCTCTCATGACGCCTGGGAATCCCCGGAGCAGCAGGCGGCCCGGCAGGAGGAAGCGGGGTACTCGGTGAATATGATCATCGCCATTTCCGTCCTGGGTGTGTGGACCATGGCCCTCACCATTTTTGTCCTGCTCTGGTTGTTTGATATTATCCTGTGGGAGACATTTATTGTGGCCCTGCCGGTCTCCATCCTGACCTATATGGTGCTGATCTGCGTGTTCCGCCGCCGGCAGCATTTGCAGTTTGTCATTGCCGCCTTCGTGCTGAGCATGTTCATTCTGCTGTATTTTACCCTGCCCATGCAGAAGCCCTGGCAGCTTTTCCTTATCGCTATCCCGGCGGAGATCATTGTCTTTTTAAGCTGCAATATCCGTCGCCGTCCCAGGAAAAAGCCGGAAAAATGAAACTTTGCCCGCCTCTCCACAATTGGTAGAGCGGTCCAAAGCCGCCAGTAGAGAAGTCTCTCACGCTCTACTGGCGGCTTTTCATATCGTAGACCGGGTAGAAGGGGCAATAGCTTGCTCTTTGCCCGGACACGGGAATAAACTGTATGCGGGCGGGTGTACACTCCGCTCAAAACAAGTGCTGTTCGAAAGGAAAATGATTATGGCCAATTATGTTCTCAGCTGCTGCTCCACCGCCGATCTGAGCAAGGAGCATTTTGAGCAGCGGAATATCAAGTACATCTGCTTCCACTATTTTATAGACGGCGAGGAACACCTGGACGATCTGGGACAGAGCATGCCCTTTGACGTGTTCTATGACCGCATCAAAAACGGGGCCGACACCCGCACCTCCCAGGTGAACATCTCTGAATATGTGGATTATTTCAGCAAGTTCCTGGAGCAGGGGCTGGACCTGGTCCATGTGTGCCTGTCCTCCGGCATTTCCGGCAGCTATAACTCTGCCCGCAATGCCGCCCTCATCGTCAAGGAGCGCTACCCGGAGCGGGAGGTCTATGTGGTGGACTCCCTGGGCGCCTCCTCCGGCTATGGCCTGCTGATGGATACCGCCGCTGACAAGCGGGACGAGGGCCTCAGCGCCGGGGAGCTGGCGGCCTGGCTGGAGGATAACAAGCTGCGCCTGCACCACTGGTTCTTCTCCACCGACCTGAGCACCTATGTCCGGGGCGGCCGCATCTCCAAGACCGCTGCCATCTTCGGCGGCCTGCTGGAGATCTGCCCCCTGCTGAATATGGACGATCAGGGCCGCCTGATCCCCCGCTATAAGATCCGCACCAAGAAGCGGGTTATTACCGAAATTGTGAAAATGATGGAAAAACACGCCCAGGACGGCCTGGATTACAGCGGCAAATGCTACATTTCCATGTCCGCCTGCTATGAGGATGCCCGCCAGGTGGCGGACCTGGTGGAGGCGCGTTTCCCTAAGCTCAACGGCAAGGTGGAGATCAACAATATCGGCACCACCATCGGCTCCCACACCGGTCCCGGCACCGTGGCCCTCTTCTTCTGGGGGGACGTTCGAAATGACTAACAAGAAGCCTGTCAAGATTTAACATCACACTACAATCAGAACTGCGGCCCTTGCGCCGCAGTTCTGATTTTTCTTTAACAAATCATGAATAAACATAAGTTTTGTGGCAAAAAACCGTCTTAAAATGGCAAAAACGCGGACATTTTATGCATGATAAATCCTTTCCAAAATTTGAAGCAAGCCGTTTTTTCGCCTTGACAAGCCGCCAGCCATCGTTTATCATAAAGCCATCCCAAACAAAAAAATAACAATAAGGGGAGAAAAGTAATGACAAAAGAAGCAAGAAAATGGGCATTTAAGGAATCCATCGCCTGTGGTATTCCCACCATCTTCCTCACCGCGATCATCATGTACTTCACCATGAGCAAAGAGTTCGCTGCTGCACCTCTGACCCTGGCCGAGCTGGGCGTTAAAATCGGCGGCACCGTTACCGTTACCTCTCTGATCTGCTGCTTCCTGCAGTACCTGATCGTGGGCAAGGCTTTCAAGGCTCAGTTCGCCGAAGGCGCTGAGAAGCTGCCTGCCATGGGCGCCCGTTCCGAGCAGGTTCTCTTCCCCCTGTGGGTTCCCTCCAAGTGGTGGGTCTATGTGATCTTCATGGCCTTCTTTGCTGGCGCTCTGTTCGGCTCCGGTATTCCCTGCTTCCTGGCCAGCTGGGGCATCAATCCCGGTGGCATCGGCCGTCTGGGTCACGCTGTCCTGTCCGGCGTCATCAATGGTCTTGGCACCTGGTGGGCTGTCTACGCTGCTCACATCTACCTGGTGCAGTTCTTCAACGAGAAGGCTGCCGCTGCTGCCCAGGCCAAGTAATATCGGCTTGTAAGTCAAATAAAATCCCTGATGCGATGCATCAGGGATTTTTTTATTACTTTTCAAAATGGTTCAGCTTCACGAAGGGGTCCGGGGTCCTGCCTGCCATAGTGGTGAAGTTCAGACTGGTGGTAACGTGGTCCTCCATGGACTGCCGCGCCAGCTCCGGCATCCGCATCCGGATGGCCGAGGCCACCGAGGTGTGGTTGAAGGTGACGCTGGGCATCCAGGGATTCTCCTCGTTGCCGTCATGGCCGATAAACTCCAGCATGGAAGCCTGATACATGGTCAGCTTCGGCAGGATCAGATCATAGCTCTGCATGATGTAGGGGTTGCCGCAGGACTGGATGATCAGCTGATGGAAGGGCATATCCGTGTCCTTCATGCCCCGGATGTCCCGCCGCTGCACACTGTCCTTAAAGGCGTCCGCCAGCATGGTCAGCTGCCGCACCACCGCCTCATCCGCCGCGTGGGCACAGAGGGCGGCGGCCTGTCCTTCAATGGCGGAGCGCACCTGGTAAAGATTGATCATGTCCAGCAGGTTCAGATCCAGCACGAAGCTGCCGTTCTGCCCCGGGTGGGTCACCACAAAGCCAATTTCTGTCAGTCGGGTGATGGCCTCGGCCACCGGTGTGCGGGAAATGCCCAGGGAGGAGGCCAGCTGATTCACATTCAGCTTGGTCCCCGGCGCAATGCGCAGGCTGACGATATCATCATAGAGCATATCCGTCACAATATCCCGCAGCTTACCGTCAGGATTCTTATTCATATATTGCCTGAGCGTGTATTGTTCCACTGCTGACACCACCAAAAATAGTTTCTGCTTGAGTATACACCAGTGCAAAAACAATGTCAATCAGGCAAAAATGATTTTATTCGGAAACAATGAACCCGCCGCCCAGCAGCTGATCCCCGTCATAGAGCACTGCGGACTGGCCCGCCGCCGGGGCACGCACCGGCTCCACGCAGCGGATGCGCACCCGATCGCCCTCAACCGCGGCGGAGCAGGGCGGGTTTTCCCATTTGGTGTGCCGCACCCGGACACTGGCGCAGATGGGGGAGCGGGGCGGCTCGATCAGCCAGTTGAAATCCCTGGCCGTCACCTCTGTCTGGAACAGCTCCTCCCATAAGGCCAGCTCGATCCGGTTGCTCACCGGGTCGATGCGGGAGATATAGACCTTCCGCCCGTCCATGAGCCCCGGCCGCCGCTGGCCCACCGTATAACGGTGGATGCCCTCGTGGCGGCCCACCACCTGACCGTGGAACACAAAGTCCCCCTCCGGCGGCATGGCCGCCCTGCGGGACAGCCAACCGATGTAGTCCTTGTCCGGGATGAAGCAGATCTCCATGCTGTCCGGCTTGTGAGCCGCCGGCAGCCCCAGCTCCTCCGCTAACTGGCGTACCTGGGCCTTCTCATAGTCCCCCAGGGGGAACAATGCCCGCTCCGCCTGCTGCCGGGTCAGGCGGCAGAGCATATAGCTCTGGTCGTTGGCCGGCCGGCCCTTATAGATTCTGCCGCCGGCGGCCCGGGCATAGTGGCCCGTGGCCACAAACTCCGCCCCCACCGCGTCGGCATATTCCATCAGGCTTTTGAACTTCAGCGTTGGGTTGCAGAGAATGCAGGGGTTGGGGGTCTCCCCCCGGAGGTAGGCCTCCGTAAAGGGGCGGCAGACCCGCTCCTCCAGCTGGGCCTTCACATCCAGCACCTTCAGGTCGATGCCCCGCTGTTCCGCCGCCGTCACCGCCGAGCGCCGGGCGGCCTCGTCCGTGTTGTCCAGGTACAGGCCATAGACCTGGAAGCCCTGCTTTTTCAAAAGCTCTGCCGACACGGCGGAATCCACCCCGCCGGAAAAGCCCAGTACCACCTTGCTCATCTTCTGCTCTCCATATAGATCATCAATACCGAAATATCCGCCGGGGACACTCCGGAGATGCGGCTGGCCTGGCCGAAGTTCTCCGGCCGGATCTGGGCCAGCTTTTCCCGAGCCTCCAGCCGCAGCCCGGTGATCCGGCTGTAGTCCAGATCCCGGGGCAGCTTGTGCCCCTCCAGCCTGGCGAATTCCTCAATCTGCTTCAGCTGCCGTTTGATGTAACCCTCGTATTTCAGGGCGATCTCCACCTGAGCTGCCACCGCCCGGGGCAGTTGGGGCCGTTCGGGGTCAAACTCCGCCAGATCGGCATAGCCGATCTGGGGCCGGCGGATCAGCTCCGCCAGGGAGGCCCCGGTGCTCACCGGCGCCGTGCCCTTGCGCTCCAGCAGGGTATTCAGTTCCTCCGAGGGGGGGATGTGACAGCCCTCCAGCCGCTTTCTCTCCCGGTCAACGGCTTCGTACTTTTCCACTACCTTCTGATGCCGCTCCGGGGATACCAGCCCCAGGGCCAGCCCCCTGGCGCTGAGCCGCTGGTCCGCATTGTCCTGCCGGTGCAGCAGCCGGTACTCGCTGCGGCTGGTCATCATGCGATAAGGCTCATTGGTGCCCTTGGTCACCAGATCGTCGATCAGGGTGCCGATATAACCGTCGCTTCGCCGCAGGATGAAGGGCTCCCTTCCCAATATCTTCAGCGCCGCGTTGACCCCCGCCACAAAGCCCTGCACCGCCGCCTCCTCATAGCCGGAGGAGCCGTTGAATTGCCCCGCGCCGTACAGCCCGGCGATCTTCTTGCTCTCCAGGGTGGCGTAAAGCTCCGTGGGGTCAATGCAGTCATATTCAATGGCATAGGCGCAGCGAGTCATCTCCGCCTGCTCCAGCCCGGGAATGGTGTGCAGCATCTGTACCTGCACCTCCTCCGGCAGGGAGGAGGAGAAGCCCTGGATGTACAGCTCCTCTGTGTTCAGGCCCATGGGCTCCACAAACAGCTGGTGCCGGGGCTTGTCCTGAAAGGTCATCACCTTGGTCTCAATGCTGGGGCAGTAGCGGGGCCCCACCCCTTCGATTACCCCGGAATAGATGGGGCTGCGGTCCAGATTGGCCCGGATGATTTCATGGGTGCGCTCATTGGTATAGGTCAGATAGCATACCGCCCGGTTCTCCGGGCTGTAGTCGTTGGCAAAGGAGAAGCATTCCGGTTCCGCGTCCCCCTCCTGCAGCTCCATCTTGGAAAAGTCCACGCTCCGGGCGTTGACCCGGGGGGGCGTCCCGGTCTTGAAGCGGCGCATATTCAGCCCCAGGCTCCGCAGCTGCTCTGCCAGGGGCACCGCCGCCGCCAGCCCGTCCGGGCCGGAGGAACGCAGCACTTCCCCCACAATGGTGCGCCCGTCCAGATAGGTGCCGCTGGCGATCACCACCGCCTTGCAGCCGTAGACCGCCCCCGTGTGGGTGGTGACGGAACAGACCGCACCCTCAGAAACGCCGATCTCCACCACCTCCGCCTGCTTCAGCCGCAGATGCTCCTGCTGCTCCAGGGTCTGCTTCATCACCTCCTGGTAGCGCCGCCGGTCGGCCTGGGCCCGGAGGGAGTGCACCGCCGGCCCCTTACCCAGGTTCAGCATCCGGTACTGGATGCAGGCCTTGTCCGCCGCCTTGGCCATCTCGCCCCCCAAAGCGTCCAGCTCCCGCACCAGATGGCCTTTTCCGGTGCCGCCGATGGCCGGGTTGCAGGGCATGTTGCCCACACTGTCCAGATTCACCGTGAAGCAAATTGTGTCCAGCCCCAGCCGGGCCGCCGCCAGAGCAGCTTCGATCCCCGCGTGTCCCGCGCCGATCACCGCAATATCGCATTTTCCCGCGTCATATCTGATCAAGTGGATTGCCTCGATTCCAATGGTTTTTGCTCATTATAGCAAATCTTCCCGCAATGCGCCACTGTTTTATTGTCTTGACGCAAACCATGGGAAAGAATATAATGAGATCGTGAAATAAAAGAAGGGATTTACTTCGTCCATGGAAAGAATGTCCGGTTTTTTCCGGCAAATCATGCTGACCATCCTGCTGCTTGTTCTGGCGCTGGCCCTGGCGCTGGCTGGTGTTCGGGGGCTGGAAAGTCCTTCCTACCTGGCGGCCCTGGCCGTTGGCATTCTGGCGGCTCTGGCCTTCCTGCTGCTGAAACGCCGCAGCAGGCTTTATCGCCGCTTTGAAACCTTCTGCACCCGCCTGGGGAAAAATAAATGCGGCGCGGCGGTGGTGCTGCTGTGCTTCGTCACCGGCCTTGTCTGGATTTTGCTGATCCGCGTTGAACCCTTCAGTGACTATCAGACCTATTGGGACTGCGCCGTCAGCCTGGCCTACGGGCAGGAGATTTTCAGTACCGAGTATGTGGCCGTGTACCCCCATATTCTGGGCTATTCCAGCTTCCTGGCCCCCTTTATCCGTCTTTTTGGGGAGTCTGTGCTGATGGGCGCCCTGCTGGGCCTGCTGCTCAGCTGCCTGTCCGCCCTGCTGATTTTTGCCATTTGCCTGGCGGTGGCGGGTCTTGCCCCTGCCGTGCTGGCGGGGCTGCTCTGGGGCTTTTATCCCGGCCGCATCATGCTGGGCTCCCTGATCTTTTCCGAGCCGCTGTATACCTGCCTGGTGCTGCTGTTTTTGTGGCTGATGCTCCTGCTGCAAAAGCGGCAGGGAAGGGCCGGCCTGCTTTCGGCTGTGGCCTGGGGGCTGGGCCTTGGTCTGCTGCTGGCGGTCATCAATGCCGTCCGCCCCATTTCCGCCATTCTGATCATCGCCCTGCTGCTCTGGCTCCTGCTGCTGCGGGGCCGGGAACTGAAGGATGGCAAGCTGTGGCGCTTCTGGCTTGTGTGCCTGACTGCCCTGCTGCTGTGCTTCCAGCTCTCCGGCAAGCTGTGGGACCGGCATCTGGAGCAGGTGCTGGGGGAGGCGCCTGCCGGCCTGCCTGTCTATAATCTCTATGTGGGCTTCAATATGGACACCCTGGGCCAGTGGAGCAGTGAGGACATGGACCTTCTGTTTGAATACCGCCGCCAGGCGGGCGGCAGTGCCCCCATGGCCCAGAAAAGTATGCTGCCCCATGTGCTGGAACGGCTGCAGTCCGATGAACTGGATCTGCCCCGGCTCTTTGCCGCCAAGCTCTTCACCTTCCTGGGCAATGACGAGCTGGGAGGCTATACCTACCGCTTCACCCGCAGCGAAGGCTTTGTGAAGATTTGCATGGTCATTTGCAACTGTTATTATTACCTGATCCTGACTCTGGCTCTGGCGGGCCTGACGCGCCTTTGGAAGGGGGACCAGCCCTCGGCCTTCCTGCTGCTGCCTCTGTACACCCTGGGCCTCACCCTGGCCCATATGCTCATCGAGGTCTCCAGCCGCTACCATTATTCTCTCATCCCCATGTTCATTATCCTGGCCGCTCTCTGCGGCCAGATCAAACCGGAAGATAAAGGAGAAAGCCTATGACACCCAGATTGTTCATCGTTATTCCCTGCTATAACGAGCAGGAGGTGCTGCCCATCACCGCCCCCATGTTCCTGGATAAGATCAAATCCCTCTCTGCCGCCGGCAAGATCCGTGAGGACAGCCGCGTCCTCTTCGTCAACGACGGCAGCAAGGACAAAACCTGGGACATTATTTGTGACCTGGCCCGCCGGGACGAGCATTACCTGGGCATCAGCCAGAGCCGCAACCGGGGCCACCAGAACGCTGTTCTGGCCGGACTGATGGAGGCCAAGGACCAGTGCGACATCACCATCTCCATCGACTGCGACGGGCAGGATGACATCAACGCCATGGACGCCATGGTGGATGCCTACCATGACGGCTGCGAGGTGGTCTACGGCGTCCGCTCCAGCCGGGAGACGGATACCTTCTTCAAGCGGGCCACTGCCCAGGGCTTCTACAAGTTCCTGGCCATGATGGGGGCCGAGGTGGTCTATAACCATGCCGACTACCGGCTCATCAGCTCCCGGGTGCTGCAGGAGTTTGCCAACTTCAGGGAAGTGAATCTGTTCCTCCGGGGCATGATCCCCCTGGTAGGCTTCAAGAGCACCAGCGTGTCCTACTCCCGGGCGGAGCGCATCGCCGGCGAGAGCCACTATCCCCTGAAGAAGATGATCGCCCTGGCGGTGGACGGCATCACCAGCCTCTCCGTTAAGCCCCTGCGGCTGATCACCGGCTTCGGCGTGTTTGTGGCCCTGGTCAGCTTCATCGGTGTCCTTTGGGCCCTGATTACCGCTCTCTGCGGCAAGGCCGTGGCTGGCTGGGCCAGCATGACCTGCATCGTCTGCTTCGTCAGCGGCGTTCAGCTGATCTGCCTGGGCATCATCGGTGAGTATATCGGCAAGATCTATATGGAGACCAAGCAGCGTCCCAGGTACATCATCAGTGAGCGCACCTGGGAACAGGAAAAGTGAGGCTGCCCCATGCTACCTGAAATGCGCAGAAAAATCCAGCAGCTGCCTCAGGCCGAGGCGGAGGAGATCCTCCGCGCCGGTTCTTCCGGCGTGCTGGCCCTGGCCGGGGAGGAGGGCTATCCCTACGCCCTGCCCATCAGCTATGTCTATCATGGGGGCCGGCTCTATTTCCACTGCGCCACCACGGGGCACAAGCTGAACGCTATCGCCCGCTGCCCCAAGGCTTCCTTCTGTGTCATCGCCCAGGACGATGTGGTGCCGGCGCTTTATACCACCCGTTACCGCAGCGTCATCGCCTTCGGCACCATCCGTCAGCTGGAGGATGAGCAGGCAAGGATAACCGCCCTGGATGTGCTGGGACGGAAATATGCCCCGGACCTTGACCCCTCCGCCGAGATTGCCGGGAGCCTCCACCGGGTCTGTGTGCTGGAAATGACCATTGACTACCTCACTGGCAAGGAAGGCATTGAGCTTACCCGCCTCCGGGAAAAGAAGCAAGCCTGATCCGATCAAAAAGCAACAAAAAGCTACTGCAAAAGCAATTGCAGTAGCTTATTTTTATTCGTTATTTCCGCATATTCAGCGGGCCTTATGCATTTCCATCAGCTTGTCCATCACCTTGTACAGGGGATTAAAGAGCACCAGCGTCAGCACGAAGTTCCCTCCGCAGTGGATCAGATCAAAGCTCAGCCCGCTGACCCAGTAGCTGAGGGCCAGCTCCCAGCCCCCGATAAACAGATAGGGGATGGAGCAGAAGGCGCCGAAGGTCAGCCCATGGATGGCCGCCAGCACCGCCCACAAAAAGGCGGAGCGGTTCTTCCGCAGCAGCACCGCCGGTATGGCCAAAAGGGGCCAAAGATACCAGTAACACAGCCACCACAGCCCAAAACCCCACACAAAGGCCTCCAGAATGACGAAAACCGCCACGCTGAACAGACACTTCCAGCCGAAAAAGATGGCCGTCAGGATGATCAGCAGCGCCGTCAGGTGCACATTGGGGATGGAAGCCATGGCCACCTGCAGGGCGAACATCAGCGCCCCCATCAGGGCCAGCAGCGCCAGTTCCCGGAGATTCGGCTTAGTAGAGGTCGATGAAGGCCTCATAGTGCTCCCCGTCGGCGATCATGGTGTCGTCCACGCCGGTGTTCAGCATCTCGCCGTCCTTGGTGAAGCACCACCACTGGCGCTGGCTGTCGTCGGCGGCCTCACCGTCGATCTCGGTGACGAAAAGCCCGTAGGGGCCTTCCTCGCCGACGATGAGGTTCTTCTGCTCCAAAGCGCCCCGCAGGTTCTCAGAATCGGTGCGGATGGGGAAAACAACCACGCGCCCATCGCTGTGGGTCACCTGAAATTCAATGGCCTTGCTGCCGGGATTGGCGTCGGGCCGGAGAAAGATCAGGGCCAGAACCGCGGCCACCACCAGCAGCGCCAGAACGACGCCGGATATGATTTTTGTTTTCTTGCTTGCCATTTTTTCTTACACTCCTTTATTTCTCTTTGCGCAGCAGCGCAGATACATCTGATAAACCAGCAGCACCATCAAATAGCAGCCCAGGCCCATGACGGTATAGCAGCCCAGATACCAGCTGCCGTGGCGCTGCACCATATACTCGGAAGCGCCTGCGGCGCCCAGGGTCAGCAGAAAACCAAACCACAGGGCAAAGTGATAGAACCGCAGCCCCCGGGCCTTGACGGCGTGAACGCTGTAATAAATAAGTATACCCAGCACGCACAGCGCTCCCACCACCTGGGCAATGCTGATGAAGCTGTTGAAGGGGAAAAAGCTGGAATCGTAGCGGGTGCTGTCCAGCACGATCTCCACCGCGCTGTAGCTGAGCAGGAACATTCTGGCCACGTTGCCGTCCCGGCTGCCGGAGCGCATGGGAAAGCCCGCACGCCGGCCGTAGAACTTCACCAGCCACAGGGTAAGCAGCAGCATGATGATGAACTGCACAAAGAAGGTGGCAAAGCGGTAATCCACGCCGCCGGAAGAATTGGTCACAGCGGAGGCCAGGGGCAGATGCCGGAGCAGGGGAGAACTGAAAGTGATCTTGCTGCGGCAGGTGCTGCCGAAGATGGCGCTGAGCCGGATAAAGGCGATGGCCAGCGCGGCGCCGGGGGCAAAGGCGTCCAGCAAAGCGCCGGTGCTGGAGGCAAAGCCCAGCTTATGTACCAGCAGCGCCGCCAGCCAAACCCCCAGCAGGGCGCCGGGCAGACAGTAGCTGCCGCTGGAATAATCCGTCAGGGCAGAGAAAAAGCCGGTGTACTGCTCCATATGACAGTACCAGTGCAGGGCCCGGCACAGGGGGATGGAGAACAGCAAAGCCAGGGGCAGCAGCAGAAGCATTCCCGCGGCCCGGCCGCCGTTGGCGGTGAACAGAGCCAGACTCAAACACAGGCAGGCGGCAAGACCAAAGCCGATAATGATGCTGCTCCAGTAAATGACCACGGAGCCACTGTATATGGCAATAGATGCGTTCATGGGCTCACCTCCTGGGAGGGGATGGCGGTGGCAAAATAGAGAATGTCACTGACTGCGCGTTCGTTGCCGAAGTCCACCTTGTTCACCGGGCCGCCCATCATGACGATCTCTGCCGTCTGGCCGCCGTCCAGGGTGTAGGCCTTGATCACATCCTTGCTGTGGACAAAGCGGGCCAGCTCATTGATGTTGGCCCGGGGCCGGGCGTCATCGGTGTGGTTGATGGTCATGAGGAAGTAGTGCAGGGTGTCCTTCTGGGCGATGCAGGAGCGGGAATACTCCATGTCGATCTCGCCGATGGGGTAGCTGGCGCAGTATTGCAGCTCCCCCTTGTCCACCAGCACGGGGCCGAAGGCGATGGCAAAGACCACATTGTTGTCCTTGATGAACTTCTCGGTCTCTCCGGCTTTCATCAGTTCCCCTGCCCGGCTGAAGAGCATATCTCCCTCGGCGGTGAAGAAGCAGCTGTCCACCGTGGCGGGGTTGTTGCGGTAGAGCTTGCGCTGGTAGGCGGTGATGCCCAGGTTGCGGAAGTTGTAGAAGTCGCCGTTGATGGCGATGACGGCGTTGGAGGCGGCGGCCATCTCCGAGGCGTAGAGCTGCACAGAGGAACCGTAGGTATCCTCCGCCAGCTTGCGGCGGAGCTGGGAACCGTGGGCCAGCTTCACCTCCGCACAGGTGCAGCAGCGCTCCTCGATGTATTCCTTCCACTGGATGACCAGGATCGTGTCATCGTAATAATAACGCATGGGTTCCCCGGGGACAAAGTCCGCGTCAGGGCTCCAGATCATCTCCTGCCCCTCCAGCAGCTCCCAGGCCTGGTCGATCAGGGCCTGGATCACCGCCGGATCATCGGTGGTGCCGAAGCCGTTGGGATTGGGAACCGGGGCGACAGTGGCACTTTCCTCGATGGTGTAGATCTTGCGGATATAGGCCAGGTCGCCCAGGGCGTCACTGGCGGCGTTGTTCATATAAATATCCAGATTTTCCGTCAGACTGAGCCGGGTATCGCCGGCCACAGTGGTGGCTGTTCCCGCGTCCGGGTGGACGTTCAGCACCACCCAGAGCAGGGCGATGCCTGTGACGCCAAGGAAAATCAGCCCGGCAAAGGCCATCAGCACCTCATAGAAAATATTCTTCTTCGGCGCAGGCGCAGCCTCTTCGTCCTCCCAGTCCTCCGCATCCGCCTGGGGGGAAAGCACCGGGGGAGATGCTTCACCGGCCTGGGGCGGCTGCCGAATGGGTTCGTCCTCCCACGTCTCTGCCGGGGCTTCCTCCGCCTCCGTGGCGGGCGCAGCCGGGGGCGCAGGGTCCGGCGCTTTTGGAGCGGGAGCCGCGGGCCGTTCCGGCTCTGCCGGCTCCTCGTTCAGGGAGGAAAATTCCCGCAAAAGTTCTTCCAGATCGTATTCTCTGTCCATGAATGACCGCCTCCCTTCAGGTCCCGGTGCCGCCGGTGAGGGCCACCAGCAGCTCAGGGGCGGTGAGAACCTGCCACTTGCCGCTGCGATATTCCAGATTCAGGTCAAATTCAATGTTGGTGTAGCTGTTTTTGGCGGTCTTCAGCACCTGCTTCAGGGCATTGGTATAGGCTTCCTGGGTGACGGCGGGCAGGTACTGGTCGTTGTCATCATAAACCTGATCCCGGTCCCGGGTCTGGACGATGGTTTTCAGCTTCTCCTGGGTCAGATCCCCCAGGTCTCCGGTGAGCTTTGCCACATCCAGATAACGCATGGACACCCGCTGGGTGGCCTTCAGCATGGTCACCTGGCAGTCGCCAATCAGTTCATAGTGATAGCTGTCCTTCAGTGCGGAATAGACCAGCCGGGCCGGCTCACTCTCCGGCTCTTTTTCCAGACCCAGGCCGGCATGATCCTTCATCAGGGCATAGGCTCTGTCATAGTCCCCGGTGACCAGCGCGTCAAAGAAGCCGGTAACGGCAGCCCGGGGATCCCCGGCGGGCTTGGCGTACACGGTCCCCACGCTGCAGCCCACAGCGGTCAGCAGCATGGCGCCGCTGCAAAACAGGATGGCCAGCAGGGCAAAAAAAACATTGATCCGATAATGCTTACGATATGCTACCAGGGCGATGGCGGCAATCAGGGCCAGCACCGCGATGCCGCCCAGCAGCAGGGGATTTATATTGAAAGAGGTTTTCAAGCCGTCCAACTGCACAATCCTCCATTTTAATTTCTATAGCTTTGCTATTATACCATCAATATCTTTAAATTCAAGAGCAAGCTGCATAAGAGCGGCACAAAAAGGAAAACCTAAGCATACATTATATATAGTTGAAATAAGAAGGAGGAAGCGCCATGAGCATCCCCAATATGATCAGCATCGGACGGATTTTCCTGGTGCCGGTTTTCGCCCTGCTGTATACCCAGGACAAGGTTATGGCAGCCATGGGGGTGCTGCTGCTGGCGGCAGCCTCGGACGTGCTGGACGGAGCCATTGCCCGGCGCTTCCACATGGAGACGGAGCTGGGCCGGGCGCTGGACCCGGTGGCCGACAAACTGATCCAGGCGACCATGATGCTCTGCGCCCTGTGGCGGACCCCCAGCGTATGGCTGCTGCTGGGACTGCACGTCCTCCGGGAGCTGAGTTTGGGGATCATGAGTCTGCACGTGCTGCGGGTCACCGGCCATGTGTATTCGGCCAAATGGTATGGTAAGCTGTGCACCGCCTGCGTCTACGTGGTGATGATCGCGGCCCTGGCCTTCCCCCAGGTGCCTGGGCGGGTCATTGACCTGGGGGTGATACTCTGCGGCGTGCTGATGGCCCTTTGCCTGTTGGGCTACATGCTGAATTTCCAGAGGATCCTGCTGCAGCACGGGGAGAGGCGGGAGTGAAATAATTGAAAGCGGCTGTCTAAAGGCAGCCGCTTTTCTCCATATATTCCGTTAATTCTGCCTGGATGCGCTGCTGCTCCGGCGTGAGACTGGGCAGAGCATCCAGAAGCGCCATAGCCGCCCGGGCCTTCTCCGAGCCAAGGGGCAGCAGCGCTTCCCCTGACTGGAAGGCGGCGACTGCCCGGGCGTACAGGGCAAAGGCTTCCCGGCCGATCTCTTTCTCTGTGGGCTGGCGTTCCATTGCATATCTCCGGCTTATCGCTAAGGTTTTCTGAAATTATAAACTATAGAATAGGTAAAGTCAACTATGGTTTGTTATAAATTTCGCCTATGGTTGTTATTATCATTTCTATAGATGATAAGGGGGAGAAAAGCATGGGCAACAATGAGATGCTGAGAGCGATGGGCGAGCGGATCATGGTTCGGCGCAAGCAGCTGCGCATGACCCAGGAGGAACTGGCGGACAGAATGGACGTGTCCACCCAGATGATCTCCTATGCGGAGCAGGGGAGGAAGGCCATCCGGCCGGAGAACCTGGTCAAGCTCTGCGCCGCGCTGGACATCAGCGCCGACCATATCCTGACGGGGGCTGCTCCGGTTCAGGAGAGCGGCCGGATTGCGGCAAAGCTGGCAGGGCTGACGGAAGCACAGCTGCGGCAGGTGGAGACGGTGATCGACTGCTGCATCGCCCTGACAAAATCAGACTAACTTTTCCCCGGCACAGCGGCTTTGCAGCATATGCAGGCCGGGGCGGTACAGCCGGTCCTGGGGCCAGAGACTGACCCCCGCCAGGCCCCGACTCCGGGCCAGCTCCAGCCGGGCCAGAAGGGAGCGGCTGTCCTCATACCAGATGATGCGCCGCTTGCCGCCGGCGCCGGGACAGAGGAAGAAGGGGGCCTGGGCTGCCGCGTCATAGCGGATCTCCGCCCCGGCGGCGACGGCGGTATCCACCGCCAGCGCTGCGGACATGGGACGGGCTGCATCCCCCTGCCGCCAGGGCAGAACCCAGGCGCAGCCGCCCCAGGACAGGCCCAGCAGCAGCTTTCCCCTGGGGATCAGGGCGGCGGCGTAGTCCAGCGCTGCTGCCACCCGGTCCAGGGGCGCGATGGCCTGGGGCGCGGTGAAGGCGCCGCCCCAGCCATGGGCCAGGAGAATCAGCCGGTCGGCGGCGGCGCCCAGGGCGGCATAGTCCTGACCGGCGCAGAGCGGGGCTTCTGCCGTAGCCTGGGTTTTGGGGGCCAGGGAACAGAAAAAATAATACCCAGCGCTGTGGAGCGCCTTCCCCAGGCGCCGGGCGAAGGCACTGTAGGCCTCCCGGTCAAAGGGGTAGAGGTATTGAAAGCTCAGGTCAACGCCCCGGCAGCCCTGACTTTCCAAGGCTTTCAGGATATTGTCTGTAAGCGCCCGGCCCGCCTCCTCATGGCTGACGAGGGTATGGGCCAGGGCAGGGGAGAAGCCGCCCTGGCCCAGATTGCTCACTGTCAGCAGCGGCATGGCCTGATGCCTGTGTGCCAGGCGCAGCAGCTGCTCCTGCTCCGGCAGGTTCAGCCCGCCCTGGGCTGTCAGCCGGCTGCCCTGAATGCACAGCCAGCTGAGATTCGGCAGCAGCGTATCTGCCAGCTCCGGCTCTGCCTGGGGGCTGAGGGCGGCGCAAAGTTCCGTGACGGCGGGGGCGGCGCCTGCTTTTCCTTCCAGAACCAGGCTCAGTCCGGGACAAAGCCGCCGGGGATCTCCCAGCTGGTTGCGCCGGACCAGAGCCTCGGGGCTGGTATGGCAGCTTTTGGCAATGGTGGAGAGACTGTCCCCGGGGCGGACAATATATAGTTCCATAAGCAGCTCCTTACAGATAATATACCGATGATGTTTCAAGAAAGTATATTCACGGCGGGGCAGGGATATGGTATAATCCGAACATCAAACGACTTGGTATAAACGGAGGTAGAATATGGCAAGCGAAAAAATCCCCATGAGAAATGAGATCCCGGAGGAATACACCTGGGATTTGACAGCAATCTTTGCAAGCGACCAGCAGTGGCTGGCGGAATACGAAGCGCTGGCACAGATCCCGGCGGAGCTGGAGAAACGCCGGGGGACCCTGGGCAGCAGCGGGGAGGCCCTGCTGGACTTCCTGCAGCAGGAGGACGCAATCTCCCTGCGGCTGGAAGCCCTGATGGGCTATGCCAGCTGCAAGGGAGATCAGGACCTGGCCAACGGCTATTATCAGGACCTGCGGGGCAAGGCCATGAGCCGCTGTGTGGAGATCTCCAGCGCGGCAGCCTTCGCCACCCCGGAGATCATGGCCATCCCGGAGGAGACACTGGCCGGCTTTTACCGGGACTGCCCGGAACTGGAGACCTACCGCCGCAGCATCTATAAAATTCGCCGCCGGGCGGAACACATCCTGTCCCCGGCGGAGGAAAAGCTGCTGGCTGCTGCCGGGGAGATGGCGGACAGCCCGGACAACATCGGCAGTGCCCTGCGCAACGCCGACCTGCGCTTTGACGACGCGGTGGACAGCCAGGGCAGCAAGCACCCCCTCAGCGGCGGCACGCTGGTGCCGCTGATGGAGAGCGGGGACCGGGTGCTGCGGAAAAGCGCTTTTGAAAATTGCTATGCCCGCTATGGGGAGTTTCAGAACACGGTGGCCGCCACTTTGGACGCCCAGTTCAAGCAGCTGAATTTCTTTGCCCGGGCCAGAAACTATCCCTCCACCCTGGCGGCGGCGCTGGACCGGACGGAGGTGCCGGAGGCGGTGTACACCAACCTGATCGCCGCCGTCCATGAGAATCTGGAGGCCATGTACCGCTATGTGCGGCTGCGGAAAAAGGCTTTGGGGGTAGAGGAGCTGCACATGTACGATGTGTACACCCCCATTGTGGCGGACGTGGCGGTGGAAATCCCCTATGAAGAGGCCAAGGAGAAGGTGATCGCCGCCCTGGGCGTGCTGGGGGAGGACTATGTGGCGCTGCTGAAAAAGGGCTTCACAGAGCGCTGGATCGACGTCTATGAGAACCAGGGCAAGCGGGGTGGGGCCTATTCCTCCGGCATCTCCCGGCCCCATCCCTATGTGCTGCTGAACCACAAGGACACCCTGGACTCCATGTTCACCATCGCCCATGAAATGGGCCACGCCCTCCACAGCTACTACAGCTGCCAGAACCAGCCGGTGAACACCAGCGACTATGTGATCTTCGTGGCGGAGGTGGCCTCCACCTGCAACGAGATTCTGCTGATGCGCAGCCTGCTTTCGCAGACGGAGGATAAAAAACAGCGGGCCTATCTGATCAACCACTTCCTGGATCAGTTCAAGGGCACCATCTACCGCCAGGCCATGTTTGCCGAGTTCGAGCTGGAGATGGGCCGCCTGTCCTGGCAGGGGGAGACCCTGACGGCGGAGCTGCTGCGGGAGAAGTATTGGGCGCTGAACAAGCTGTACTTCGGCCCGGACATGGTCAGCGACGAAGAGATCGCCCTGGAGTGGGCGCGAATCCCTCATTTCTTCTATAACTATTATGTGTTCCAGTATGCCACCGGCTTCTCCGCCGCCGCGGCCATTGCGGAGCGGATTCTGACAGAGGGTGAGCCGGCGGTGGCGGATTACAAGCGCTTCCTGTCCTCCGGCGGCAGCGCCGACCCCATCAGCCTGCTGAAGATCGCCGGGGTGGACATGGCCAGCCCCCAGCCGGTGAACGCGGCGCTGAAGCTGTTTGACCGGCTGGTTGGGGAACTTGAGGCACTCATTTAACGTCATGAAACCGGTAGCCTGAATCAAGGATAGTTAAAGATATATAAGGAGGACTTGGGTATGAGCGGTTTGCAAAGTATGCCCCCGGTGGGGCTGATCGTTATTGTGGCCATCGTGGCGCTGTTTGCGCTGGCGGTGCTGCTGCTGTTCTATGTCAGCGCCCGGTACAAGCATCTCAGCTCCATGGTCACCGGCTCTCTGGACAAGGACAACGGTTTTCTGCGCTTTGTGGTCAACGACTTTGCCAGCGCCTATAAAAAGTACGGGCTGGAGGTGAACACCCCGGCTCTGGTGCAAAACGCCGTCAGCGTGAAGCTGTCGGGCCTGCTGTTGATTGAGCGCTTTCTCAACAACGCGGTGTCCCTGTTCGTGACCCTGGGCCTGTTCGGCACCTTCCTGGGCCTGAGCCTGTCTGTCAGTTCCCTGACGGAGCTGATCGGCTACAGCAATACCGACCAGTGGCTCAGCGTGCTGGACAGCGTGGGCGAGGGACTGATGTCCGCTCTGTCAGGCATGGGCGTGGCCTTCTACACCTCTCTGGTGGGTGTGGCCTGCTCCATCCTGCTGACGCTGCTGCGCTCTGTTTTCAGCCCCCAGGCCCAGCGGGAGAAGCTGGAGACCCAGGTGGAGCTGTGGCTGGATCACAGCGTGGCCCCCACCCTGCCTACGGAGAAGGCCAAGGACAACGCGGACCTGATCCGCCAGATGATCCATGCCCTGGACGCTGCCGCCGAGAGCATGGACAAGACCCTCAAGCGCAGCACCGACGAACTGAAGCTGACCCTGGCCGCCAGCCAGAAACCGCTGGAGGACTTTAACCGCACGGTGGACAGCTTCAACGAGGGCGTGCGGGACTTCTCCGAGTTTAACTATAACCTGCGGGGCACGGTGGAGCGGATGGATGTGTGCATCCGGGATCTGGTCAGCGTGCTGCGCTCCTCGGCCCGGGGGCTTGAAAGGAGCGAGCGGCAATGAGAAGAGGTGCAGGCAGCTATAAGCGCAATGAAAGCGGCGGGGAGCAGGGCTTCTGGCCCTCCTATGCCGACATGATGAGCGCCGTGGCCCTGATCCTGTTCTTCCTGATGCTGCTGTCCTACATACAGAACCTGGTCACCGGCAACGACCTGCAGAACACCCAGGAGGTGCTGGCCCAGACCAAGGAGCAGGTGCTGCTGGCGGAGGATCAGCTGGCGGGGCTGACCGATGAGCTGAAGAAAAAGCAGGATCAGCTGGAGGATTATGCTGTACAGATCGTGCAGCAGAAGGAGGAGATGGAGGCCCAGGATAAGCTGATCGGCCAGCAGGAGGCTTACCTCTCCGCCGCCAACGACGAGCTGACCCAGATGCGCAACCAGATGCAGACCATCGCCGTGCTGCGCCTGTCCATCCTGGAGCAGATCCGGGAAAGCATAGTGGAGGTCATGGGGGACGCCAGCAAGGTCAGCATCGGGGATAACGGCAACATCATCCTTTCCGACAGCGTTCTGTTTGACCTGGGTTCCTCCGAGATCAAGGAGGACAGTGCCGGGGTGCTGGGGGAGCTGATCGACGTGTTTTACCAGTTCCTCAGCGATGAGGAGAACGCCAGGTATGTGGACAGCATCGTCATCTCCGGCCATACGGACATCACCGGTACCGCCGAGAGCAACCGGGTGCTGTCCACCGACCGGGCCAACTCCGTGCTGAACTATCTGCTGCTGGGGAAGAACGGCAAGCTGAATGGCTATTCCTCCTACTTCTGCGCTGCGGGCTACGGCGCCACCCGGCCGGTGGCCAGCAACGAAACCGAGGAGGGCAAGGCCGCCAACCGCCGCATCGAGATCTCCATGATACTGAAGGACGACACGGTGCTGGACATTGTGGAAAACTATCTGGCCCTGGACCTGCCGGGGACGGAGCCTGCGGCTGCCAGCCCTGTGCCGGAACCCACGGCCAGCCCGGAGCCCAGCGAGAAGCCCCGGTTCAGTATTTTTGGATAAGGTGAGATCATGTACGAATTAGTTCAAGCCTGCGGCAGCAGCTATTATATCCAAAGCCCGGCCAAGATCGGTCTGGTGAAACTCAGCGACAGGGAAGTCTGCCTCATTGACAGCGGCAGCGACAAGGACGCTGGCCGCCGGGTGCGCAAGCTGCTGGACGAGCAGGGATGGCAGCTGAAGGCCATCTGCAACACCCATGCCAACGCCGACCACAACGGCGGCAACCGCTATCTCCAGCAACAGACCGGCTGCCGCATCCTGGCCCCGGGCATTGACTGCGCCATCACCCGCCACCCCATTCTGGAGCCGGCCTTCCTCTATGGCGGCTACCCGGTGAAGGAGCTGCGGCATAAGTTCCTGCTCTCCCAGGAGAGCGAGGCGGAGTATCTCACGGCGGAAAATGTTCCCGGCGGCATGGAAATCATCCCCCTGCCCGGCCACTTCTTCGACATGGTGGGTTACCGCACCGGGGACGATGTGGTCTACCTGGCGGACTGCCTTTCCAGCCGGGAGACCCTGGAAAAGTACCAGATTAGCTTTATCTATGATGTGGCGGCCTATCTGGAGACGCTGGAAAAGGTGAAAGCCATGGAGGCCCGGCTGTTTGTCCCGGCCCACGCGGCGGCCACAGAGGATATCAAAGCCCTGGCCCAGCTTAATATAGACAAGGTGAACGAAATTGCCGGGCGGATTCTTGAGCTGTGCAGGCAGCCGATGCTGTTTGAACACATCCTGCAAAGGCTCTTCCAGACCTACAGCCTGACCATGGATTTTGAGCAGTATGTGCTGGTGGGTAGCACCGTCCGTTCCTACCTCAGCTGGCTGAAGGAAAGCGGCCGCCTGGAAGCCATTTTTGATGACGGGTGCCTGCTGTGGCACAGAATATGACGATACCCCCGGAAATTGCTTGCAATTTCCGGGGGTATTTCTGTCTGCCCCTTGCAATTTGTCGGCAGATCGGTATAATATCACTATTAAAAAATGTATGAGGTGAAGCATATGAAAGCCATTGTCAGCGTTTTCGCCAAGGATTCCAAGGGCATCACCGCCTATGTGACTGCCCTGCTGGCGGAGAACGAGATCAATATTCTGGACATCAGCCAGACCCTGATGCAGGAGTATTTCGCCATGATCATGCTGGTGGATCTGGCCGACTGTACCCTGCCTTTCGATCAGCTTTCCCAGCTGCTGAAGGACAAGGGCATAGAGCGGGGCCTGGATATCCATGTGCAGCGGCAGGATATCTTTGAAGCCATGCACAGAATTTGAGGCAGCGCCATGAGTTATCTGATCAACAGCAGCGAGATTCTGCAAACCATTGAAATGATCGACCAGCAGCATCTGGACGTGCGCACCGTTACCATGGGCATCAGCCTGCTGGACTGCGCCGACCGGGACATAGACGTGTGCTGCCAGCGGATCTATGATAAAATCTGCACTATGGCGGACAAGCTGGTGGACACCGGCTGCGCCATCGAGCGGGAGTTCGGCATCCCCATTGTCAACAAGCGCATTTCCGTCAGCCCCATCTCTCTGGTGGCCGCCGCCTGTGAGGCGGAGGACTATGTCCCCCTGGCCATGACCCTGGATCGGGCCGCCAAGGCCGTGGGGGTCAACTTTATCGGCGGCTTTTCCGCCCTATGCCACAAGGGCTTCACCAAAAGCGATTTGAAGCTGATCCACTCCATCCCCCGGGCCCTGACGGAGACGGACCTGGTCTGCTCCAGTGTGAACGTGGCCTCCACCAAGGCGGGCATCAACATGGACGCGGTGGCCCTTATGGGCAGGATCATCCGCCAGACGGCGGACATCGACCCCATGGGCTGCGCCAAGCTGGTGGTCTTTGCCAATGCCGTGGAGGATAACCCCTTCATGGCCGGAGCCTTCCACGGCGTAGGGGAGCCGGAGTGTGTCATTAACGTGGGCGTGTCCGGCCCCGGCGTGGTGGCCCACGCTTTGAAGGCCTGCAAGGGCCAGCCCTTTGACGTGGTGGCAGAGACGGTGAAAAAGACCGCCTTCAAGATCACCCGCATGGGCCAGCTGGTGGCCCAGGAGGCCTCCCGCCGGCTGGATGTGCCCTTTGGCGTGGTGGATCTGTCCCTGGCCCCCACCCCCGCCATCGGAGACAGCGTGGCGGAAATCCTGGAGATCATGGGCTTGGAGAAGTGCGGCGGCCACGGCACCACGGCGGCGCTGGCCCTGCTGAACGACGCGGTGAAGAAGGGCGGCGTCATGGCGTCCAGCCATGTGGGCGGCCTGTCCGGCGCGTTCATCCCGGTGTCGGAGGATGCGGGGATGATCTCCGCGGTGGAGGCCGGCGCCCTCAGCATTGATAAGCTGGAGGCCATGACCTGCGTATGCTCTGTGGGCCTGGACATGATCGCCGTGCCAGGGGATACCAGTGCGGATGTGATCTCCGCCATCATTGCCGACGAGTCGGCCATCGGCATGATAAACACCAAGACCACCGCCGTCCGCCTGATCCCCGCCAAGGGCAAGACCGTAGGGGATCGGATCGACTTCGGCGGGCTGTTGGGTTCCGCCCCGGTGATGCCTCTGCGCAGCGGCTCCCCGGCGGAGTTTGTGGCCCGGGGCGGCCGCATCCCCGCCCCCCTGCACAGCCTGAAAAACTGAAAAATATATGAAAACCGGCTTTTCCCTTTACGGGAAGAGCCGGTTTTTGGCTGTGAGTAAGGCATGAAACCCAAGCTGAACGAGGGGAGTCAGCTCTGACGAAAGCAGCCCGTAGGGGCGTGCATCGCACGTCCGCATGCTACATAGAGGGAACATGGAAAAGGACGGCCAATGTCCGTCCCAACGGTTCTGATGAGGCGCAGGGGGGAAAGAACCTCTCAGTCACGGCTGCGCCATGCCAGGGCAGAAAGTCAAGGAAGTGCAACACAGGAGGAAAAGACCTCAGAAGGAGAAAGCCAATTGAGGCATTTTCTGGGACGGCTATTGATGAGATG
>SFVI01000034.1 GCA_004560305.1 bacterium | reverse complement strand
ACCTTCACCCGCTCGCTCCGATTGGCCGCTGCCAGGGATTTAATCAAAATCTCCACGCCCCTTTCTGTTGAAGCACTTGTAGTAGATATTCTCAGCGATATACCTGCGCTCCCCGGCGTACAGGACTTCGCTTTTGATGACAGCCCACAGAAACTGCTCAAAATTCATGCCGTTGTAGCTGAAAAAGCCAGCCATGGCAGCAGGCGCAGCCAGCACGATGCAGAGCCAGCTGGCCGTTTCCCGCCCGATCACCGGGCCCAGAAGCAGGTACACGCCCGCGGCGATTCCCACCGCGAGAATGGTGCAGAAGAACTGCCGGGCAGACAGGCCGAAGAAGATGCTTTCCTTGTATTGCCGGATTTCTTTCGGGATTTTTACTTCTATTTGATACACCTCAATTCGTATATGAATCTGACAAGTTTTTTAACACCACATCACTTTCCACCTCGTTGCCCCAGACGTCCCAGCCGGGGGAAGGGCGGCGGGCAAAGAGCTCCAGCCGGGGAACCTCCCCCAGCAGGGCCTCAATGCGCCGCCGTGCTTCCTCCGGCTTCTTGCTGTGTTCCTCCACCGGGGAAATGATGACCTGGTGGATATTTTTTGCCCTCCGCTGGGGATGGCCTTTGGTGGCCAGCAGGCACAGCTCCGCATTGGCCCGCGTCCAGTAGCCCATGCCCCAGAAGATGCCGGTGCCCTTGCGGTTCTGCTTCACCCACACAAAGGCTACCGTCTTATACCGAAAGCCCCAGGCGGCAAGCACCTTTTGCGCCTCAAAGAGCATGGGCATAGTGACCCAGAGAAACAGGGCGCAGTCCTCCGCCGCCAGCGCCTGAACCGGGAGGGCACAGATGTCCTCGGTTTTCATGGTGGGATAGTGGCTCTCCGGGCTGCGCCCGTTGGGCTTGTTTCGGTAGCGCCAGGGCGGGTCGGCATAGAGCACAGCGTACTTCTTCATAGGCTGAACATCTCCCGCACGATCCGGTCAGCCCCCTTCACCATCCCGGTCAGCACCAGCATGTTGAAGATCAGTTGGCCCAGGTATTGCCAGACCATGGTGACGGCAGGCAGGGAACTGTCCACCGCCGGGGCGGCGCTGGAGAGAAAGGCCGAGTAGATCAGGCAGGCCAGAACAATGACCGCCCCTTCCAGACACACGCCCACATAGGACTTCACAAAGGCCTTGCCCATGGCGCTGGTTCCCTCCCCGGCAAAGCTGGCAAAGGGCAGGGGCGAGATTGCGGTATACAGGTACAGCCGGAAGAAGCGCCCGTACACCGTCAGGATCAGGATAAAGGACATGACGGTAATCAACAGGCTGCCCAGGAACGATACCATCCAGAGAGGGATGCTCTGGATGACGCCCAGCTCCTCCACGGCGGCGACGATCTCGCCGGGCAGCGAGGCGGAGCTGGTCACTGCCCCGCCGATGCCGCCCATGGCGGCGGAGACCACGCTGCCGCAGATGGCGAAGATGGCGGTCATGAGCTCCAGGCCGTAGCCCACGGCCACCTTGGCTGCCGCGAAGCGGATGAAATGCCGCAGGGCAAACTCCGGACGCTGCAGTTCCCGGAAGGAGGCTGCCGACTGAAACACCCCCATGGCAAAGAAAAGCACCAGCAGGCCGTAGCCGACGCCTACCAGTGCGGAATGGATGTTCACGATTACGCCCCAGATCTGCCCGCCCTTGAAGCTCTCCGGGGTCTGAGTGAGCAGCTGCCACAGCTCCGCCAGCTTCTCGTTCCAGGTGCCGATGGCGTTTTCCAGATTTCTTATGACCCAGTTGTCACTGATTGTCTACACCTCCCGTATTTGTAATTACGTTGTATTGACATTTCAAACTTTGGGTATTATACTTTAAGTGCGAGGTGATAAAAATGGATCAGCACAAATTGAATGTTGCCAATGCGCCCAAGACTTCTACCTTTCAGATGCGGATCAACCCGGAAATAAAGCAGCAGGTGGAGAATATCTATTCCCGTCAAGGGCTTACCTTCACCGATGCCGTCAATATCTTTATTCAGCAGTCCATCAACGCAAACGGCCTGCCGTTCCTTGTCTCTCCTGAAAACAAGGAATACATGAAGGCAAAGGCCCTGCACCGTCTTATGGAAGAAGTGCAAAAAGGGTTTGCGTCCGGTGAAAGGGAAGGCTGGCTCAGTCTGGAGGAGGTTGAGGCAAGCCTTGGTATAGCAGATGAATAAGCTTGTCATCTCGCCAGAGGCCGCAAGAGACCTGGAGAAGATCAAACAATACATTATTTACGAGCTGAAGAATCCCAGCGCAGCCCGACGGGTTGTGCGCGGCATAACAAAGGATCTGCGCATTTTGGAACACTATGCCGAAGCCGGCCCTTCGGTCGCAGCCCTGACGGGATATTCCAGTGATCTGCGGATACTGGTCTGTGGGAATTATCTTGCTGTCTATAAGGTAGAAGGAAACACTGTGCTTGTTGCCAGAGTGATCCATGCCCGGCAGGACTATATCACGGTTCTGTTCGGCGATACGATAAGTCCATAAAAAAGCTGCGTTTCACCGTGGAATTACGTCTCACGGTGAGACGCATTTTTACACCACGCCGATGGCGGTCAGGATTTCCTTGGCAAAGGCGATGACCAGGCCGCCGAAGAGGCAGAGGAAGCCCTGGGAGCGCTGGCTGGCGTCGTGGCTCTGGATGCTCATGCCCACCTGCACCACACCCCAGCCCAGGATGATGATGCCGATGGCCTTGATGCAGGAGAAGATAAAGTCCGAAAGATTGTTCACAATGGTAAGGGGGTCTGCCCCGGTGGCATAGGCCGGAACCGTGAACAGGCAGGCAGACAGCACCAGGGCTGTCCAAATGGCAGTCAGTTTCCTTGCGGTATTCTTGTTGTTTTTCATGTCGTTTCCTCCATTTCAAGTAAAGATAAAAGATGCCGCATGTCGTACATACAATGGGGGCTGTGGAGATAGGGGGCGGCCCCGCCGTCCTCGGTAAAGGCGATGTTGGGGTGCTTCATCAGATCGTACTTCTCATCAATGACCGGGCGCTCGCCCCGGATGAAGACAATGGCCTTCCTGTTGTCCAGGAGCCGCACTTCATCCGGGGTCATCAGCTCCCGGCCGGTCTGCTGGGTGCTCTGGGAAAAGGAGCCGCTGCGTCCCTTGCTCTGGCTGCAGGAGGTGGTGCTGATGGTTTCCTTCCCCAGCAGCTTGGAGATGTATTCGTGGGTGCTCTGCTCGTTGCCGCCTAGATACACCAGGGTGTCAGCGTTGCCGATGATGCCCTCCCAGTCATCCTTGAACAGGGCCTTCAGCTGGGAGATGTTCTGCAAAATGATGGTGGCCATG
>SFVI01000023.1 GCA_004560305.1 bacterium | reverse complement strand
GCTGCAAAAATCGCCTGATTTTTTGTGGAAAACTTACCCTCACAGAACGCAGTGGGAAACAGGCTTGTTGGCTTTGGGCTGATCCACCGAAAGCCCCTCTGTGAGCCACCGAAACTCCTGCCAGCTCAGGTTTCGCATCTCCTGTGCTGTGCGGGGCCACTGGAATCCGCCGTTCTCGATCCGCTTGTACAGCAACACAAAGCCGTCGCCCTCCCACAGCAGAGCCTTGATCCTGTCGCAGCGCCTGCCGCTGTCGGTTCTGCGGAACCCGGCAAATGCTGACGAATCCTTTGCTGCCAGCGGTAGAAGGTGGATTCTGCAATGCCGTTTTCATGGCACCATTGGTTTACCGGCAGACCGCTTTTCTTTGCGGTCTGGATGGTTTCCAGCCACTGCTGCTCCCGCACTGCCAGTGTGTTTTGTTCCATGAGGGTGTCTCCTTTGAGATTTTTGAGCGTTTTTAGAGGACTCTGAAAACACTCAATGGGTTTTCTCCGGTTGAGAATATTCTCTCATGGAGGGTTGGGGTGCGCAAGACGTCCTTTCGGTGGGCGGTTACCCTTATTCATTAAATTTAATCTCGATATGCTTGAACGCATCCCGTTGTTCCTCGGCCAGGATCGCCCTGACCAGAAAATCCTTGCGCTGGTTTGCCGGCATCTGCTGCAGATAGGCCCACGCTTTCCGGTGATCCGGGATACTCAGTTGCGGCCGGAAAACGTATTGTGGCCGTTTCCCCCCTCGCTCACCGCGCCCTGAACGCGCCCCAAAGCGCGCTCAAAACCGATGGCGTTCACCCGGTCATCCAGCAGCGGAATCACGCGGCACAGGCCATCTTTGGGGCTGACGTGGCGGTTTACGATACAAGCCCCACCGCCCAGCATAACCAGCGGCATCGCATGAAGGTCGAAGCCCGCTTCCATGACTGCGGAGAACAAACGCTCGGTGTACAGCCGGCCCTGTTTGTTCACGATGCTGCGCACCTCGTCTGCCAGGCTGCAGGGCTGGCCTGCCAGTATCTGTTCGATCTGGGCATCGGTAAGCGAAAGTCCTGTTTCCTGGCGGACCCGCTCCCGGATCTCATCGATGCAGCGGATCATTCCCAGTTCCAGACTGTGTGCCGTTTCAGCTGCCGGCAGGGCGTTGTCGATCCGCATCAGGTCCACCGTCCAGCCGCCGATGTCCATGAGCAGCAGCGACGGTTCGTCGGTCAGCAGATCCGGCTCAGCCATCAGGGCCGCAAAGCCCTGGGGAAACAGCTGCACATCCGCGATGGTGATGCTGTATTCCACACCCTCGTAGCGGAACTGAACCGGCTGGGAAGGCCGAAGCAGATAGCTGCGGAACTTCGGCTTATCCCGGCCATAGCTGGTCAGCGGCAGACCCGCCGCGATTCGAATCGTACACTCGGTGGGCGCGCCCCGACTGCGGATTTCCTGCGCTAATGCAGCCAGCGTCAGCAGGTAGTAGTTGTCGTTGATGGTTTTGTCGCGCTGAATCGGCTGCCGACCGGTTCCGCAAACAAAAAAACACCCGCCGGACTCAAGGAGCCCCTGGCGGGTGTAAGGTTCGTGACTGCCGTAGGCTGTAAGACCGGCTGGGAAAGAACAGTGTCGTGTCTTGATGGCGTAGTAGCCGTGATCGATGCCAATGTTCATGGTTTTTCCTCGCTTTCGTTTTCGTTGAGATTTGCGGATCTATGTAAACGGCTGGTAGATAACTTTTCTTCCCAGCCGGTAAATTTATACCAGGGGGAGAGGTGTGGAGAGGGGGAAAAGCAAAAGCCGCCCGGTTCCAGCATTGCCAGAAACCGAGCAGCTAAAAATGGGCGCACTTGTCCCTTCAATTTTTGCTTTCTATCATCGTCGATCAGTAAGAATTTTTTTACCTGTACTTGAATCGTTCTGCATATCCCATAGCAGATCCAAAAAGGCGCTCTGCTTTTAATTGCTAACAAAGAAATTGCGTCAATTCTCTGCTGTACCCGCGTAAAGCCCAGGATTTTTCCAGGTAGTCACATTCTGATGTCCCGCGCTCAGCGCTCCGTCCACCGGAATGGCCGCTCCGGTGATGTACCGGGCCATATCGCTTGCCAGGAACAAAGCCAGCCAGGCACACTCCATAGGATCTCCCATTCTGCCCGCCGGGCAGTCTTTTGCAAACATGGCCATCGCGGCTTCGGGAATATCGCCGAAGATGCTGGTCTTTGTGTATCCGGGGCAGATTGCATTCACCGTGATTCCATAGGCGGCATAATCCAGAGCCGCGGCACGGGTCATACCGACTACACCGAATTTCGTTGCGGTATACAATGCCTGTCCCCGCTGCGGAACAAGGCCAGCCACCGACGCAACGTTGATCAGGAAACCGCCTTTGGATTTGCTGCGGAAGATTGCCTCCGCTGCGTACTTCATGCCGGCAAATACGCCTTCGCTGTTGAGCGCAAAAATCCGGTCATACTCTTCCATCTCATATTCATGCAAAGGATTGCCGCCCATGCCGATTCCGGCATTGGATACGAAACCGTCCAGCCGGCCATAGGTTTCCACCGCTTTCTCTACCAGAGCCTTGATCTGTGCGGGATCACTGCAATCCGTACGGACAAAGACGGCATCGCCGCCTTGCGCAACGATCTCACCTGCCACCTTCTGGCCCTGTTCCTCACTGCGTGCGGCCAGCACAACTTTCATCCCGTTAGCGGCAAAAGAGCGTGCGATTGCTTCCCCGATGCCTCTGCTTGCGCCGGTCACAACGGCAACTTTTCCCTGTACGCTTTCAAAAGTAGCTTTCATTGATATTTCTCTCTTCGCTCGTTTCACTCTGCTTTTTCTTCGATTTTATTCCGGAATCCGGTTCAGAAATTGCGCGCTGACCTGCGCGCTTTTCACCGGGCCGCCGTCGATCCAGTTGCGGTGGCTCTCCAGAATCACCGCGTCCACGTTGACCTGCAGGGCCTGTTCCAGCAGGCTGTCCAGGTCCATGTTGCCGGTGCCCAGTTCCATGCTGTCGGTTTTCAGGATAGGGGTCACGGCAGGGCCCTTCCCCCGGCTGCCCCGGTCGTTGATGTGCCACAGCTTCATGCGATGGCCCAGCCGCTGCATCCAGGCCAGCGCGTTGGCACCACCCTCGGTAAACCAGTAGCTGTCGAACTCAAAGTTCACAAACCGGGGGGCAGTCTCCTCCAGCAAAATGTCATAGGCACGTTTTTGATCATTTACCCGGCGCAGCTCACAGTTATGGTTGTGGTAGAGCAGCTCCACACCCTCCTGCAGGAGGGCCTCCCCGGCTTTGTTCAGCCGGGCGGCCAGGTCGCGCACGGTGGCTTCGTCCCCGTAGTCAAACCGGTACATACCGGTGATGACCACATACTTGGTACCGAAGCTTTGGGCCTCCCGGGCAACCTCTTTTGGATCCCGTTCCAGGCTGCCCAGGTCGGTGTGCAGGCTGACCACTTCCAGCCCTGCCTCCTGCACCAGCTTGTGCCAGTTGAGGTTGCCGCCCTTGCCCACCGGCATGCCGGCGGCCTTGGTCAGCATCTTGACCATGAACCCGATGGGATGGATCATGAACCCACACAGCTCGATGCCGTCGTACCCGGCAGCTTTAAGGGCGGCCAGGGTTTGCCGAGCCTGGGTTTCGTTGTTCAGTGCCGTTCCCAGCATAAACTGCTGGACTGCTTTCTTGGGCATAGCTCAGCCCTCCATTTTGATGATTTCGCCGGTGGTGATTCCGTTTTCGTTGAAGCTGTCCACCTGGACATAGCAGGGTTGCCCCGCCGTGAGGGTAGACAGGTTTACCTCGTCGGCGCCATAGACCAGCCAGCTGTGATAAAGTTTGTCAGGGGCGATGCCGTAGCGCACATTGCAGCCCTGGGCGTTTTCCAGGTGCTGCCAGCACACCTTGCCGTCCAGCGGGCTGACCCGCACAGCGGAGGCCCGAGCCTGGGCGGGTTTGTCCCCGTCCCCGTTGCCAAATACCCGCAGCCCGCTGATGCGCAGCGTCTGGCCGTAGGGTAGCGAGCCGCCCGTCACCCGCACATACCGGGCCCGGATGCCCTCGGGATATTCATAATATCCATTGGAACATTCCCGCGCCACCGTCTCCCGGGTGGTCCAGGTCCTGCCGTCCAGGCTGGTTTCCACTGTGTAGTGGGAAATCTGCGGCTCCAGTTCAATATGCCGGGTCTTGCGGGCATCCCCGTAGCTGTCGTCGGGGAAGTCCACCGCCAGTCCTTCATCGGCCAGGTTCACCTGGATGGCCCGCACGTCCTGTTCCTTTTCCAGGTCAACGCAGAGCCACTGACCGGGGGCCTCGCTGCCGGCGCTCCACCAGTCCCGGCAGGTCTCGTTCACCGCCAGAGCCGGGTCGCTGCCCGCCGCCGTGGAGGAGGCGGTGACCGGCTTTCGGTAGCTCAGCAGCATCCATGCGGGATGCCAATCCGACGCGTCAAAGGGACCATCCGGCATACGGTGAGGATAATCAGCAAAATTCTGGTTGCAGAAGAGCACCCCGTCCTTGTCAAAGCCCGCCGGGAAGAGTCCCACCCTGCGCTCGAAGTCGTGGTTGACCGAGATGCGCATGGTGGCGGCATGCCAGTAGTTGCCGTACCGGTCGGCGATGGTGCTGCCGTGGCCCGCGCCGGTCATGAAACCGCCGGGCACCGCCGAGAAGGGGTTGGATGCCTGCAGGGTGAAGGGGCCCAGGGGCGAATCGGAGGTATAGACACCGTCGGCGTAGGTGTTGTACTGGGTGCCGGGGCAGGCGTACTGCAGGTAGTAGGTGCCGTTGTGCTTGGTCATGAAGGCGCCCTCGATGTAGGGCTTGCCCACCGCAAAGAACATGGCGGCCAGATCGTCGGTACTCATACCGGGGATGTGCTGCATTTCCGGCGGAAATTCCAGCTTGCCGGTGGCGGGATTATAGTGTTTTTTCAGTGCCTGATATACCACGCTGGCTTCCCGGTTGACCACCCCGTTGTCCCCGGGGCGCTCGTAGCCCAGGGTTTCTTCCTGCCCGAAGATCAGTTCCTTCTTTTCGCCGATGGGCATCATCGTTTCGGGGTTCAGCTCCACGCCCCAGATGGGCGTGGTGTTGGAGCAGCCCCAGTAGAGATACACCCGGCCATCGTCGTCCCGGAACAGGTCGGGGTCCCAGAAGGCGAAGGGAGCGCTGACTTCTTCAAACGGCTCGTGCAGCGGGTCTTTGGAGCGCAGAATCGGGCAGTTCTGCCCTTTCCGGCTGGCACAGAAATACAGGTACTCCCCCACCTGCCGCACATCGGGGGCATAGTCGTAGATCAGCAGATCCGGGTCGGGGTGAAAGTTCCAGTGCACAAGATCATCGGAATACCAGAACCCCGCCGACATGGACACAAAGAGGTAGTATTTCTCCTTGAAATAGACCAGCGTGGGGTCGGCGCCCTCCCGGAAGCCCGCGACACGGGGCCCCTCCTTCATGTGCTGGTAGCGGTAGCCCAGATCCAGCGGGTTGCAGTAGGTTTTGTTCATGGTGTTCACTCCTTGGGGATTCCCTGTAACACGCGGTTGAGCTGCTTAATGTCCTCGATGTCGGTACCCGCCTGCTTGAGCATACTCTCAATGGTCATCCGCTTCATGGCCCGCTGCATCATGGCCACCAGCGCCGGGTTGTCCTTAACGGCGGCGGCCACGTCCCCCCGGGCGGCGGCGGCCTTGTCGCTGATCTGCTGGAGGATGGGCCCCACCTTGGCATCGGCCATGGCGGCGGCCATATTGTCCTTGACGCTCCAGCAGGTTTCGTCCAGTTCTCCGTCAAACCAGTTGACCACCGCCTGACGGTTGGCCATGGCGTAGGCGGGATTGGGGGTATCCACCTTGTTCACCAGAATGACGCTGGAATAGCCGCCGGCCCGTGCCTCGATGGAATGCTTGCTGCTGATGGGCACCCGGAAGGTGAACACCTTGTCGCCCTGCTTCGTTTCCAGCAGCCGGCCATCCAGATACAGCGACACTTCCGGCAGGTTGGAGTAAACCTTGACTTCGGTGACATCCTCGGCCCGGTCCACATACCGGCTACCGCAGGTGTGCACAAAGGGCTCCTTGCTCCAGTAGGCCTTATACAGGTAGAAGGCGTCCTTCTTGATTTTGCGGTCAAAGGTAACAAGGCCCTTCTGGTTTTCGCCGTTCTTGCCGCCCTCATCCCGGCCGTCGGCAGCAAAGTCGAACATATTCCAGACGTGGGTAGCCCACAGCCAGGGCCGGTCGGCAATCATTTTGGCCATGTGCTCATGGAAGATGCACTGGTAGGTCTCGGTGTAGTCGCCCTTTTCGGGATGGGAAGTCTGGTAGGCCGGGTTGGCGTCGGCGCCGTACTCGCTGAAACCGATGCAGCGGTCGGGATACTTGGCGTGATAGTTGTCAAAGAATTCATCGTTCTGGTCCAGGTCCCCCAGATACCAGCCGAAATAGAGGTTATAGCTGTTCACGTCAGGGATTTCCAGGATGGGGCTGGTGATTTCCAGCATGAAGACGTTGGCCATGGTAGTGGGCCGGGTGGGGTCCAGCTTGTGGGCCAGATCGTTGAGGGCGCGGTGGTTTTCCAGCAGCTCCTCGTTCACCGGGCTGGCGGCGGTAATCTCGTTGGAGAGGCCCCACACGGCGATACAGGGATGGTTGTAGTTCTGGACGATGAGTTCCTCCATCTGGCTCAGGGTGTTGGCCCGGCCGTTATGCATGTGCATGGTGATGTAGGGGATCTCGGCCCAGATCACGAGCCCCTTCTCATCGCAGAGGTCGTAGAAGGTCTGGGCGTGCTGATAGTGGGCCAGCCGGATGGTATTGGCACCCATCTCGAGGATCAAGGCCAGGTCCTCCTCCATCATCTCTTTGGTGATGGCAATGCCCACCCCCTTGCGGTCCTGGTGACGGGAGACGCCCCGCAGCGGGTAGGAGCGCCCGTTGAGGAGGAAACCCTTCTGCGGGTCAATCTCGAATTTGCGGCAGCCGAAGCGGACAGACTGGCTTTCGCCGTTGTCCAGCGCAGCGGTGAGAGTGTAGAGGTAGGGGTCATCCAGACCGTCCCACAGGTGGGCGTTTTCCAGCGTGAATACCGCCTTGGCGGTGCCATTCTCCACCGGGGCGCTGGTTTGCTGGCCGTCCAGGGCAAAACACACGGTATCGGCTCCCGCCACGAAAGCCTCCACCGTCACCTCGCAGCGGCGGGAGGAAAGGTCGGTGACCACCGGGGTCACCTTGACCGGCGCCGCGCCGTTTTCCGCCATGGCAAAGTGGGCGGCGGGCAAAATGTGCAGCGTCACGTCCCGGTAGATGCCGCCGTAGAAGGTGAAGTCCGCCTTCTGGGGATAGACGGTGTCGTTGTCGCTGTTGTCCACCGAGACAGTGAGGGTGTTACTGTCCAGCAGCGCGTCGGTGATGTCCACCCGGAAGGTGGAGTATCCGCCCTTGTGCTCGGCCAGCTTCTGTCCGTTCAGAGAGACCACTGCCGTCATGGCTGCGCCGTCAAACTGCAGCACCGCCCGGCCGCCCTCCGGCAGTTCCATCTTCGGCAGTTGGGTGGTGTAGGTGCAGGTGCCGCGGTAGTAGTCATTGCCGCCGTCCTGACCGTCCACCGCATTCCAGGTGTGGGGCAGGGTGACGAGTTCCGTATGGCCTTCTTTGGTAAAAGTCCAGCCTGTATTCAATACGATTGTCTCACTCATGGGAAATTCTCCTTTACTTATCTCAGCACAAAAACCGAAAGGGGCAAACCCTTTCGGTTTTTGTTCGGGTTTACTTCGTATGTTCGGCAAAAAGTTCTGCCTGCGCGGCAGCTTTCTTTTCGGCAATGCGCTTCTGTACATAGACCATTTCTTCCTTGGTCAAGGGGCAGCTGCGCATGGCCACCAGGGTAACGATCCAGCCGATGATGGGCAGGCCGAACTTGAGGAACATGGTCATCCAGAAGATGGGGGTGGTGCAGGGGTCGGTGGGTTGGGGCATGGTGGTGGTGTAACCCAGCAGCGCCACAGCACCGGTGGCGATGACCGCCGCGAAGGAGGTGATGAGCTTGTCCACCAGGCTGTAGGTGCCGGAAACCACCGCCGGGATGTAGCGGCCGGAACGATCCAGCTCAAAGTCAATGGCGTCGGCCATGTAGGAGGTGTTAGAGGTGGTGATGCACATGTTGGAGCCGTTGAGCAGCAGGTTCAGGACCGTGTAGATGATCATGGCCGGGCTGCCCATGACGCCGATCTGGGACGGGTCAATGACCAGGAAGAAGACCACCAGCACCACCGTGATGGCCATGCTGACATAGGTCCAGGTGACGATACCGTTCTTGCTGCCGTGTTTGCCCACATACTTGGCGCCGAAGGCCGCAAA
The DNA here is from genome assembly GCA_004560305.1 of bacterium. Classification (GTDB taxonomy): domain Bacteria; phylum Bacillota; class Clostridia; order Oscillospirales; family Oscillospiraceae; genus Limivicinus. The sequence goes on along the minus strand of SFVI01000023.1, from coordinate 8,458 downwards.
GAAGATGGAGGGCACCATGCTGATGACCGTCAGGATGGTGGCCAGGCCCATGTTGCCGATGAGGATACCGTTGAACAGGGTATTGATGATGGCCTGGCTGGCCACCTGCTGGGCCAGCTTATCGGAGGCGTTGGAGGCAATGTAGCACTGCAGGGGTTTGTTGTGCATCAGCACTTCGATGATATCCGCCATTTTCAGCGGCTCGGACTTTTTGGTGCCCAGAAAGGTTTCGGGCTTATCATAAGAGGAAACACCCAGGCAGACCAGGACGGTACCCACAGCAGCCACCACCAAAGTAATAGCACAGGCTGCGGAAAGGAAGGCCTGATTGTACTGGCCGCCAAACATGGGCAGCAGCACCACATTCATGACCATAGACATGGCCATGGGCACCAGATAGTTGAAGGCGGTAGTCCAGACGCCGATGGTGGGACGCTGGGTGGGGTCGTTGGTCATGATGGCGGGGATGGTCTGCGCTGTCATGTTGGTAATGGTGTAGCCGATGACGTAGAATACATACAGCAGGGCAAACACCGGCAGGCCCATCCCCTTGGAGGAGAAGCCGGTGAACATACCGTAGAGGGCAACTGCCTCAATGAGGTAACCCACCACCATCAGAATGCGCAGCTTGCCGAACCGGGTGTTGACCCGATCATACACAAAGGCCAGCAGTGGGTCGGTGATGGCGTCCAGGATGCGGGAGCAGGTCAGGATAATACCCACCGCCGCAGTGGTGATGCCATAGCCGATGCTGGCGGAATAGCTGGCCATGCCAATGAGAGAGTACACGCTCATCCCCACAAGGCCATTGCAGGCGTAGCAGATGATCTGCCAGAGTTTGGCGCGGCGGTACTGGACGCCGTCGATTTCGCTGGCGCTGAGATGTTTTTTGGACATACGATTTCTCCTCCTTGAAAAGTGTGCAGCGGTTTTGTTTGTGTTTTCACTATAACAGACCATCACCGCAAGAGAGAGTCAAAATTCAACAAATTGGTACAATTATTCGTGCGCTTTCCTCGTGCACATTATTTTTTATCCCTTGTTGTCAATTTTTACACCATCAAAAACCGGCAGGTATGGTAAGATACAGACAGTCAAATGGATTTAAGCGTCCCAACAAGAAAAAGGAGGATCATCCATGCAGAAATTTGCCAAAGGTTTTCTGGTCGGCGCTGCCACGGCGGCTCATCAGGTGGAAGGAAACAACGTCCATTCCGATTACTGGGCCCAGGAGCAGCTGCCCCACTCCAGCTTTACCGAGCCCAGCGGCATCGCCTGCGACCATTATACCCGATATGAGGAGGACATTCGACTTCTGGCCGAAGCCGGGCTCAACGCCTACCGTTTTTCCATCGAGTGGGCGCGCATCGAACCGGAGGAAGGCCGGTTTGACGCCGCCGAGGTGGAACACTACCGCCGGGTCATCGCCTGCTGCAAGGCCCACGGGGTGGAGCCGGTGGTCACGCTGCTGCACTTTACCAGCCCCAAATGGCTGATCGCCCAGGGCGGCTGGGAAGCGGAGTCCACCATCGCTTATTTCAAGCGGTATGTGACCTATGTGATGGAACAGCTGGGCAGCGAACTGCACATCGTGTGCACCATCAACGAGGCCAACATGGGGCTGCAGCTGGCGGCCATCTCCAAGCGGTTCCGGCTGATGGCCGAACAGGCGGCCAAAGCCGCTGCCGCCGCAGGCAAATCCGCCGAGGGCACCGTGCAGGTGGGCATGAATTTCCAGAAGATGATGGAGAACATGAAATATGCCGCCGCCGAAAACGCTGGGGTGTTCGGCGACCCGCAGCCCAAAATCTTTGTCAGCGAGCGCACCGCCGAGGGGGATCTGCTGGTGATGCGTGCCCACGCAGCGGCCCGGGAAGCCATCCGGGCCATCTGCCCTCATGTAAAGGTGGGGCTGACCCTCTCCCTCCACGACCTGCAGGCCCAGCCGGGCGGCGAATCCTTCGCCGAAGCCGCCTGGGAGGAGGAGTTCACCCACTATCTACCCTACATTCAGGGAGACGACTTCCTGGGCGTGCAGAACTACACCCGCACCCTGTATGGCCCCACCGGCCAGCTGCCCGCCCCCGAAGGCGCGGAGCTGACCCAGATGGACTATGAATTTTATCCCGAGGCTCTGGAGCATGTGCTGCGCAAGGTGGCCGGGGACTTCCACGGCGATTTGATCGTCACCGAAAACGGCATTGCCACCGCCGATGACACCCGCCGGGTGGCGTTTATCCAGCGAGCGCTGGCCGGGGTGCAGCACTGTGTGGCGGACGGTCTGCCGGTGAAGGGGTACTTCCACTGGAGCCTGATGGACAACTTTGAATGGCAGAAGGGCTTTGCCATGAACTTCGGGCTGATTGCCGTGGACCGCGCCACCATGGCCCGCACGCCCAAGCCCAGCCTCGCCGTGCTGGGCAGTTACGCCGGGGCATAAATCCGAAAGGGCTGTCTGTACGGCAGCCCTTTCTTCATGGTATAATAACGGCAAGTGAGGTGGTTCCGATGGACGTTTTTCAGAACATGGCATTGCTGGCGGAGCTGGTGCAGTGCGGCGGCCCGATTTTTACCTGGTGTTACGATGAAAAGGGAAACCTGCTGCGCAGCAACTGCCCGGACGAAGCCTTCTTGTCCGGTGTTTTTGATCTTTTCGGCTGCAAACAGCAGATGCTGATCTACGGAACTTCCCACGATACCCCCATTACTTTGGGTACTGCCCTGGGGATCCTGTGGGCGGCCGCCTTTGAGAAGGAGAACGGCCGTCTGAAACGCGCCTGGGTAATCGGCCCGGTCTTTTATCAGGATGTCTCTATGCGTGGCATTGAACAGGGACTGCGCTATTACAGTCGCCTGGAAACCAGCATTTCCTGGACGATGCACCTGCAGCAGGTCCTGACCAAAGTCCCTGTGGTGCAAAATACCATTCTGCACCGGTACACCCTGATGATGCACTATTGCCTGACGGGAATCCATCTGGAAGTCAGCGACATCAACAGTGAAACCCTTCCCAAAGTGAACGATTCGGCCCACGCCCCTGCCCATGACCGCCACAAGGTCTGGATGGCGGAGCAGGGCCTTTTGCAGATGGTGCGCACCGGGGATCTGAACTACAAACAGGCCCTTTCCAACAGTATGACCCTGAGCGCCGGCGTACCGGTACACAGCGACGACGCCCTGCGGCAAAGCAAAATCTCGGTGATCGTGTTCACCTCTCTGGTGTGCCGTGCGGCCATCGAGGGCGGACTTTCCCCCGAAGAAGCCTATGCCCTGGGTGACAATTACATCCAGGCCGCCGAATCCGCCAAGACCCTGGACGATCTGAACCCCCTGAGCCTGATGATGTACGATGATTTCATCCGCCGGGTGCACAAATGCCGCACCAATCCCAAGCTCAGCCGCCCGGTGCAGCAGTGTGTGGATTACATCGAGATGCATCTGGACCAGAAGATCCGGGCCGCCGATCTGGCGGCGCTGGTGGGCTACACCGAATATTACCTGACCCACAAGTTCAAGGCGGAAACAGGGCTTTGCATCAACGATTACATTAAGTTTGCCAAAATCGAAAGGGCTAAGGTTCTTCTGAAAAGCACCGACCAGACCGTGCAGGAGATTGCCGCTTCCCTGTGTTTCAGCACCCGCAACTATTTCAGCCGGATCTTTCAGGAGGTGACCGGGCAGACGCCCGTGGAATACCGGCAGGGATGAGGCTCCCTTTGGGAACACCGCAAAACCATGCCGGCGGCTGTGCAGCCAGTAGCACCGGAAGCTCCCGCAGACAAGGCAGAAGAAAAGCAACACGTGGTTAAAAAGGAGGACTTTCTATGCAGAGCGAACGACTGTTCAAGGAGGCACCCGTCTGGCAGGCCATCGGCGCGCTGGTCGGCCCCTCTGTCCTATCGGTTCTGGTCATGGTCATCTATAATATGACCGATCTGTTTTTCATCGGATTGCTGAAAGACACTGCCCAGACCGCAGCGGTGGCGGTGGTGGGACCGGTCTTTACCCTGGCCTCTGCCGGTGCCACTGTACTGGGCATGGGTGGCTGTGCCGTGGTGGCCAATTCTCTGGGTGCCGGTGACCGCCAGGATGCCCGTTGCGTCTCCAGTCTTTGCGGCTGGTGTGCCCTACTGACCGGCGCCTTCCTGGCCGTGGTGCTGAATCTGTTCTGCGAACCGATCTTGTATATGCTGGGCACCAATGCGGAGATCCTGCCCTACGCCACCCATTACTTGCGCATCCTGGCCCTGGGCGCTCCGGCCATGATTTTCTCCGTTTCTGCGGCGAGCCTTCTGCGGGCGGACGGTGCCATCCGCCGGGGCCTGGTGGGCAATCTGGCCGGAAGCATCACCAACATTCTTCTGGATCCCCTTTTCATTCTGGGCTTCGGCTGGAATATTGCCGGGGCTGCCGCCGCTACCATGCTGGGCAATCTGGTGGCCAGCGGGCTTTACCTGCACCACATTCTCCGCCGGTCCGAAGTCCTAAGTCTGCGCCCTTCCGATGCCCTGCACCACCCCGCCCGGCTGGGCCGGGTGCTGGCCCTGGGCATGCCCAACGGGGTAAGCAGTCTGTTGAGCGGCCTGGCGGGCAGTTTCAGCAATCGCTTGCTGGCTGCCTACGGCACCAACGCCCTAGCTGCCATGGCGGCCGCCGACAAATCCGCCATGGTCGTGACCCTGGTCCAGATGGGCATCTGCATGGGATTGCAGCCCTTGCTGGCCTACAATGTGGGCGGACGGAATCTGCCTCGACTGCGGGCGGTCCTGAGCAGAAGTTTTGGGCTGACGGTGGGCTTCGGTACCCTGTTTGCTCTGTTCTGCCTGCTGGCGCAACGACCGCTGATCGGGCTGTTCTTATCCGATCCCGTGGCGGTGTCCCTGGCCCGGCAGCTGCTTCCCTGGCTGCTGGCCGGCAGTCCGCTGCTGGGGCTTTACTATCTGGGCATCAATTTCCTGCAGGCCTCCGGCTATGCCGGCAGTGCCACCTTGCTTTCTGCCCTGCGCCAGGGCGTGCTGTTGGTTCCGGCCTTGTACGGATTCCACCACTTGCTGGGGCTGCCCGGTCTGGCGGCTGCCCGTGCCGCCACCGACCTGTTCAGCGCGGCCATTGCCCTGCTGCTCTTCCTTTTGGTATGGCGCAAGCTGACGAGCGGCCGCCGGCTGCAAACCTGCCCGTAAAACACCCCAGTGGAGTGTCCTCGCGGCCCATAGGATGGACAAAATCCGTTTTTCAAATTGGTGTGGATTTTGCATGAAAATTCATCCCGCATCCCGAATTATCACCCTGCATAGGTGCTGTATATTCGCTATAATGAAAACAATCTAAAAGGGAAAGGACTGCAGAACCGTGCAAGCAACCAATCTTAAAACCAATCACCTGACGGCCTCTCTTGGGATAGATGGCGGCCCGTTGTTTTTATCCTGGCAATGCAGCGGCGGATTGCGCCAGACAGCTTTTGAGATCCAACTGACAGCAGACGGTGTCCTTGTCTGGGAAAGCGGTAAGGTGCCAAGTCAGAGCATGCACGCCGACGCCCCCGCTGTGGAAGGGGCCCGGGTCCGGGGCAGCTGGAAGGTCCGGCTGTGGGACGAAACCGACTGCCCCGGCCCCTGGAGCGAAGCCCGGTTTGAGACAGGACTTTCCACCGGGGATTGGCAAGGACTGTGGGTGGACCCGGAGACTGCACCGTTGGATGTTCCCAGTGACGACGCCATCAACGCCTTTGCCCGCGCCAACTGGGAGCGCAAGCAGGCTGAGAAAGAGACCGCCGGCAAAGGCAAGGCGGAGCCCTATCAGTCCCACCGTCCAGCCTCCTACCTGCGAAAGACCTTCACTGCCCCATCCGGTCGCGGGCGGCTGTACATCACCGCCAAAGGATTGTATGTAGCTTGGCTCAATGGTGTGCGGGTGGGCGATATGGTGCTGGCTCCCGGCAGTTTCACCGCCGACAAGCACCTGGGCGCCCAGACCTATGATGTAACCAGCCTTCTCCGGGAAGGAGAAAACGAACTGCTCCTGGCCCTGGGCGACGGCTGGTACCGCAGCACCAGCGGCGTGGATGGTGACCGCAACCTCTTCGGTGACACCCTGGGCGTTCTCTTCCAGCTGGAGGTGGACGGCAAGGTGGTCTGCGTTTCGGGCGATACCATGCAGGCCACCCAGCAGGGCCCCATCCGCCAGAATGATCTGCAGCAGGGTGAAGTGTATGATGCTCGGCTGGAAGGCCCCCTTTCCGGCTGGCACGGGGTCCGAACCTACCACGATGCCCTGCCCATCATCGGCATGAACACAGTGCCCATCCGGGAGCAGGAGGCGTTTCCCGGACGGCTGTTCACCACCCCCAACGGGGAAACCGTGCTGGATTTCGGACAGAACATTGCCGGCTATGTGGAGATGACCCTTACTGCCCATGCAGGGCAGAAAGTCCTGCTGACCTGCGGGGAAACGCTGGATGAAAACGGCAACTTCACCCAGGAGAACTTCCAGGACCGCGGCCGCCACAAGGAGGGCGGCACCGCCCAGATGCTGGAACTGATCTGCAAGGAAGGGGTAAACCATTGGAAGCCCAGCTTTACCATCATGGGCTTTCAGTATGCCAAGGTAGAAACCGATGCAGACCTGACCGGGGCGGTGTTCACCGCCCATGCAGTCTACTCCGATATGGCGGTCACCGGCTCTTTCACCTGCGGGAACGAAGCGGTAAACCGGCTGGTGGCCAACAGCATCTGGAGCCAGAAAGGCAACTTCTGCGACATTCCTACCGACTGCCCTACCCGGGAACGGGCTGGCTGGACCGGAGATATGGGCGTCTTTATCGAGACTGGCCTGACCCTGATGGACTGCTACCCGGTGGTGGCCAAGTGGCTGGAGGAATGCCGCCTGAACCAGTACCCTGACGGACGGATGGCCAACATCGCCCCGCCCAACAGCCGCCCCGGGTATATGACCCCCATGCTGTGCATGTCCGCTGGTTGGGGAGATGCGGCGATTCTGGTGCCCTACGCTATGTACAAACGCACTGGCGACCGCCGCATTCTGGCTGACAACTATGAAATGATGCAGCGATGGTATGCATTTTTGTTAGGCCGCGCCCAGCAGACCACCGAGGAACAACAGAGTGGCGAGTACGCCAAATACACAGTGCTCAACGGCCTGGACTACGGCGAGTGGTGCGAACCGGGCGTGACCCCCATGCAGGCCATGGCCAATCCCCGCAAAAGCGTAGGTACAGCCTATCTCGCCTATTCCGGCCGGTTGCTGGCTGAGATTGCGGCCGCACTGGGGCGGCAGGAAGAAGCCGAAACCTACCATACTACCGCCGATAAGGCCGTAAAAGCCTACCGTACAGCTTTTACAGAGGATGGCGTCATTCACTCAGACCGCCAGTGTGAATACGTCCGGGCCATTGCCTTTGCCTTACTGGGCGAGGAGGAGAGCCAGGCAGCCGCCGCAACTCTGAATCAGATGGTGGTGGACAACGGCTACCATCTGAATACCGGTTTTCTTTCCACGCCTTTCCTGTGCGGTGTGCTGGCCCAATACGGCTACCTCGATACCGCCTACCGCCTGCTGCTGCAGACGGAGGCTCCGGGCTGGCTGTATGAGGTAAACAAAGGCGCCAACACGGTATGGGAAACCTGGACCGGCATTGACGCTGAGGGCAAGCCCCACGAATCCCTGAACCACTACTCCTACGGCGCCGTCTGCGGCTGGCTGTTCGGTGGAGTCTGCGGCATTCAGCTGGCAGACGGAACACTGACCATCGCCCCCACACCGCACAAGGCGCTAGGGTACGCCAAGGCCGTTTACGATTCTCCGGTGGGACGCATTGAGAGCGGCTGGCGGTATGAAGGGGACACGATCACCTACGAGTTCACGGTGCCTGCCAACATCACAGCGCACATCCATCTTCCGGACGGAAGAACACAAACACTGTCTGCTGGCACCCACAGAATCGCCACATCTATCCGTACCTGAAGTGACATGCCGAAAAGCCCAAATGCGCTGAATCTAGTTTTGCAGTACCAGCCTACCCGAGAATAATGACTAAATGGTTTTATAGATAGTCAATATACCATCTTCTAGAAAAATGTGAATCCCCTGCAAAATACCAGAAGTGGATTAGTCCAAAAAATACTGCGCCTATTCTTGAAGATTCATCGCCGAAGAGTGCCTGGTCGCAAAAATCAGATAACATGCACATTTTCATCATTACACATATGCTAATCGGCGCAACAAGCAAGCCGGTAGCGAATCAATTAAATCTTTCAGCAATCACTTAAAAATTTACAAGTGCTGACCAATTTTCCATCCGAAATAATCGTTCTGATCAATAATGCCACCCGAAAGGAATATTTTCGTAACCGCCCACGGAAACCACGCCCTTGACAAAGCAGCCGGGACCGAAGGTTCACTTCGGTCCCGGCTGCTGTTATTCATCCTGTTTAAAGCAACT
>SFVI01000033.1 GCA_004560305.1 bacterium | reverse complement strand
GAGGTGGAGCCGGGATTAATAACAAGAATGTAGTTGGACATGATTGCTTCCTCCTGGATATTTGATGTAATAATAAAAGAATTGGAACTCTTTTGATCAAATCAAATCTATTATACACCACAGCTTGCGCATATGCAAATCGTTTTTGACCAAAAAGCCGGGTTTTCTGCGGCTTTATACCTTTTCTGGAGGATAAATCTCCTCCAGCCGGGCTACAAGCTCTGCCACGGCATCCTCCCGGCAGTCCCGCAGCAATTGGACCCCCGGGGTCTGCCGTACCGCTTCAACGGCATTTCGCGGCGCAAAGGCGTGGGAGGCAAAGCGCAGCATTGGGATGTCGTTGAGGTGGTCGCCCACGCAGCACACATTCTCTTGCCGGATGTGCAGGTGCTCTGCCAGCCTCCGGATCATACCTCCCTTGGTGGCGCCCTTGGCGGTGATCTCCAGGAAAAACTTCCCCGATTTCACGATCTCAAATTCCCCGGCCCAGGGCTGACTGCGCACATACTGTTCCAGGGCTTCACCCCGTTGTCCGGTCTCCTCGAACAGCACCTTGCTGATGGGCGTGGGGACCTGCACAATGGAAGTGAGCTCCACGGCTGTGGAGTTTGTCAGGCGCATATGGTTGCGTGTCAACTCGTTGGGGTGCAGGATATGAATATCACTGCCCTCGTGGTATATTTCGCAAGTGAGACCGGAGAAGACCTCCTCCACCGGAGCCAGCTTCGCCCGAATATCGTCGGGCAGAAAGGCCGTGACCAGGTACTCCTTCCGGGCAAAATCATAGATGGCTGCCCCATTGAAGAGAATGGTGGGCCCGTTCATGGGCAGGGTGGGAGCAATGGGGGCAAAGCTGGGCAGGGCCCGGCCCGTAGCCACGGAAAATATGCCTCCCTCGGCCATAAAGTATTCGATGGCCTCCCGATTTTCGCGGGAAAGCGGCGGCAAAACGCCGCCGCTTAAAAGCACATCTTCGGTATAGACCAGGGTGTTGTCAAAATCGCTGGCCAGAAGCACGCCGTCAAATCTTCCCACAGCTTATGCCTCCGTCTTGCCGCCGCCGCGCCTGCTGTGCCGCCGTCCGCCCCGGTGCCGGGGCTTCTTGGCCGGCGCGTCTGCGGCGGTGGGTTGGGCCTTGGGCTGCTGGGTTGACGGAGATACGGCACCCTCGGGCTTTTTGCCGCCCCTGCGGCGGCTCGAGCGTGATTTTTCGGGTTTGTCCTTCTTTTCGGGCTGCCCCGCGGTTTTCTTCTCGGCGCCGCTCTCCTCGCCGGAGCGACCTCCGCCTCTGCGCCGGCGGCTGCGGGAGGGCCGTCCGCCCTCTTTCCTTTCGTCGAGACCGGAAGCCACGGGTTCCGGTGTGGTGAACCTGAAATCCGACACCACGGCGGGGAACTCCTCGGCCTCCTCCGGGGTCACCACCCGGCGGGCTGGCCGCTCCTCCGGCACCTCGATGCCGTCCCGGCTCCCCTTGCCATTGCGCAGCACGCACACCTCGCAGTTGTGATAGCACCGGGGACTGTCGGGCTGACTGTCCAGCCGCACGGTGACCTGCTCCTTCAGCAGATTCACGGCGCTGACATTACCCGGTCCGTCGGGGGTCTGGACAAAGGACTCATTCTTGGGCATACGCCGCACGGCATCCTCATAGGCGTCCTGCTCATATTTCAGGCAGCACATGAGCCGTCCGCAGGTGCCGGAAATTTTCGTGGGGTTCAGGGACAGATTCTGGGTCTTGGCCATTTTGATGGACACCGGAATAAAATCGTCTAAAAACTGGCTGCAGCAAAACGGCCTGCCGCAGATGCCCAGACCGCCCAGCATCTTGGCCTCGTCCCGCACGCCGATCTGCCGCAGCTCGATGCGGGCGTGGAAGGCGGAGGCCAGGTCCTTCACCAGCTCCCGGAAATCCACCCGCCCGTCGGCGGTGAAGAAGAACAGAATCTTATTGCCGTCAAAGGAACACTCCACCCGCACCAGCTTCATGTCCAGCCCGTGCTGGGCGATCTTCTTCTGGCACACGGCAAAGGCGTCCTTCTCCTTTTCCCGGGAAAGCTGCAGGCTGCGCCTGTCATTCTCTGTGGCCAGCCGCAGCACCCTGCGCAGGGGCTCCACCACCTGATGCTCCTCCACCGAATGATTGCCCTCGGTGCAGGTGACATACTCCGGCCCCTGGGCCGTTTCCACGATCAGGTCCTGACCGGCACTGATGTCCAGTTGGCCGGGGCTGAAATAGTAATTCTTGCACCCGCTGCGAAAGCGGACGCTGACAACTTCTGTCATAGGATCTCCTCCCATTCCGCGGCCATGGCGCCCAAAACCTGGCCCACTGCCACATTCCATTCACATTCTTGGGCAAACTTGCCCAGCATTTCACATAGCTTCAGGAGCTGCTTTTTGTTGAATCTCCGGCTCAATGGACCCGCCCAGACCGCAAAGTACGGCTCCGGCTCCACGCCGCAGCCCAGGCGCAGTGCCTGCTGCGCGGCCGTGCGGCACTGCTGCAGCACCTGCTGCAGCTTATCCCGGGTTATTTTCCCGTTTTCAAAGCCCACCAGCGTCCGCGCCATACCGGCGGCCTCTCCGCCCGCCATAGTCTCCAGCAGAGCCTGCGCTTGCGGCAGAAGCTCCGTTTCCTCCTGCGCCACAGAGGGGCGCACGGTGAACTCCACGCACCGGGACCGCACCGTGGGCAGCAGCTCGGCCGCCTTTTCCGCGCAGAAGAGGAACGCCGCATAGGCGGGGCCATCCTCCACCAGTTTCAGCAGTACATTCTGATCCTGCACCGTCAGCCGGCGGCAGTCGGGGAAAATAAACACCTTGCAGACGCCCTCGTTGGGCTGGATGAACGCCTCGCTGCGCAGGGCGCGCAGCGTCTCCACGGACAGATCCTTGCCGTCGGTGCCGGCGGCGGTGATAATGTCCGGGTGAATATCCCGCATGGCCTTGCTGCAGGCGCTGCAGCGCAGGCAGGGGGCCTCCGGCTGCCTGCATTGCAGGGCGGCGGCATAGAATCGAGCGGCGCAGAGCAGGTCGCCGCTCCCGGAGAATATCACCCCGTGGGGGAGCTTACCGCTGCGGCTTGCCCGGCGGATACTGCGCTCCAGCGTGGGATCCATCAGCCGCACCTCCGTTCTGCCGAAAATTGAATATACACTTGTATTATACCACAACAAGGCGTCTACCTCAACAGCCACAGGCTCTTTTTTTGTGATATGCGATATTTCTTTGGAAAAGTGGGCTGAGAATTCGGCAAAAGGGTAAAAAATATAAATAAATCCTCGTTTTATATTGCATTTATTTTTTATTACGGCTATAATAAATTGTTACCACAATTATAGAGGTATTTTTGGAGGGTATTATGAGGAGTAAGAAATTCTGCTATCTGTTTACCGAAGGCAATGCATCTATGCGTGAGCTGCTGGGCGGTAAGGGCGCCAACCTGGCCGAGATGACCAACATCGGCCTGCCTGTTCCCCAGGGCTTTACCATTACCACCGAGGCCTGCACCCAGTATTATGAGGATGGCCAGCGTATCAACGATGAGATCATGGCCGAGATTATGGAATACATCGAGAAGATGGAAACCATCACCTCCATGCCCGGCATGATGGACACCATCCTGAACCTGGGTCTGAACGAGGATGTGGTGGCCGTTATCGCCGCCAAGAGCGGCAATCCCCGCTGGGCCTGGGACTGCTATCGCCGCTTCATCCAGATGTATTCCGACGTCGTCATGGAGGTGGGCAAGAAGTATTTCGAGCAGCTCATCGACGAGATGAAGGAGAAGAAGGGCGTTACCCAGGATGTGGAGCTTTCCGCCGAGGACCTCAAGGAGCTGGCTATGCAGTTCAAGGCTGAGTACAAGGCCAAGATCGGCTCTGACTTCCCCTCTGATCCCAAGGAGCAGCTCATCGGCGCCATCAAGGCTGTGTTCCGTTCCTGGGACAACCCCCGGGCAAACGTGTATCGCCGGGATAACGATATCCCCTATTCCTGGGGCACTGCCGTCAATGTCCAGTCCATGGCCTTCGGCAACATGGGCGACGACTGCGGCACCGGCGTGGCCTTTACCCGTAACCCCGCCACCGGCGAAAAGAAGCTCATGGGTGAGTTTTTGACCAATGCCCAGGGCGAGGATGTGGTGGCCGGCGTGCGCACCCCCATGCCCATCGACCAGATGGCAGAAAAATTCCCCGAGGCCTTTGCCCAGTTTGAGTCTGTGTGCAAGACTCTGGAGGACCATTACCGCGATATGCAGGACATGGAGTTCACCGTGGAGCACGGCAAGCTCTATATGCTCCAGACCCGTAACGGCAAGCGCACCGCAAGAGCCGCTTTGAAGATCGCCTGCGACCTGGTGGACGAGGGCATGATCTCCGAGCAGCAGGCCGTTGCCATGATCGATCCCCGGAATCTGGACACTCTGCTGCATCCCCAGTTTGACGCTGAGGCCCTGAAGAAGGCCCGGCCCGCCGGCAAGGCGCTGCCCGCCTCTCCCGGTGCCGCCTGCGGCAAGATCGTTTTCACCGCCGAGGACGCCAAGGCATGGGCTGCCCGCGGCGAGAAGGTGGTCCTGGTTCGTCTGGAGACCTCTCCCGAGGACATCGAGGGCATGAAGGCCGCCCAGGGCATCCTCACCGTCCGCGGCGGCATGACCAGCCATGCCGCTGTTGTGGCCCGCGGTATGGGCACCTGCTGCGTGTCCGGCTGCTCCGCCATTGCCATGGACGAGGAGAACAAGAAGTTTACCCTCTCCGGCAAGACCTATCACGAGGGCGACTGGCTGAGCCTGGACGGCTCCACCGGCAACATCTATGACGGCGCCATGCCCACTGTGGACGCCACCATCGGCGGCGAGTTCGGCCGCATCATGGCCTGGGCAGACAAGTATCGCCGCCTGAAGGTCCGCACCAATGCCGATACCCCCCATGACGCCGCCAAGGCTCGTTCTCTGGGCGCCCAGGGCATCGGCCTGTGCCGCACCGAGCATATGTTCTTCGAGGGTGACCGCATCGACGCCATCCGCGAGATGATCTGCTCCGACACCGTGGCCGAGCGTGAGGCCGCTCTGGCTAAGCTTCTGCCCATGCAGCAGGGCGACTTCGAGGGCATCTATGAGGCCATGGAGGGCTGCCCCGTGACCATCCGCTTCCTGGATCCTCCCCTGCATGAGTTCGTGCCCACCGACGAGGCCGACATTGAGAAGCTGGCCAGGACTCAGGGCAAGTCCGTATCTGAGATCAAGAATATCATCGCTTCCCTCCATGAGTTCAACCCCATGATGGGCCACCGTGGCTGCCGTCTGGCTGTCACCTTCCCGGAGATCGCCGCCATGCAGACCCGTGCCGTTATCCGCGCCGCCATCAATGTGCAGAAGAAGCACCCCGACTGGAACATGGTGCCCGAGATCATGATTCCTCTGGTGGGCGAGGTGAAGGAGTTGAAGTATGTCAAGAACATCGTGGTGAAGACAGCCGACGAGGAGCTGGCCGCTGCCGGCATGGAGATGAAGTATCTGGTGGGCACCATGATCGAGATCCCCAGAGCCGCTCTCACCGCGGATCAGATCGCCACCGAGGCCGAGTTCTTCTCCTTCGGCACCAACGACCTGACCCAGATGACCTTCGGCTTCAGCCGTGACGATGCCGGCAAGTTCCTGGGCGCCTACTATGATAAGAAGATTTATGAGAACGACCCCTTTGCCAAGCTGGATCAGACCGGTGTAGGCAAGCTGGTGAAGATGGCAGCCGAGATGGGCCGTGCCACTCGCCCCGACATCCATCTGGGCATCTGCGGCGAGCACGGCGGTGATCCCAGCAGCGTGGAGTTCTGCCACAAGGTGGGCCTGGACTATGTATCCTGCTCCCCCTTCCGTGTGCCCATCGCCCGTCTGGCCGCCGCACAGGCTGCCATCCGCGAACAGCGCCAATAAGAAGTTGACGCAAACAGCGTAGGCAAAACAACTGATATAAATACGGTCACACAGTCCCTTTGGATTGTGTGACCGTTATTTTTTTGCCCATTTTCAGCTGAATACACCGCAAATCAAGCCGCTGGTTTCACTACGAAATCAGCGGCTTTTTTCGTTCCCAAAAAATTTTTTGAAATTTTTTCGTTTAGGGGGTCTATAAATGAGCCTTCTCGCTGGCTACCTATTGAGGGACAAAACAAGTTTCCTCGTGATCCTTGAAAACAGAATACACACTCAACAGGTACATTCCTGATCGG
>SFVI01000001.1 GCA_004560305.1 bacterium | reverse complement strand
CCACAAGTTCCTGCTGGTGGCGGCGATGGAGGATGTGTACTGCCTGGCCTCCGTGGACAGCTTCGGGGAGGAGCAGCTTTCCGACCTGCCCGCCCTGCTCTCCTCCCTCCTGACCGAGGAGCAGCTGACCCATGTCACCGGTGAGCCGGAGCTGCTGGATGAGGAGCTGACCGCCCGCTTCTTCGGCGGAGAGGGCAGCCACATCGTCTTCCCCTGCGACAGCAGCCTGATCTTCTCCTGAATCTCTTGGCTCCCCTTCCCAAGGGGAGCCTTTGAGTACGTCACAGAAAAGCACCGTAGGGGCGAGCATCGCTCGTCCGCGAAAAGCAGCTAAACAAAACAGGCGGACGGCCAATGGCCGCCCTTACGGGTGCGATGCTGCTGCCGGCAGAGACGCAGCGTTCCCACAGCTTCCCTCTTCACTACCCCACCGCACAAAAATTATTCCAAAAATCCCTTGTATTAACAGTCCATTTCTGGTATAATAATAGAAACAAAAGTTGGCCTACGTGCCAAATGAGTCCCCCGCAACCCCACCTATCCGGTTCATCCCGGCCCACCGAAAGGAGACACCCATATGAAAACCAAACGCTTTGTATCCACCCTCCTGGCCCTGCTGCTGGTTTGCAGCCTGCCTATTTCCGCCTTTGCGGAGGACAATTATGAAAATATGTCTGAAAACACCGGCACCGTAAACACCAACTATGACGCTATAGGCACGAACAATGGCGTCGTGGAAATCAACGAAGGCAATGTGGGATACAACGTCGGCACTGTAGAAGAAAACAACGGTACTGTGGCATTAAACTACGACACCGTGAACACTAACAACGATACTGTGGAATACAACGCCAGAAACGGCACTGTGAAGGAAAATAACGGAACCGTGGAAGCAAATGACGGTACCGTGGAAACCAACAACACCACCGGTACTGTTTCAAATGCTTTTGGCACAGTGGAAACCAACTACGGCACTGTCAATAAACTGGAATATGACAGCAACGTTGGTAAATGGTTTATCGATGAAACCTGGTACGGCGTGCAGGTGGATAACGATGGAACCCCAACTTTGGAGCAGAAAGAGGCCGGCAAAGTGCTGGATTTCTCCCAGCTTACCAAAGAGGGCTATGTGTATGCCGGCTATACCCAGGAATACCAGATGGGAGAAAACGGCGTTGAAAAGCTTGCCAGTCCCATCACCGTCAACAGCACCAGCTACACCGTCACCTGCCCCAACGTGCTGACCCTGATCTGGCAGGCCATCGTCAATCCCGCCGCTGATGACGGCGCTGGTTATTTCGGCCCCGGCAGCTTTGTTTCCATCAACGGCCACAAGTTCCTGCTGGTGGCGGTGGTGGAGGATGTGTACTGCCTGGCCTCCGTTGACAGCTTCGGGGAGGAGGAGCTTTCCGACCTGCCCGCCCTGCTGGCGTCTCTCCTGACCGAAGACCAGCTGACCCATGTCACCGGTGAGCCGGAGCTGCTGGATGAGGAGCTGACCGCCCGCTTCTTCGCCGGAGAGGGCAGCCACATCGTCTTCCCCTGCGACAGCAGCCTGATCTTCTCCTGAATTTCTTGGCTCCCGCCAAACACCGACTCAAAGCCCAGCGGAGCGGGTTTGAGTCGGAAAGGAAGAAGGAAGGAGCGGATATGGAATTTCCCCGGCACCTACGGAAACCGAGGAAATGGAATGCAGCGAGTTTCTTCTGACGCAGGGAGCTGTCATGGCGAAGCCATGACCGAGGGATTGGTTTATGAAATGTTCCGGATTTTTGGTCATGTCTTGCGTATATTGGACTTTTCATTTACAACCCCTCCGTCAAAAATCTCTGATTTTTGCCACCTCCCCTTACACAGGGGAGGCTTTTTATGGGCGCTCCTGGTCAGAGGAAGCCTTTGGCTGCGTCACAGAAAAGCACCGTAGGGGCGAGCATCGCTCGTCCGCGAAAAGCAGCCAAACGAAACGGGCGGACGGCCAATGGCCGCCCCTACGGGTCTGATGAAGCACAGAGGATAGCGAACCTCTCAGTCAGCTGCACTGACAGCTCCCCTTGGGAAGGGGAGCCAAGGGACGGAGTGAAGAGAGAATGGAGGATAGCGAACCTCTCAGTCAGCTGTGCTGACAGCTCCCCTTGAGAAGGGGAGCCAAGGGGCGGAGTGAAGAGAGAATGGAGGATAACGGCCCTCTCAGTCAGCTGCGCTGACAGCTCTCCCAGAGGGAGAGCCAAGGGGGGAGAGAAAGACGGAAAAAGGATAGCCGCCCGGGGGCGGCTATCCTTATTTCATGTTCCGGTAATCCTCTTCCTGGCAGATATTGTCGGGAGGGAAGAACTCCTCCACCGGGAAGCGGATGCGGCTGAAAAGGGTGCAGGGGTCATCCTCGCTGATGGTGCCGGGGCATTCCTTGTCGGGCAGGCAGTAATCATAGGCGGGGATGAGAAGCTGGGTGTCCCGCTCCAGGCGGATGATGCTGAACTGGCCGATGGTGGCAAACCAGCGGCGGGCGGTATCGGTGAGGACAAGGGCCTCATCGAAGGCGGCGGTGATGAAGTCCGGGATGCTGCGCAGCTCCAGCTCGGTGGGCAGCAGGCACTCGGCGTCGGTCAGCTTGCTGTGGAGAATGATGGGGTCCACGGAGTTGACCACGGCCACCGGCAGATCGTCGATATCCGCCACCGGCAGGACGCTGTCAGAGGCGAAGGATTTGACGCTGCCCAGACTGCCGAAGAGCATGACCCGCTTGTCAAACACCGCAAGGCCGGTGCAGGTCTGGCCGCCGGGGAAGGTCTCGCCGGTGATGCGGTAGAAAAAGGTGCAGTCCACGGTATAGTAGCCCCGGTTGAAGGTGACGGGCTCCACGCTGACGTCAACATACAACAGCTCCGCCCGCTTGGGCCGGATGCTCAGGGCGTTTTCTATGTAGGACTGGGAGCGGACGGTGGGGAATACCCGCAGATCGTCTATGCAGTCCTTATCCCTACAGCTGTCGAATATCTTCCTGGTATTGATACATACGGCTTCCCGAATGCTTGCCGAGCTTTCAACAGGCCCGGGCACAACTCTGTCGGCCATGGAACTACCTCCTGTTGTCTGGATTGAAGAAGCTTCATTACAGTGTATGCGCAGGGGCGGGCAGTGTGAATTAAGACTTGAAAAAAGGGACGAAGGCAGGTTATAATACTACGATGTATCACTATATGAGTTGTGGAGGTGCCCATGGGACGCTTGGGATTCATACACGAAAAGCTGGATATCAAAATCCTGATCCTCTATATTCTGCGGCGGCTGCCGGGGACGGTGGACCCGGAGACCCTGGCGGAGCTTTGCCAGTGCGACAGCGGCGTGGGCTACTTCGACTACTCCGACTGTCTGGCGGAGCTGGTGGAGACGGGGCATGTCACCGAAAGTGAGGAGGGCTACTGCATCACGGAAAAGGGCGCCCGGAACGCCGACGCGGTGGAGAGCAGCCTGCCCTACTCGGTGCGCACCAAGGCCCAGAAGCTGATCGCCCCGGTGGAGGAGCGGATGCGCCGGGCCGCCATGATCACCGCAAAATACCACAGCGATCAGGGCGGCGTGACGGTGGAACTGGCCATGTCCGACGGGGTGGGGGAGGTCATCCATCTCAGCTTCCTCTGCGCCGGGGAGGAGCAGGCCAGGCAGATCCAGAAAAATTTCCGCCGGGACGCGGAGGGCTACTACCAGAAGATCGTGGCGCTGCTGAGCGAGAACAACAAGAAATAATCGATTGGGAAAGCAGGAGAAAAAGATGAAAACAACCATTCCCGAAGGCTACAAAAGCATTCTTTCCATCTATGATACGCAGAAGGCCATCAGCCTGTTAAAGCGGCTGTTTGAGGACAATCTGGGGGCCAAGCTGAACCTTTACCGGGTGTCGGCACCCCTGTTTGTGGATGAGAAGTCCGGCCTGAACGACAACCTGAACGGCTATGAGCGGCCGGTGTCCTTCGACATCCTCCGCTCCGACCACCGGGCGGAGGTGGTGCAGTCCCTGGCCAAGTGGAAGCGGCTGGCCCTCAAGCGCTACGGCTTCTACCCCGGTAAGGGCATCTACACCGACATGAACGCCATCCGCCGGGACGAGGACGAGCTGGACAACCTGCACTCGGTCTATGTGGATCAGTGGGACTGGGAAAAGGTGATCCTGGCGGAGAACCGGAATCTGGACTATCTGAAGCTGACGGTGATGGACATTGTCAGCGCCATCTGCGACACCCAGGACACCATGCAGGCCATCTATCCCCAGCTTTCCGTTCTGCCCAAGCTGAAGCGGCAGGTGAGCTTCGTCACCGCCCAGCAGCTGGAGGACATGTACCCGGAGATGACGGCCAAGGAGCGGGAGAACGCCTACTTGAAGGAGCATGGCACCGCCTTCATCATCGGCATCGGCGCGCCGCTGCGCTCCGGCAAGCCCCATGACGGCCGGGCCCCGGACTACGACGACTGGAGTCTCAACGGGGACATCATGTTCTGGAACGAGCTGCTGGGCTGCGCCTTTGAGATCTCCTCCATGGGCATCCGGGTGGACCCGGCGGCCCTGGACCGGCAGCTGACCCTGGCCGGCTGCGATGACCGGCGGGAGCTGCCTTACCACAAGGCGCTCTTAAACGGCGAGCTGCCCCTGACCATCGGCGGCGGCATTGGCCAGTCCCGGCTGTCCATGCTGCTGCTGGGTAAGGCCCACATCGGCGAGGTGCAGGCCTCCATCTGGGACGCGGACACCATGGAGAAGTGTGAGAAGGCCGGGGTCATCCTGCTGTAAACTGCTGCCGCCTTCCGGCGGCGGATCGGAGAAGCTATGTCATTTGTGAACCTCCAGTTCTGGGCGCTGTTTCTGCCGCTGTGCTTTGCCGTCTACGCCATGGCGCGGTCGGCAAGGGGGCAGAATCTGGTCCTGCTGCTGGCAAGCCTTGTGTTTTACGCAAGCTACGATTATAAATATGTGCTGCTTCTGCTGCTGTGCACCGGTCTGGGTTATCTGGGCGGGCGGTTGAGCGGCCGGGACCGGCGCTGCTGCCTGGCGGCGGCGGTGCTTCTGCTGCTGGTGCTGCTGGTGTTCAAATACACCGGCTTCCTGCTGGGGGGACTGGGGGCGGCCCTGGGCTTCTCCCTGCCGGCCATCCTGTTGCCGGTGGGTCTCAGCTTCTATGTATTTCAGAGCTGTTCCTATCTGTTCGATGTGTACAACGGGAAGCTGGAGCCGGAGCGGGACGTGATCAGCTACGCTCTGTTCGTCTGCTTCTTCCCCACAGTGATCTCCGGCCCCATCCAGAAGGGGCGGGAGCTGCTGCCCCAGCTCCGGGAAAAGCGGGCGCTGCGGTATGAGGATTTCAGCTTCTTTCTGCTGTGCTTCCTGTGGGGCGCGTTTTTGAAGCTGGTGATCGCCGACAGGCTGGCTATCATGACGGGGAAGCTGTTCGTAGAGTACTACGACTATCACGGGCTGGTGCTGATGGTGAACTCCCTGGCCTACACCATGCAAATCTATGCAGATTTCGCCGGCTACAGCTATATGGCCATCGCCATCGCCCGGCTGTTTGGCTTCCGGCTGGGGGACAACTTCCGCCAGCCCTATCTGGCAACGGGCATTCAGGACTTCTGGCGGCGCTGGCACATCTCTCTGACCAGCTGGTTCACCGAGTATCTGTACTTCCCCCTGGGCGGCAGCCGGAAGGGGACGTTCCGGCGTTATGTTAACATCATGATCGTGTTCCTGGTCAGCGGGCTGTGGCACGGCGCGGCCTGGAGCTTCGTGCTCTGGGGGGCGCTGCACGGCGTGTACCAGGTAGTAGGGCATCTGACCCGAGAGGGGCGGACGCGGCTGTATCAGCGGCTGGGCATCCGCATGGACAGCGGGGCCTTCCGGGCTGGGCAGCGGCTGGTGACCTTTGCGCTGGTCAGCTTTGCCTGGATCTTCTTCCGCTCGGAGAGTCTGGTGAAGGGGCTGGTCTACTGCCGGAACATGCTCAGCGGCTTTGCGCCCTGGGCCCTGTTTGACGGGACCCTGGCCGGCTTCGGCATCAGCGCTCTGGACTGGGGGATTCTGCTGGCGGCTCTGGGGCTGCTGGGCTTAGTGTCCGCCCTGCGGGAAAAAGGCTATGACAGCGGCTGCATCCTGAGGCAGGGCTTCGCGGCCCGTTCCCTGGTGTGCTGGGCGCTGCTGATGAGCATTGTGATCTTCGGCGCTTACGGCGGGGAATATTCTGCCAGCGCCTTTATCTATGCGGGATTCTGAGGGGGCGGCGATGAAAATTGTTTTGAAACGGACGCTGGCCCTGCTGCTGGTGCTGGCGCTGACCCTGGGATCGGTTTACATAATCGACAGGGTGCTGCTGCTCAAGCGCTATGACGGGGTGAAGCCCATGCAGAGCTTCTACGCCCAGGAACCGGGGACGGTGGATGTGCTGCTGCTGGGCAACAGCCATATGGGCGTGCACGTGGACACGGCCACACTGTGGCAGGAATACGGCATCAGCGCCTTCGCCCTGTGGGGCGGAGTGCAGCCTATGTGGAACAGCTACCATTTTCTGGTGGAGGCTTTGAAAACCCAGACGCCCAAGGCGGTGGTGCTGGAGATCGGCGGGCTGAGCTATGACTGGGAGTACGCCGACGAGGCCACCCAGCTGAAAAATGTGGCGGGAATGAAGCCGAGCCGGAACAAATGGGAGGCGGTGCAGGTTACCGCCCCACAGGACCGCTGGGCGGCCCTGATGCTGGGGCTGCCGCTGTACCACCAGCGCTACGGCGAGCTGACGCAGGAGGATTTCAATTATTTCCCCTGGTCCAAGGGACTGGTGAACGAGAAGGGCAGCTTTGCCCTCTACGGACACGGGAACTTTGACCTGGGCGATCCGGAAGCCATTTCCGAGGCGGCAGAGATCAGCGAAAAGAGTCTGGACTATTTCGGGCGGATCATCAGCCTATGCCGGGAAAAGGAAATCCCGCTGATCCTGGTAAAGACCCCCACGGTGGACCTGAAAAGGTATCAGCCCTACTGCAACGCGGTGGAGCAGATCGCGGCCCGGGAGGGGCTGGCCTTCTACAACTTCAACGAGATGGGGGAGGAAACCGGCATCACCGGGGAGGACTTCTATTTTGACACCCATCTGAATCTGGCCGGGGCCAGAAAGCTGAGCCGCAGTCTGGCAGAAATTCTGCTGGACACGGTGATGCTGACTGATCACCGGGGGGACAGCGCCTACGCCAGCTGGGATGCCAACGCGGAGAGCATTAACGACGGCTATCTGCGCAGCATCACGGAAGCGGCGGATTATATCACGGAGCTGCAGCGGGGCGGCCGGGCTGTGCTGCTGATCAAAAACGGCGACTGGGAAAACCGGGAGCCTTACCTCAGTTTTGCCAAGGAGCTTTCCAAGTTGGGCGTCAGCGAGGAGGAACTGCTGGAAAAGGGCAGCGGAGCCTGGCTGATCACTGATGTGCCGGCAGGGCAGGCAAGCCGAAAGGGGAGCAGCTTCACCATCGACGGGAAGGACTACGCTGTGAATTTTGAGCAGGCGGCGGTGACGGAAAACGGCAGCACCGTCTATACCTTCCGTGATCTGGGCATTACCCTGCTGGTGTATGACTACGGCTGCGGGAAGCTGCTGGACAGGGTGGACTTTCTGCACAGCGGATACTTTGCACTGGATAGAAAAGAATAATAAGAGATTATCGCCAACGGAGCTGTAGCAGAACTTTCCTTTTTGCTACAGCTCCGTTTTTGTACATAAAATTAAGGTTGATTTAAGTTTGATGCGTTAGAATAAGCAAAAAAAAGCCCCCATCCGGGAGACGGAGGGAGCCAGAGACGCTATTTGGTGATCTTTTTCAGACCGTGCATAAAGCCGTTGAGGGCGTTGGAGTGGATATCCCCGGCGATGAGCTGGTCGCCCTGAATATACAGCGTCACGAACACGGGGTTGTCACTGTCCGGGTAGTTCAAAAGCCGGTAGCTGTACTGCTGGCAGCTTTCGCCCAGGTGGGCGCTCAGATCATAGCCCTGGGCCAGCTGCATACGGTTGTACTGGCTCATGATGCCCTCCAGCTTTTCAGGCACCACCACCGTACGAAATTCTTCGCTGTCCGGGTCGATCTCCCAGCCCAGCTCCAGCAGGAAGGCCTGGCGGCCCTCCAGCGTGGAAAGGTCGCAGCGGGGGGAACGGGCGGTATACCAGCGAAGGCCGATCAGCACCAACAGCACAAGGCCGATCAGCAGCACGATGGCCAGGGCCTTTTTCTTGGTCAGCGCATGGGTTTTAAGCATTCCGTCTCACCTCAAGACAGCCTATTCATTTTTCCGGGGAAGTATGCTATAATGGCTTCCATATGGACTGACAGGAGGGCGGAAAAATGCCGCTGATGAGGCTGGACAAGCTGCTGGGCGATCTGGGGATCGCCAGCCGCAGCGAGCTCAGGCAGATGATAAAACGGGGCCGGGTCACGGTAGACGGCCGGGCCGTCACCGCGCCGGAGACCAAGGTGGACAGCGAGGGAAGCAGCATCGCCCTGGATGGGGAGGAGCTGCGCTACAAGAGCTTCCGTTACTATATGATGGACAAGCCCGCCGGGGTGCTCAGCGCTACGGAGGACGGAAGGCAGAAAACCGTGCTGGACCTGGTGAGCCCGGAGATGCGCCGGATGGGTCTGTTCCCGGTGGGGCGGCTGGACAAGGACACCAGCGGCCTGCTGCTGCTGACCAACGACGGGGACTTTGCCCACCGGGTCATTTCCCCCAAATCCGGCATCGAAAAGCGCTATTATGCCCGGGTGGAGGGAAAGCTGGACGAAACGGACCGGGAGGCCTTCCGGCAGGGGCTGATACTGGGCGACGGCACCAAGTGCCTGCCGGCGGAGCTGGAGCTGCTGGGTGAGGGGGAGTGCCTGGTGACGGTGATGGAAGGAAAATACCATCAGGTGAAGCGGATGCTGGCCAGCCGGGGCGCCCCGGTGAAGCAGCTGCGGCGGCTGTCCATCGGCGGCCTGGTGCTGGGGAATGAACTGCCTGCCGGCGGCTGGCGGGAGCTGGAAGCGGCGGACATTGCCAAATTGTTTGGGCAGGATGCTCTGGAGAATTAGTCTAAAATATGCCTCCATTCCTACGTTTTTTTGAGCGTAAACCACACAATAGCAAAAAAGTTCACAAAAAACCGAGATAATTTCTATTGAAAATTACACAATTATGCGTTAAAATGTAAAAAGAGAGATTTGAGCATATGGTAATTTGACCAGAGAAATGCGTGGGATGCGCCAGATGTATAGGAGGCTGAGTTTATGTCCAGCAGGATTTTCCAGAATGTGATTATCCAGATGAAAGACAGCGTAGACAGAACCATCGGTGTGGTGGATGAGCAGGGCTTTGTGGTGGCCAGCAGCGAGCTTGCCATGATCGGCTCCCGGCTTGACGATTTCCACCTCAATGACTTTGAGGGAGGAGAGCAGACGGTGACCACCGCCAGCCGGATTTACTGCCCCCTGTCCTCACCCAGCCCCAAGCTGGATTACGCGGCCTTCACCGAGGGCAACGACCCCATGAGCCGCACCATCTGTGCCATCGCGGCGGTGGCCTTCAACGAGGCCAAGAACAATTACGAGGAGAAGCACAACAAGGCCGCCTTCGTAAAGAACATTATTTCCGACAACATCCTGCCCGGCGACGTGTATGTCCGGGCCAAGGAGTTGCATTTTGTCACCGATGAGCCCCGGGTGGTGCTGCTGGTGCGGCAGATGGAAAACCCGGATGTGGCGGCGGTGGAGCTGGTTCAGCGGCTGTTTGTGGACAAGCAGAAGGATTTTGTGCTGAACATCAACGAGACGGACATCGTGGTGGTCAAGTCCCTGCCCTCCGCCAACTGCCCGGAGGAGATCCTGAAAACCGCCAGAACCGTTGAAAAGACCCTGATGGAAGAGCTGGGCATCAAGACCGTCATCGGCATCAGCACCAATGCCCGCCATCTGCGGGAGCTGGCGGACAAGTACAAGGAGGCCCAGGTGGCCATCGATGTGGGCCGGGTCTTTGAGAGCGAGAAGAGCATCATCAACTATGAAAATCTGGGCCTGGGCCGCATCATCTACCAGCTGCCCACCACCCTGTGCGAGATGTTCCTCAACGAGGTGTTCAAGAAAAAACCCATTGAGACCCTGGATGAGGACACCCTGGAGACCATCAACAAGTTCTTTGAGAACAACCTGAACGTCTCCGAAACCTCCCGAAAGCTGTATGTACACCGCAACACCCTGGTGTACCGGCTGGAAAAAATCAAAAAAATAACCGGCCTTGACCTGCGTGAGTTCGACCACGCGATCGTGTTCAAGGTGGCTATGATGGTCAAACAGTATCTGGATTCCCTGAACAACAAGTACTGAGCGACCGATATATTCCCCGGCAAAGACGAGTTTGGAGGACTATTGATCTATGGTTCATATGAAAAATGTGAGGAAGGTCTATGAGAGCAGCAATACCCTGGCGCTGGACGGCATAGACCTGACCATCGAGGACGGCGAGTTCGTGTTCCTGGTGGGCCCCTCCGGCAGCGGAAAGACCACCATCATGAAGCTGATCACCGGTGAGATCCGTCCCACTTCCGGCGAGATCATTGTCAATGATTTCGACATGAGCAAAATCAAGCGGCGCAAGCTGCCCAAAATGCGCAGGACCCTGGGGGTCATTTTCCAGGACTACCGCCTGATCGAGAACATGAACGTCTACGACAACGTGGCCTTCGCCATGCGTGTGGTGGGCGCGGCCAACAAGGACATCAAGAAGCGGGTGCCTTACATACTGGAGCTGGTGGGCCTGGAGGGCCGCGAAAAGCGGATGCCCAATGAGCTGTCTGGCGGCGAGCAGCAGCGTGTGGCCATCGCCCGCGCCCTGGTGAACAACCCCAGGATGATCGTGGCGGACGAGCCTACCGGAAACCTGGACCCGGTGCGCAGTCTGGAGCTGATGCTGCTGTTTGAAAAGATCAACGAGATGGGTACCACTGTGATGGTGGTGACCCACGAGAAGGAGCTGGTCAACGCTTTCTCCAAGCGGGTCATCACCATCGATGGCGGCAACCTGATCAGCGACGGAATGGATGGGTATTACAGCTATGAGATTGAGTAGGTACAGTTATCTGATCCGTGAGGGCTTCCGCAGCATTACCACTCACGGCTTCATGTCTTTCGCGTCAGTGACCATCATTATGGCATGCCTGATCATCATGGGGAGCGTGTCCCTGCTGTCGGTGAACATTGACGCGCTGATCAAGGACCTGGAAAACGAGAACGAGATCGTGGCCTTCGTGGACGAGGAGATCAAGGACGAGAGCCAGGCCGCCGCATTGCAGAGCAGCATCGAGGCGGTGCCCAATGTGGCCAGCGTTACCTTTGTCTCCCGGGATGACGCCATGGACCGGTTCATGAGTCAGTATGACGAGGACTTCGGCGTGGGTATCGACGCCGACGTGTTCCGCCATCGCTTCGTGATCCAACTGGCGGATATCGCCCTGATGAGCAGCACCAAGGCCAATCTGGAGGCTGTGCCCGGCGTGGCAAAGGTCAACGCCCATTTGGAATACGCCAGCTTTTTCGTCACCGTTCGCAACATTGTTAGTGTAGTATCTTTGGTGTTGATCGTGATCCTGGTGTTCGTCTCTGTGTTCATCATGTCCAACACCATTAAGCTTGCCACCTTTGGCCGCCGTGAGGAGATCGCCATTATGAAGATGGTGGGCGCCAGCAACGGATTTATCCGCCTGCCCTTCGTGGTGGAGGGCCTGGTTCTGGGTATCCTGGGCGGCGGACTGGCCTTTGTGGCGGAGTGGGGGATCTACAGCCTCATATCCAGCCGTCTGGTCAGCGGCCTGGCAGGCAGCTTTATCTCCGTGGTTCCCTTTAGCAGCGTGGCTATGCCGGTGTTTATCATTTTCATGGCTACAGGGATTTTGGTGGGTGCTTTCGGCGGCGTCAACGCCATCAGGAACTATTTGAAAGTTTGAGCGTCTATCATAACCAGGGGCAGTATGCCCCGGACGGCCGGAGGGGCGCAAACGCCCGGCCGGCGGCCTTACATGCCAAAGGAGAACACAATGAAGAACAAGAAAATTGCTTCGGCCATTGCGGTGGTACTGTGCCTGATGATGCTGGCGTCCTTGGTGCTCAGCGTGATTCCGGTAAGCGCCTATGCCGACGAGCTGGATGATCTGAAGTCCCAGAAGGCCAGCCTTTCCAGCCAGGTGAAAGAGTGCCAGGAGCGGCTGGAGCAGCTGAAGGAACAGCAGGCAAATGTGCTGGAACAAAAGGCAGCCCTGGACGAGCAGATCCGCCTGGCCAACGAGCAGCTGACCTTGGTGGCAGAGGAGATCGATGAGTACAACAAGCTCATCGAGGAAAAGGCCAAGGAAGTGGAAGCGGCCAGGACCAAGGAAGAACGGCAGCTGGCCCGCTATCAGACCAGAGTAAGGGCCATGGAGGAGAGCGGCGGCTTCAATATTCTGGCACTGATCGTCAACTCCCAGAACTTCTCTGAGCTGCTGACCGCCATGGACGATATGGGCGAGATCATGGAGAGCGACAGGGCCCTTCAGGATTCCTACATAGAAGCCAGGGAAGAGACCGAGGCCATCAAGGCGGAATACGAGGAAGAAAAGGCCGAGTATGAGGACGCGCAGAAGGAGCTGGAGGCAGAGCGGACGGAGCTGGGCCGCCAGATCCAGGAAAACGCCCAGGAACTGGAGGACCTTCAGGAAGAAATAGAGAAGGCCATCCAGGAATATGAAGCGGCGGAGGCGGCGGAGGCCAATGCGGCGGCGGCCATCGCCAACATGATCGCGGAATACCAGCGGCAGAAGGCCCAGGAAGCGGCCCAGAACGCCGGCCTTGCCGACCAGATGCAGCAGGCCAACGCGGAAGCGGAGGCCAACGGCGAGGAGCCGCCCTACAGTGAAGAAGAAATTCAGGATGCCATAAGCAATGCCGGCGGCGGAAGCACCGTCAGCGGCAACGGCCTGATGTGGCCCGTGCCTTGCAGCACCCGGGTCACCAGCCGCTTCGGCACCCGTACCGACCCCTTTACCGGCAAGACCGCTACCCACAACGGCATCGATATTGACGGCTTCAACAACGCCGGCAACATCATTGTGGCGGCCGCCTCCGGCACTGTGGTCACGGCCTCCTACGACGGGGCCTACGGCAACTATGTGGTGATCGATCACGGTGACATGACCACCCTGTATGCCCATATGTCCGGCATGGCCGTGACTGCCGGCAGCTGGGTGGAGCAGGGACAGACCATCGGCTACCTGGGCGATACCGGCAGAGCCACCGGCGTGCATTGCCACTTCGAGGTCTTTGTAGGCGGAAGCAGAGTGGACCCGGCCTCCTATTTCTCCGGGCTTACCTATTACAACTGCTGAGCCTGTAGAACAGACAGGGATAAAGATATGAATAAGAGAAAGATAAGAGCAGCCGTGGCGCTTTGCCTGTCGGTACTGATGATGGGCACAGTGGTCAGCGAGGCGATCCCGGTCCCGGCCTATGCGGTGACCCAGAGCCAGATTGACGAGCTGAAGGAACAACGAAACGTCATCCGGGCCCAGCGCCAGGAAAAGCAGGCCATTGTGGAGGCCCTGGAGGCCGAGAAGGCCGACGTGGTGGCCCAGAAGCAGGCCATGGACGAGCGGAATATGTACACCCTCCAGCAGATCCAGCTGAACAACCAGGAGATCGAGCTTTACGACGAAATGATCGCCGAGAAGGCGGCGGAGCTGGAAGAGGCCCAGCGCCTGGAAAATGAACAGCTGGAGCGCTATCGGGCCAGAGTCCGGGCCATGGAGGAAAACGGCGGCTATAATATCCTGGCCATCATCTCCAAGTCTGACAGCTTTTCCGATATGCTCACCGCCATGGACGATGTGGGCGAGATCATGGAGAGCGACAGACAGCTTGAGGAAGCCTACATCGCTGCCAGAGAAAATACCGAGAGCGTCAAGGCCGATTATGAGGATACCCGCAGCGAGCTGGAGGAACTGAAGGCCCAGCTGAAGGAGGAGCAGGAGGAGCTGGAGAAGGACATTGAAGAAGCCATCCAGATCATCCTGGACCTGGAAAACGACCTGGAGAACCGCCAGGCGGAGTATGACGCCATCATGGCGGCGGAGGACGCGGCCAATGCCACCATTGACAAGCTGGTGGCAGAGCTGGAAGCCCAGCGGGCAGCAGAGGCGGCAGCAGCCGCAGCGGCGGCCGGCGGCAGCAGCGGCGGCGGAAGCGCCAATGCCAGCGGCAGCTTCCTGTGGCCGGTGGCATCCTATGTGTATGTGTCCAGCCGCTTCGGCCTGCGGGTCCACCCCATTACCGGGGAAAAAAAGAGCCACACCGGCATCGACATTGCCTCCAACCAGGGGACGGCAGTCTACGCCTCTGACGGCGGCAGCGTGACCCTGGCCGGATGGAACGGCGGCTACGGCAACTGCATTATGATCGACCATGGCAACGGCTATGTGACGCTGTACGGTCATCTGAGTTCCATCTCCGTATCCGTGGGACAGACAGTCTCCCAGGGGGCTACCATCGGCGCGGTGGGCAGCACCGGCAATTCCACCGGGCCTCATCTGCACTTTGAGGTGCTGAAAAACGGGACCCGCATCGACCCGGAGCAGTTCTTCAGCGGCCTGACCATTTCCGCAGACGCGGGAGTCTGAAAAAAGAATTATACCAAGCCCCGCCGGACAGCCCATTTTGGCTGTCCGGCAAACGGCTGTAAATACAGAGGAGGTTCCGAATGCAGAGTTTAGGAAACCGCTTGCTGAGCACGATCGCCCAGTTTTTTTCGGCGATCTTCAATATCAGAATTAAGCTGAAATTCGTGCTGATCGCTTTCATCCTGATTATCAGCGGCGCCGTGGCGTATACTTACTATACCATGCTGAACAACGTGGGCGGCAAGGAGGATTACGCCGAGGCCATGCGCTATATTGAGATCAAGGACGTGATCGACGAAAACTTCATCGACGCGGTGGACAGAAAATCTTTGGGGGACTATGCCGCCGCCGCCATGGTCAGCGGCCTCAACGATCCCTGGAGCAAGTACATGTCCTCCGACGAGTACAAGACTTATCAGCTGTCCTCCGCCAATGAGTATCAGGATATCGGGATCTCTATGCTCAAGGACGAAAGCGGCGGCGGATTCCAGGTCATCGGTGTGAACCCGGCATCCCCGGCGGCCCTGGCGGGGCTTACCACAGGAATGTACATCACCTCGGTTGACGACGAGGATATCACAAAATACACCCTGGAGGAGGCCCGCACGGCCATCCGCTCAAGGATGAACGGCAAGTTCACCCTTGGCTTCGGCCGGGGGCAGAGCCCCATCGAGGTGGACTGCTCCGCGGTTTATACCTCGGCGGTAAACGCCCGCATGGAGAAAACCGAGGCAGGCTATGTTCAGATCAGCAACTTTGAGGCGGGAAGCAGCCAGGATGCCATCAATGCCATCGAGGATCTGCTGAACCAGGGGGCCATTGCCCTTTGCATCGACCTGCGCAATAACCCCGGCGGACTGCGGGGCGAGGTGGCTTCCTTCCTGGATTATCTGCTGCCCAACGGCGTTTTGTTCGCGGAGATGGACAAGAACGGCAAGCAGGACGTGGTACAGTCTGACGGAATGTGCATCCAGCTGCCCATGTGCGTGCTGGTGAACGCGGGAACCTTCGCCGAGGCGGAGCTTTGCGCGGCGGTACTGCAGGAATACAACTGGGCCACCATCCTGGGAGAAGCCACCACCGGCAAGACCAGGACCCAGGAGACCATTACCCTCAGCGACGGCAGCGCCCTGCAGCTGTCCACCGGCACCTACATCACCGGCAACGGCAACGACATCAGCCGCAACGGCGGCGTCGTGCCCGACGTGATCACCTATAACAGCGATGCTTCCGCAACGGGCACCACTCAGGGCACCACCGGCGAGAGCACCGGCACTGCCAGCGTCTCCGCCGACCAGCAGCTGATGGCGGCGCTGACCCTGCTGAGTAAAAGTTGACAGCACTGAAAAATAAGGATATAATGCCAAAATACAATAATTCTCCCATGACGGAGAAAAGGAGAGCGTAAATATGCCGAATTCCAACAGATTCAAAATGAGCCAGGAGCGCCTTGACGCCATCAAGCAGGAGCTTTATGAGCTGGAAACCGTCCGCATGAAAGAGGTTGCCGAGCAGATCAAGGAAGCCCGCAGCTTCGGTGAT
This sequence comes from bacterium, assembly GCA_004560305.1. Lineage (GTDB taxonomy): Bacteria > Bacillota > Clostridia > Oscillospirales > Oscillospiraceae > Limivicinus. The sequence continues at coordinate 111,173 of SFVI01000001.1, read as the reverse complement.
CTGTCCGAGAACAGCGAGTACGACGAGGCCAAGAACGAACAGGGCAAGGTCTACTCCCGGATCGAGGAACTGAAGGTGCTGATCGAAAACGCGGAGATTGTTGACAATATCGATGTGGACGCACCCAAAGACGCCATCACGCTGGGCAGCATTGTCAAGGTCCGCGATGTGGCGGAGGATTTTGAGGAGACCTATGAAATCGTGGGTTCTCAGGAAGCAAACCCCAGAGCAGGCCGTATTTCCGACGACTCTCCCGTGGGCCGGGGACTTCATGGTCACCGGGCCGGTGAGACCGTCAGCATCATGGCGCCGGCAGGGGAGCTGAAGTTTGAGATTATTTCTGTTGAGAATAAGTAATAGATAGCGTGGGGGACAGAGGAAAAGTATGAGCGAAGAGAAGAACGTGCAGCCTGCCCAGGAGCAGGAGCTGTCAGAAATTTTGCAGATCCGCAGGGACAAGCTTGCCGCCTTGCAGCAGGAGGGAAGAGACCCCTTCCAGCAGACCCGGTTTATCCGCAGCGCCTGGAGCAGAGAGATCAAGGAGAACTATGACGCCTTTGACGGAAAGACCGTTTCCGTCTGTGGCCGCATCATGTCCAAGCGGGGCATGGGCAAGGCCATCTTCTGCCACATTCAGGACGGCCAGGGCCAGATCCAGCTTTACATCCGTTCCGACGCCGTCAGTGAGACGGAATTTCTGGACTTCCGTAAGTACGACATCGGGGACATCGTCGGCGTCAGCGGCTATGTGTTCAAGACCAGGACGGAGGAAATCTCTGTCCATGTGCAGGCAGTGACGCTGCTGAGTAAGTCCCTGCGGCCCCTGCCGGAGAAATTCCACGGCATGACCAATACGGAGCTGAAGTACCGCCAGCGCTATGTGGACCTGATCGTCAACGAGGACAGCCGCCGCAACTTCATTATTCGCTCCCAGTTTGTCAGCTATGTGCGCCGCTTCCTGGAGAACCGGGGCTACATGGAAGTGGAGACCCCGGTGCTCAACACCATTTCCGGCGGCGCCACCGCACGGCCCTTCATCACCCACCACAACACCCTGGACATCGATATGTATCTGCGCATCGCTACGGAGCTGAACCTGAAGCGGCTGATCGTGGGCGGCATTGAGCGGGTCTACGAGCTGGGCCGTATCTTCCGCAATGAGGGCATGGACACCCGGCACAACCCGGAGTTCACCACTGTGGAGCTGTATGAGGCCTATGCCGACTTCAACGACATGATGGACCTGTTTGAGGATCTGCTCTCCGGCGCGGCCATGGAGATCCTGGGTACTTATGATGTGCAGTGGCAGGAGCAGGAGGTTTCCCTAGCTCCCGGCTTCAAGCGCATGACCATGGCGGAAGCGGTGAAGGAATATGTGGGCATTGACTTCATGGCCATTACCGATGATGCGGAGGCCGTTGCCACCGCCAAGGCAGCGGGCGTGGACATGGAGAAGGTGGAGCCCACCTGGGGTCACGCCCTCTATGAGTGCTTTGACCAGAAGGTGGAGGAGAAGCTGATCCAGCCCACCTTCATCACCATGCACCCGGTGGATGTGTCTCCCCTGGCCAAGCGCAGCCCCAAGGATCCCCGGCTGACGGAGCGTTTTGAGCTGTTCATTTGCAGCAGCGAGATGGGCAACGCCTTCTCCGAACTGAACGACCCCATCGACCAGAAGCAGCGCTTCCAGAAGCAGGTGGAGATGCGGGCCAAGGGCGACGACGAGGCCGGCATGATGGACGAGGATTTCATCAATGCCCTGGAATACGGTATGCCTCCCACCGGCGGCCTGGGCATCGGCATCGACCGCTGCGTCATGCTGCTTACCGGCAGCAGCTCCATCCGGGACGTGATTTTGTTCCCCACGATGAAGCCCCAGGAAAACTGAAGAAGCAAAAAAGCCTGGAATTCCAATGGATTCCGGGCTTTTATGTTACCTGAAAAATACATCTTACCATCGCGCTTACATCAAACGATGTGAAAATGAATGCAGAGGTGGTAAAATCGCATATGGAAATAAGACCTTGAGAAAATGAATGGCCGGGGGTAAGAGCCGCTCCGCTGGAAAGAAATGCCCGGTCTGTTCGGGGGCAAGAGTGGTTGAGGGTCGATGATTTGCTACGATGAAGCCCTGTTGGCGGGGGGCGGTTTGAAAAGAACGCATGAAAGCCTACTGAGGTTCCGTCGCTTCTCATAAGATGATTATTTGGTGTAGATGGCGGGTAGAAATAGTCATCTTTTCGTGTATAATAAAATACATGAGAAAGAGTAATTTGAATTAGCGGGGGATTTTTGTATGTGGACGTGCCCAAAATGCGGAAGGGAATTTAAAAGAATAAATCAGGGGCATTACTGCGGGAAAGCGCCTGAGAATGTAGATGAATATATAGAATTACAGATTACAGAAGCACGGGAGCATATCGTAAGGTTAAGAAATATTATTAAAAGCTGCGTTCCGGAAGCTGAGGAAAAAATTGCCTGGAGTATGCCAGTGTATAAAAAAGGCAAACTCTCAATATCCTTTGCTGCTTGCAATCAGCATATCAGCCTTTATGTAGATGCAAATATTTTAGAACTGTTCAAATCACAACTAAGTGGTTTTACAACAAAGAAGAATGCAATCTATCTGCCATACGAAAAAGAATTACCACGAAAAGTGATTGAAAAAATTGCAAAGCTTTGAAGAAATAGAACAAAATTGAAGTTGATTCACAAGGCTGCTTTTTGCCATGCAGCCATGAGCGGGCGAAATAAATTTTTTGTTGATTAACGAACGATAGTTAGTTATAATAGGGCCATGTGAGCGAGGCCTTTCGGGCGGGGAAAAGGAGAATGTCTATGGGTCGTGGAAACACAAAGCAGGAAATTCTGGAAGCGTCACTTGAGCTGTTCTCTGTACAGGGATATGAAGCAACCTCAATCTCTCAGATCGCCAATGCCGTGGGGATTCGGAAGGCGTCTCTTTACAGTCATTTCGAGAACAAGCAGGCGATCCTGGACGAGCTGGTGAAGGAGGTTCTGGAGCAGTATGCGGAGCATTCCGTCTTTGCATGCGCGGAGCGGGAGGAAAACAGGGATGCAGAGGAGAAACCGCCGTTAACTCCCGATTCAGCAGTACATATGATCCTGGGGCAGATTCGTTATATTCTCCATGACCAAAGTATCTGCCGGGCAAGGAAGATGCTGGTGATCGAGCAGTTCCAGAACCGGTCGCTGGCGAGGCTGCAGACCAAGCAGAATTATTCAGACGTGCTGCAATACTTCACCGGGCTGATGAAGCAGCTGATCCGGCAGGGCGTTCTGGCGGAAGATGACCCGGAGATCATGGCGGCCCAGCTTTGCCTGCCCATTTCCGTTTGGATCAATCTCTGTGACCGGGAGCCGGAACGGGAGCAGGAGGTCCTGGAACTGGTGGAAAAGCATATCCGGCAGTTTTTCAGGCGCTATCAGCGGTAAGCAAAGCTGGATTAACAGGTATTGCGGCTATGTCCACTTGGGCATGGCCGCTTCATTTTCAAGGGACAACCTACCGAACAATAGGCAGCAAGCGGTGAAAAGGGGGGGCAGAGGTGTGAAGTCGGACTGCCTTTTGCGGTGCTTTGCAGGCCCCGGCGTGCTCCCCGCGGTTATACGGTTCGTGCCTTTGGCGGTACGGCTGCGGTCAAAAGGAAGGCCGGCGGCATTGCCACGGTAGTCATTGGCCTTGCAGCATATCCCTTTATGGGCGGTGCTCACAAGCAGTTTTTTTGATCAGAAAGCCATGTAAAGCTGAATCACAGCAGAAAAACCGGGGAAAGGTTTCCCCGGTTTTTTGCGTGCATTGATGGTGCATGGTATTTCCAGCTGTTGATGAGAACGGCAATGCATATCGACGGAAGGGAGTAAGACTGTGAAACCAGGTACGAAACTGACTACAATCCTGTTTGCGCTTGATGGAACATTGCCCCCCATCGACAACAAGGCCTTTACCAAGGGATATTTCAGCTCCTGGCTGCCAAGATGGCTCTCCACGGCTATGAAGAGAATAAGAAAGCAGCCCCTTACGGAATTCTTCCGGTAAGGGGCTGCTTTCGTAATGTGTTAACGGCGGTTTTTCCAGTCACGAATGACGATGCGGCTGTTTTCCTCGCTGCTGATGAAGCCGGGAGGAATGGAACTGATCTCGTCCCACCAGGAGTCGTTATCCTGATCTAGAATAAGGCCGTAGCCGGTGATGCTTTTGGCAAAGGTCTTTTGCATGATGGCACCCAGCGTTGAGTTTTTCATGGAAATTCTCCTGATCTCTTCTATTATTACCATGAATATACCGAAGTAAAATAAACGGAGAATCAATTTCAAAGACTTTTCTGTGAACTGTTTGTAAACTGTTGGAAAGGAAGAACGGCGAATCGATGGGGGAACGAATAAATATAAATTTTAAGGCAAGGGAGGTAATATTCATGTATACTTTTACCCATTGCAGGAGCGGGGAAAAAAGACTATAATGAGCGGAAAAGAGGTGAAGCCGAAATGGGTAGAAAGTTAATTTTTATACAATGGATGCAGATCTGTGCCGGGCTGCTGGTCTTTGCGCTGGGGGTGCACCTGACCATTTATGCCAACCTGGGGCTGGCCCCCTGGGACTGTTTGGGCATGGGGATCAGCTATCATACGCCGCTGAACTACGGCCTGGCCATGACAAGTATATCGCTTTTTGTGTTGCTGATCGACCTCTTACTGGGGGAAAAAATCGGCTTTGGAACGGTGATCGACGCGCTGCTTACCGGCAATTTCGTCCAGATGTTCAATTGGCTGAACCCGCTGCCGGAGAATGACAGCCTGTGGGTGGGGCTGCTGTGCCTGCTGCTGGGCATGGCGCTGATGGCGCTGGGCATGGCGGTGTACATGAAGGCGGGCCAGGGCTGCGGCCCCAGGGATACGCTGCTGGTGGCCCTGGGCAAGCGGCTGCCGCGGGTGCCCATCGGGCTGGTGGAGGTACTGCTGTGGGCGGTGGTGCTGCTGGCGGGCTGGCTGCTGGGTGGCCCGGTGGGGATCGGCACGGTGGTCACCACCTTTGGAGCGGGGCTGGTGATGCAGGGAATTTACTCCGCGATTCGGTTTGAGCCACGCAGCGTCACCCATCGCAGCGTGGGGCAGGTTGTGAGAGAACTGCACAAAAATAGTTTACATAATTCATAAATGGTTTACATAAAAAAGAACTGCCTTTGAGGGGCAGTTCTTTTTCGTATTGAACCTCTCAGTCAGCCTGCGGCCTGTCCAGCTCCCCTTGGGAAGAGGAGCCTTTGGGAGGTTTGCTTTTTTGTTTTATTCAATTAAATCCGTTTCCACTTAGCGCCGTGGGGAATGTCGGTCAGCTCGATACCGGAAGCCTTCAGCTGGTCACGGATGCGGTCAGCCTCGGCAAAGTTCTTGGCCTTCTTGGCGTCCTGGCGGGCCTGGATCAGGGCTTCCACCTGGGGGTCGCTCTCGCCGGACTCGGAGACGATGGTGAACTGGCCGGCGGTGACGGCCTGCTTCTTCAGCTCTTCCCGCTTTTTATCCGCCTTGGCGATCAGGTCCAGGCTCAGGACCTTGTCAAAATCGGCAATGGCGGCCAGCTTGGTGGCGTCATTGGTCTTGGCCTTCAGCACGTCATAGAGGGCGGTGACGGCCAGGGAGCTGTTCAGATCGTTATCCAGGGCGTCGGTGAACTTCTGCCGCAGGGCGCTGAGGGCTTCGTTATCCACCTCCCCGTCACCGGGCTTGAGGGCAGCCACCTTGGCTACCAGCTTGTTATAGGCCACCTGGGCGTTATCCAGGTTTTCCCAGGAAAAGACCAGGCTCTTGCGGTAGTGGCTCTGGAGGCAGAAGAGGCGGTAGGCCAGGGGGTCATAGCCCTTTTCCTCCAGCAGGGAGACGGTAAGGAACTCACCCTTGGACTTGCTCATCTTGCCGGAATTGGTGTTCAGGTGGAGGACATGCATCCAGTAATTGCACCATTTATGGCCCAGATAGGCCTCCGACTGGGCAATTTCGTTGGTGTGGTGGGGGAAGGCGTTATCAATGCCGCCGCAGTGGATATCCAGATCCTCGCCCAGGTGCTTCATGGAAATGCCGGAGCACTCAATGTGCCAGCCGGGGTAGCCCACGCCCCAGGGAGAATCCCACTTCAGGGCCTGATCCTCAAACTTGGACTTGGTGAACCAGAGGACAAAGTCATTCTTGTTGCGCTTGTTGCTGTCCTCCTCCACGCCCTCACGGACGCCCACGGCCAGGTCTTCCTCGTTGAAGTCGTTAAAGACATAATACTTCTCCAACTTGGAGGTGTCAAAGTACACGTTGCCGCCGGCAAAGTAGGCATAGCCGGTGTCCATCAGTTTGGAGATGATGCGGATATAGTCGTCAATGCAGTTGGTGGCAGGCTCCACCACGTCGGGGGTCTTGATGTTCAGCTTGGCGCAGTCGGAGAAGAAGGCGTCGGTATAGAACCTGGCGATCTCCATGACGGTCTTATGCTCCCGCTTGGCGCCCTTGAGCATCTTGTCCTCGCCCTCGTCGGCATCGGAGGTCAGGTGGCCCACGTCGGTGATGTTCATGACCCGCTTCACGTTATAGCCAACGTAGCGCAGGTACTTCTCCAGCACGTCCTCCATGATGTAGGAGCGCAGGTTGCCGATATGGGCAAAGTGGTAAACGGTGGGGCCGCAGGTGTACATCTTCACGATGTCAGGATGGTTGGGAACAAATTCTTCCTTGGTGCGGGTGGCAGAGTTATACAGTTTCATTTTATTTCACCTCAATCAGCATTTTTGAACACGTCCCGGTTGACGTAGAAATATTCGATACCGGAATAAAGAGTGGTAATCACAATGACCCAGGTGACGATCAGGTTCACCAGGGGATGGGAGGTAAAGAGCATGACGCACAGGCCCAGCATGGTGCAGGCGGTTTTGATCTTGCCGGACCAGGCGGCGGCAATGACCCGCTGCTGCTCCACAGCGATCAGCCGCAGGCCGGACACAGCAAACTCCCGGAAGAGCACGATGACCACGGCCCAGCCGGGCATCTGGCCGTTCTCGATAAAGAAGCACATGGCGGCCAGCACCAGGACTTTATCCGCCAGCGGGTCCATAAACTTGCCGAAGTTGGAGATCTGGTTATAGTGGCGGGCGATGTAACCATCGGCCATGTCAGACAGACAAGCGATTATGTAAACCGCTAAGGCCCAGTACCGCTGGCCCATGTAGGCCAGAACCAGAAACACGGGGATGAGAAGGATGCGGAAAATGGTGATCTTATTGGCTGTTGTGTTCATTTTGTATCTCCTTTCAGCCTTATACCTGCTCACCGTAGAGCAGGCCGTCCTCACTGTACTGGATCAGTACATCCACCATGTCCCCCTCCTGACAGTCGCCGGAGAAGAGGACCAGGCCGTCAATATCCGGGGAGTCGGCATAGCTGCGGCCCACATGGTAGCCGCTTTCCTCGTCGTAGTACTCATAGAGCACCCGGAGGGTCTGGCCGGCGAAGCGCTGGCAGAAGTCCTCCATGATGGGGGCCTGCAGCTCCATGATCAGGTCGGCACGGCGCTGGGCGGTTTCCGCGTCCACATGGTCCATGACGGCAGCGGGAGTGCCCTCCTCCGGGGAGAAGGGGAAAACGCCCACCCGCTCGATCCGGGCCTCCCGAAGAAATTCACACAGCTCCTCAAACTCTGCCTCTCCCTCCCCGGGAAGGCCGGCAATCAGGCTGGTGCGCAGCACCAGACCGGGAATCTTCATGCGGAGCTTGCTGAACAGGGCACGGATATCATCCCCCGTGCCCCGGCGGTTCATGCGCTTTAGAATCTGATTATTAATGTGCTGGATGGGGATATCCAGGTATTTTACGATTTTATCATTATGGGCGATCTCGTCGATCAGTTCATCGTCAAACTGGTCCACATAGAGGTAGTGGAGCCGTATCCACTCTATGCCCTCAATTTGGGACAGTTCCCGGCACAGCCGGGCCAGACATCGCTCCCCATAAAGGTCGGTGCCGTAGCGGGTGATGTCCTGGGCGATGACGATCAGCTCCTTCACGCCGTGGGCGGCCAGATCCCGGGCTTCCTCCAGAATGTTCTCCAGAGAGCGGGAGCGGTAACGGCCCCGGATGAAGGGAATGGCACAGAAGGCGCAGAAGTTGTTGCAGCCCTCGGCAATGCGCAGGTAGGCCCAGCCCGGCCCGGTGGAGACCACACGGGGCGTCTCCTCAATGGGGGCGCTGCTGTCACCGAAGCCGCGGTAGCCGGTTTTGGCCATGACGGCGTTGGCGGCTTCTACAATCTCGCCGAAGCTGCCCACGCCCAGCACGGCGTCAATCTCCGGAAGCTCGGTCTGGATGCTGTCCTGATAACGCTCACTGAGGCAGCCGGTGACAATGATGCCGCCCAGCTTGCCGGCCTTTTTCAGCTCCGCCATTTGCAGGATGTTGTCGATGGCCTCGCTCTTGGCGGCGTCGATAAAGCCGCAGGTGTTGATGATCACCAGGTCGGCTCCCTCCGGCTCCGGCATAAGGGTATAGCCGGCCTCGCTCATCAGGTAGAGCATTTGCTCACTGTTTACAAGGTTCTTGGCACAGCCAAGGGATATCATGGCAAAGGTTTTTTCCATTCTGTTTCAAGTCTCCATTCTGCCGTCTCGCGGCAAAAGCAGGTTCAGTATTCTTCCGGCTCCGCGTCAAAGCGGCGCAGGGCAGCACGGATGTCCTCCCAGGAATGGCCCCGGCGGTACAGGGCGGCGGTGACTTTGCGCACCTGGTCCCGGTCGGTGGGGTCCTTCAGGCGGGCGGCGATGAATTTATCCAGCTTGCCGCTGTTGTCCGGCATCTGGTCCAGCGCACCGTCCCACAGCTCCCGGTCAATGCCCCGGCGGGAAAGCTCCCCACGGATGCGGCCGGGGCCGTAGCCCTTGGCGGCATAGTGCCGGGTGACGGCGGCGGCATAGCTCTCATCGTCCAAAAGGCCATTGTCGCAAAGCCAGGCGGCGCAGTATTCCGCGGTGTCCTCGTCCTCTCCCTTTTGGAGCAGCTTGCTTTTCAGCTCCTGCCGGGACATGGAGCGGCGGGACAGCAGTTCCAGGGCCTTCTCTCGGGCCAGGGAGCGGGCGGAGGCAAGGCGCAGGGCTGCAAGCTCCGCCTCATCCAGCTCCCGGCCTGAATAGAGACGCAGGTCGGTGACGGCGGAGAGGGTGCTTTTCAGCTCCGTCCCGTCCTCAAAGGCGACGGTGAGCCGGCCCGGCGCGGTCTGGCGTATGGCGGTAATGAGCAAGGCTTATTCCTCGTCAAAGTCCGCGGCGCTGACGTCCACGGCGGGGACTGTGCCCCGGCCGGAGACCTGAGCGGCCTTGCGGGCCTGGGGGCTCAGCAGCTTATAGGCATTGTCCCGGATCTCCTTCTCAATGGCGTCGCAGGCATCGGGATTGGCCAGCAGGTACTCCCGCACGCCGTCCCGGCCCTGGATGCGCTGGCCGTTGCAGGTGTACCAGGCGCCGGCCTTGTCAATGATCTCCAGCTTCACGCCCAGGTCGATGATCTCACCCACCTTGGAGATGCCTTCGCCGTACATGATGTCAAACTCTGCCTCCCGGAAGGGGGGAGCCACCTTGTTTTTCACCACCTTGGCCCGGGTGCGGTTGCCGATCATTTCGCCGCCGTTTTTCAGGGTCTCGATACGGCGGACATCGATACGGACAGAGGCATAGTATTTCAGAGCCAGGCCGCCGGGGGTGGTCTCCGGGTTGCCGTACATGACGCCGATCTTCTGGCGCAGCTGGTTGATGAAGATGACGGTGCAGTTATTTTTGGAGATGGCGCCGGCCAGGCGGCGCATGGCCTGACTCATCAGCCGGGCCAGGGCGCCCACCACGGTGTCGCCCACCTCGCCCTCCAGCTCTACCCGGGGGATCAGGGCGGCAACGGAGTCCACCACCAGCACGTCGATGGCGCCGGAGCGTACCAGGGACTCGGCAATGTCCAGGGCCTGCTCGCCGGTGTCCGGCTGGGAGATCAGCAGGGAGTCAATGTCCACGCCCAGGGCACGGGCATAGGCCGGCTCCAGCGCGTGCTCCACGTCGATATAGGCGGCGTCACCGCCGTTTTTCTGGGCAGAAGCTACCACATGCAGGGCCAGGGTGGTCTTACCGGAAGCCTCAGGCCCGTAAATTTCTACAATGCGGCCACGGGGGACGCCGCCGATGCCCAAGGCCAGGTCCAGGGACAGGGAGCCGGTGGACAGGGCCTCCACATTGACGGATATATCGTCGCCAAGGCGCATGATGGTGCCCTTGCCGTAGTCTTTCTCGATCTTGGCGATGGCGGTTTCCAGGGCTTTCTTCTTATCGCTGACGGCGGGAGCCACCACAGCGGGGACTTTCTTTTTCTCAGCCATTTGCAATTCCTCACTATTCAAAGATTTGGGGATGCGGGGGTTGCGGGATGTTACATTTTACCGATGACCACCCGGTCAATGCCCTGGGTGTCCTTCCGGGTGGCGGTGCGGGTGAAGCCGGCGGACATCAGCATTTCGCTGACCGCCTGGGCCTGACCTTCGCCTACCTCGAACACCAGAAAGCCGCCGGGGCGCAGGATGGATTTCCAATATTTAATAATTGCCTTATAGAAGCGAAGCCCGTCCTCCCCGCCGTCCAGGGCCCAGATGGGCTCATAGTCCCGGACGGAGCGGTCCAGCCCCGGGATCTCACCGCTGGCTATGTAGGGGGGGTTGGAGACGATAACGTCAAAATTGCCGATGCCCAGAGGGGGAGAAGAAGTGGCGTCGGCCTGGATGCAGAGTACCCGGGCGTTGAACTTATGGTCGGTGACGTTCTTGCGGCATACCTCCAGGGCGCTGGCGCTGAGGTCCACCGCCACCAGCTTGGTGGCCGGCAGCTCCCGGGCGATGGCGCAGGTGATGCAGCCGCTGCCGCAGCACAGGTCCAGGACACGGGCGTCCATCTTATAGCCGGTGAGGATCTCCTTCACCGCGTCCACCAGCACCTCCGTGTCCATCCGGGGGATGAGCACGTCGGGGGTGATGGTCAGGGGCAGGCCATAAAACTCCCAGGAGCCGGTGATATAGGCAACCGGCTCTCCCTTGAGCCGGCGGGCGGCATAGTCCAGCACCCGGTTCTCCACCTCGGCAGTGGTATAGAGATTGATGTCCCGCAGCAGCTGCTGCACCGTCTTGCCGGCGGCGCTGGCCACCAGCACCCGGGCTTCCAGACTGTAGGCCTCCACGCCGTTCTGGCGCAGGAGATTTCTTGTGGACAGATAGATGTCGTTATAGGTTCTCAAGTTTCGTTACCTCATTTTCCCCATTCGTCGCTGCCTTTTTCCTCCGGGATCACCAGCTCCATGGCCCGGATGGCACATTCGATCATGCCGTCATCCGGCTCATAGGTGGTGATGCGCTGGAGCCATTTGCCCGGCGCGGACAAAACGGCGGACAGGATATTGTCATGCCGGCCGCACCAGCGGTTGATCTCATAGCTGATGCCCACCACCACAGGCAGCAGCAGCAGGTGGGCCCCCATGCGGGCGAAGCTGTTGTCCAGCCGCACAACGGAGTTGACCAGAATGCTCACCACAATGACCACCAGCAGGAAGCTGGTGCCGCAGCGGGGATGGAAGCGGCTTTCAGGCCGGACGTTTTCCACCGTCAGGGGCTTGCCGTGCTCATAACAGAAGATGGTCTTGTGCTCGGCCCCGTGGTAGGCAAAAAGGCGCTGGATATCGCTCATGCGGGTGCAGAGCGCCATATAGAGCAGTAAAATGACCACTTTGGTAAAGCCCTCGGAAAGATTTCGGATCACATAGCTCCCCGTCAGGGGCTTGATGAAGCCCACGATCAGGGTGGGCAGGAAGATGAACAGCAGCAGGGCCAGGGCGATGCCCAGCACCACCGCCGTGCCGATAATCAGCTTCTGGGCTTTCTCGGCGGGGAAATGATCGGCGATCCACTGGTCGAGCTTATCCGGCTCCTCCTGCTCCTCCTCGGGGATGAGGCTGGCGGAATAGGTCAGGGCCTGCATGCCCTTGACCATGGAGTCCAGAAAGATGGCGCAGCCCCGGATGAAGGGCCAGCCCAGGATGGGGTGCTTCTGCTTATCCAGCTTCAGCTCCTCCACCTTTTCCACCAGGCCATCCTTGGTGCGGCAGACGATGGCCTGCTTTTTGGGGCCCCGCATCAGGATGCCCTCGATCAGGGCCTGGCCGCCGATGGAGGTGCGGAAGGAACAGGAATTGTTGTTGTTGCTCATAGATATTGATTTCTCCTTATGCTGAGGTGAGGGGCAGGGTCAGCGTGACGATACAGCCCCCCTCCGGGGCGTTTTTCACCGTCAGCTCCCCGCCGTGGCGGGTGATGATCTCATCACAGACGGACAGGCCGATGCCAGTGCCCCGGTTTTTGGAGCTGCCCTTGTAGAACTTCTCCTTCACATGGGGGAGCTCTCCCTCCGGGATGCCGTGACCATAGTCCCGGAAGCTGATGCGCACATGGTCCCCCTCTTCCCGCAGGCGCACGTCGATCTTGCCGCCATCGCCGCCGTGCTTGGCGGCGTTATCCAGCAGGTTGCAGAACACCTGCTTGAGCCGCTCCGGGTCGCCGGGGATGAGGGGAATCTCCGCCGGGGGAGCGGAGTAATTGACCTCCATGCCGGACTGCTTCATCAGTTCCCCGTAGGTGAACAGCGCATCCTCCAGCTCGGCGGCAATGTCGATCAGCTCAATGCGCAGGTTAAAGCGGCCGTCCTGGATGCGGGTGAACTCCAACAGCTCCGTTACCATGCCGGTGAGCCGCTCCGCTTCTTTAGAGATGATGTTGATGCCCCGGAGAGAGTCCCCCTGGACGGCCGGGTCAAAGGCGATGGTCTCGCTCCAGCCCATGATGGCGGTGAGGGGGGTGCGCAGCTCGTGGGAGACCTGGGAGATGAAGTCCGTCCGGGACTTCTCGGCGATGGCCACCTTCTCAGACATATTGTTGATTTCTGCCGTCAGCTTGCCGATCTCGTCAGAACCGCTGGTCTCCAGCTTCACGCCGTAGCTGCCCTCCGCAATGTGCTTGGAAAACCGGGTCAGCTCCGCCAGCGGGTCGGTGACAAAGTACCAGAACCACAGGTTCAGGACAATGATATAGATACAGGTGAACACCATCATGGTGATGGCCAGGTTCACAAAACCCCTGGTCACAAACCAGACGCCCAGCAGCAGCAGGGCCAGGGCCCCGATGCTGGTTACCAGCAGCTGGTTTTTAAGACTGCTCCACATGAACGTTTACTTCCTATCCTCTTTCCTCGCTCAGTAACCCCATTTGTAGCCGTAGCCCCAGACGGTGGTCAGATACTCCGGCTCGGTAGGGTCGGACTCGATCTTGATGCGCAGGCGGCGGATGTTCACGTCCACGGTTTTCAGCTCACCTTTGAAGTCGTTGCCCCAGACGGCGGTGAGGATATCCTCCCGGCTCATGGCTTTGCCGGGGTTCTCCATAAAGAGCTTCATCAGCAGGTATTCGATCTGGGTCAGCTTCAGGCGCTGGCCGTCCTTTTCCAAGGTGCGGTTGCGGGTGTTCAGCAGGAAGGGGCCGCTGACCAGCTCCGTGGAAGAGCGCTCCTCATCATCAATGCCCAGGCGGCGGATCAGCGCGTCCACCCGGGCGGTCAGCTCTGCCGGGGAGAAGGGCTTGGTCACATAGTCGTCCGCCCCGGTCATCAGGCCGGTGACCTTATCGATCTCCTGGCTCTTGGCGGTGAGCATGATGATGCCCATTTTGGAGCCGGTGGCCCGGATGCGGCGGCAGACCTCAAACCCGTCAATATCCGGCAGCATCACATCCAGCAGGGCCAGACAGATATCCGGGTTCACCTTCAGCTTCTCCAGGGCCATCTCGCCGTTTTCCGCCTCGATAGGCTCAAAGCCGCTGCGGCGAAGGTTGATGACAACAAAGCTGCGGATGTTGGCCTCATCTTCAAGCACGAGAATTTTCTTCATTATATCGAACTCCTTTTCTGAGGGTGGAAGCTTGCAAAATGAATGGTTGCAATATGACAAGTAATTATAACATGACTTTTACAATTATGGTAGTCAAAGTTTCAAAAAATTCAAAATATTTTTGCAAGCAGATTACATATTATGTTAATCAACCGGGGAAAGCCATATAAAAGTTGATTCTGCAAGGGCTTTCTGTTAAAATAGACCTCATGTTTAATGAGAATCATACGGTACTTGGCATTGTGGCCCATGTGGACGCGGGGAAGACCACCCTCAGCGAGGCCATGCTGTACCTTTCGGGAAAACTTAAAAAGCTGGGCAGGGTGGATCACCGGGACAGCTTCCTGGACACCCACAGTCTGGAGCGGCAGCGGGGCATCACCATTTTTTCCAAGCAGGCCCAGATCCGGCTGGAGCGGCATTCCGTGACCCTGCTGGACACGCCGGGCCATGTGGACTTTGCCGCCGAGGCGGAGCGCAGCATGCAGGTGCTGGATGAGGCGGTACTGGTGATCAGCGCCGCAGGCGGCGTGCAGGCCCATACGGAGACCTTGTGGCGGCTGATGGAGCGCTACAGTCTGCCCTGCTTCCTCTTCGTTACCAAGATGGACCTGCCCAACCCTGGCCGGGAGGAGCTGATGGCGCAGCTGCAGAAGCGGCTGAGCCCGGCCTGCCTGGACTTTACCCTGCCGGAGGGGGAGCTTTATGAGCAGATCGCCCTCAGCGACGAGGAGGCCATGGAGGAATACCTGGCGGAGGGAAGGATCAGCCGGGAGACCATCCGCACGCTCATCGCAGGACGGCGGCTGTTCCCCTGCTTCTTCGGCTCCGGGCTGAAAACCGAGGGCGTGGAGGACTTTCTCCGGGCGCTGGATGGGCTGATCCCGGAGAAGGACTACGGTAGGGACTTTGCCGCCAGGGTGTACAAGATCGCCAGGGACGCCCAGGGCAAGCGCCTGACCTACATGAAGATCACCGGCGGGGAGCTGAAGGTGCGAAGCCCCATCCGCTACCGGGATGAGAAGGGGAATGTGCTGGAGGAAAAGGTGAGCCAGATCCGGCTCTACTCCGGGATGAAATATGAGGCGGTGGACCGCGTTGTCCCGGGCCAGGTCTGCGCCGTGCTGGGGCTCAGCGGCTGCTGGCCCGGTCAGGGCCTGGGGGCGGAGGCAGACGCCGCGGCGGCGGTGCTGGAGCCGGTGCTCAGCTACCGGGTGATCCTGCCCAAGGGCTGTGACCCGGCGCTGATGCTGCCCAAGATGCAGCAGCTGGGCCAGGAGGACCCTCAGCTCCACGTTCGCTGGAACGAGAAGCTTTCGGAGATCAGCGTGCAGCTGATGGGCAAGGTGCAGACGGAGGTGCTGAAAAGCCTGGTGAAGGAGCGCTTCGATGTGGACATCCAGCTGGACACCGGGCGCATCCTGTACAAGGAGACCATTGCCAACACGGTGGAGGGTGTGGGCCATTTTGAGCCCCTGCGCCACTACGCAGAGGTGCATCTGATCCTGGAGCCGCTGCCAAGAGGGAGCGGCATCGTGCTGGACAGCGTGTGCAGCGAGGATCTGCTGGACCGGAACTGGCAGCGGCTGACCCTCACCCATTTGCAGGAAAAGCCCCATCTGGGGGTGCTCACCGGCTCGCCCATCACGGATGTGAAGATTAGCCTGGCCGCCGGGAAGGCCCACGACAAGCACACCGAGGGCGGGGACTTCCGCCAGGCCACCTACCGGGCTGTGCGCCAGGGGCTGATGCAGGCGGAGAGCCTGCTGCTGGAGCCCTGGTACCGCTTTGAGATGGCGGTGCCCCAGGAGCAGATCGGCCGGGCCATCAACGATGTGCGGGCCATGAACGGAGAGTTCGAGGCGCCGGAGGAGGCGGGAGAGCTGATGCTGCTGCGCGGCTCCGCCCCGGTGGCAGCCATGAACGGCTATATGGAGGAACTGGTGGCCTACACCCGGGGGCGGGGGCGGCTGAGTCTGCGAAGCGACGGCTACAAGCCATGCCCGGAGCCGGAGGCGGTGATCGCCGCCATCGGCTACGATGCGGAGAGCGACGTGGAGAACACGGCGGACTCCGTGTTCTGTTCCCACGGGGCGGGGGTCAACATCAAGTGGGACAAGGTCAGGGACTATATGCATCTGGAAAGCTGCCTGCGGCCCAAGGGGGCGGAGGCGGCCATTCCCGCGCCCCGCTACCCCGTCAGCATCGATGAGCGGGAGCTGGAGGCAATTATGACGCGGGAGTTCGGCCCCATCAAGCGGCCTATGTACCGGGCAGCGGAGCGGAATGAGGCCCCGGTACCGCCGGTGGAGCGTCAGAACAAAAAGGAATATCTGATCATTGACGGCTATAACCTGATTTTTGCCTGGGATGAGCTGAAAAACCTGGCCCGGGAACGGCTGGACCTGGCCCGCACCCGGCTGATGGATATGCTTTCCAACTACGCCGGCTTCACCCAGAGCGAGCTGGTGCTGGTGTTTGACGGCTTCCGCACTCCCGGCAACCCCGGCTCCCGGCAGGCGTACCACAACATCCATGTGGTCTTCACCAGGGATGGGGAGACCGGCGACGCCTATATCGAGAAGATCGCAAATGAGATCGGAAAGAACTACTCTGTCCGGGTCATCACCAGCGACAATCTGATCCGCCTGTCGGCCCTGCGCTCCGGGGTGCTGCGGTGCAGCTCCGGGGAGTTCATCCACCAGCTGGAATGGACCCTGGGTCAGATGGCGGAGCTGCTGGAAAAGACCAATCAGAACGCCCATAAAACGAGGGTAAAAGATGGAAAACAGTGAACTTTTAAAGCGGGCCAGAGATCTGGCGGAACGCTGTGAGCGCAGCGGCACGGTCTGCGTCTCCGGCTTTCTCAGCCCGGCGGAACAATATGAGATACAATCAAAACTGGGCTTTATCCCCTGCGGCCTGGTGTTTCACGGCGGCGGCGATAATTGCGAACGGGCGGCGGCCTTCTTCCTGCCGGACTACATGACGGAGGAGATGCTGGACGTGAGCGAGTATCTCTGCGCCATGAAGCTGAAGGCCTATTTCGGCCAGCCGGGACACCGGGACTACATGGGCGCCCTGCTGGGCATGGGCATCGGCCGGGAATGGCTGGGCGATATTCAGGTGGAAGGGGACACGGCCTATGTGTTCTGCATGAAAAGCGTGCTGCGGCACCTGCTGAGCATCGAGAAGGCCGGACGCTATACGGTGAAGGCCAGCCAGGTGCCGCTGGAA
This sequence comes from bacterium, assembly GCA_004560305.1. Lineage (GTDB taxonomy): Bacteria > Bacillota > Clostridia > Oscillospirales > Oscillospiraceae > Limivicinus. Next base: position 93,932 of record SFVI01000001.1, on the reverse strand, counting down.
GAGGTGCCGGCGCGGAAGGTGGAGACGGAGAGCCTCAGCTTCTCGGTAATGTCCCCCCGGCTGGACGCGGTGGCGGCGGGGCTGTTCCATCTGTCCCGCACGGAAGCGGCCAAGCAGATCGCCGCGGGAAATGTGAGCCTGAACTATGGCCAATGCCTGAAGGCGGACTGTATCGTGAAGGAGGGGGACATCCTCTCCCTGAAAGGCAAGGGCAAGGGCAGCATCAGCGGCGTGGGCGGCACCTCCCGGAAGGGGAGGCTGTTCGTCTATGGAGAAATCTACAAATGAGGTGAAGGGCATGGAAGCCTGGCAGCGGCTTTTAAACTATGTACAGATCAATACCCAAAGCGATGAGGACAGCGGCAGTACGCCCAGCACTGCCTGCCAGCAGGAGCTGGCAAAGGCGTTGGAGCGGGAAATGCAGTCGCTGGGGCTGGAGCGGGTGCTCCGGGAGGAGAGCGGCTATGTTTACGGTTTCCTCTCTGCCAGCGAGGGCTATGAGAACAGCCCCACCATCGGCCTGATCGCCCATATAGACACGGCTCCGGATTTCTGCGGGGAGAATGTGCAGCCCCGGGTGGTAAAAAACTATGACGGCGGCCCCATCGACCTGGGTCATGGCCGGGCGCTGAGCCCGGAGCAGTTCCCGGATCTGAAGGAGCAGGTCGGCCATGACCTGATCGTCACCGACGGCAGCACCCTGCTGGGGGCGGACGACAAGGCGGGCATCGCGGAGATCCTCACCGCCTGCGAGAGACTGATAAAAGAGCAGATTCCCCACTGCGCCCTGGCGCTCTGCTTCTGCCCGGACGAGGAGATCGGCCATGGAGCGGCGCTGTTGGATATCCCCGGCTTCGGGGCGGATTTTGCCTATACCCTTGACGGGGACGCGGTGAATGAGTTAAACTATGAAACCTTCAACGCTTCCGCTGCCCAGTGGGAGATTCAGGGCGTCAACGTCCATCCCGGCAGCGCCAAGGACATCATGGTCAATGCCTGCCTGGTGGCCATGGAGATCAACGCCCTGCTGCCGCCGGAAGAAATTCCCGCCAAAACGGAGGGCTATGAGGGCTTTTACCACCTGACGGATATGAGCGGCAGCTGCGACAGGGCGGAGCTGAAATACATTATCCGGGATCATGACGAGGCCCGGTACAGAGAGCGGCAGCAGCGGATGCGGCAGATCGAGAAGGAGATCAATGCCCGCTACGGAGAGGGAACGGCTGTGCTGACCATTACGGAACAGTACCGGAACATGGCCTGCGTCCTGAAGGACAGGATGGAGATCGTCCGCCGGGCGGAGCGGGCCATGGAAAGGGCCGGGCTGCAGGCGGATATCCGCCCGGTCCGGGGCGGTACCGATGGGGCCCAGCTGTCCTGCCGGGGGCTGCCCTGCCCCAACCTGGGAACCGGCGGCTACGGCTTTCATGGGCCTTACGAGCATATCAGCATCCAGGATATGGAGAAAGCCACGGAGATCATTCTTAATCTGGTGACGGAGAAATAAAACCCCCAGAGGGAGAGAGAATATGAGTAAGACGCTGAACGCCCGGAAGTGGCTGGGCATTATTTTGATCGGCCTGTTTGGGCAGTTTGCCTGGACCATTGAGAACATGTATTTCAATGTGTTCCTGTATAACACCATTTCCACCGATCCGGGCTATATTGCCAGTATGGTGGCCTGGTCTGCGACGGTGGCCACGCTGACCACCCTGCTGATGGGGGCGCTTTCCGACCGGCTGGGCCGGCGGAAGGCCTTGATCGCCCTGGGCTATGTGCTCTGGGGCGTGAGCACCGGCCTTTTCGGCTTCATCACGCCGGAAAACGCCGCAAGGCTTTTCCCCGGCGCCAACGCCGCGGCGGCCGCCGCCATCATGGTGGTGGTGCTGGACTGCGTGATGACCTTCTTCGGCAGCACCGCAAATGATGCCGCTTTCAACGCCTACGTCACCGATGTGACCGATCAGAGCAACCGGGGCCGGGTGGAGAGCGTGCTGGCCATCCTGCCGCTGATTGCCATGCTGGTGATCTTCGGCCTGTTTGACGGTCTGACCCAGCAGGGGAGATGGAAGGAATTTTTCGGCATCTTCGGCATCGCGGTGTCAGTGGTGGGCCTGCTTTCCCTGGGGCTGATCCGGGATGATGAGGGGCTGAAGCCCCGGAAGGACAGCTACTTCAAAAACCTGCTCTATGGGCTGCGGCCCGGCGTGGTGAAGGAAAGCCCGGAGCTGTACCTGTCCTTTGCCGCCTTCTGCCTGTTCTCCATTGCGGTGCAGGTGTTTTTCCCCTATCTGATCATTTATATCCAGAACTACCTGGGCATTACGGACTACGCCCTGATCCTTGGAGTGGTACTGATTCTGGCCTCGGTGATCAGCGTGGTTGCCGGCCGGTTCATCGACAGGCTGGGGAAGCTGGTGTTCGTGTTCCCGGCAGCGCTGATCATGCTGCTGGGCCTGCTGGGCATGTACTTTGTGCGTAAGCCGGCGGGCGTCATGGTAGCCGGCACGGTGATGATGGGCGGGTACATGATGGCGTCTGCCGCCCTCAGCGCCAATATCCGGGACTGGACCCCGGAGGGCAAGGTGGGCCATTTCCAGGGCATCCGGATGATTTTTGCCGTTATGCTGCCGATGATCATCGGCCCGGCCATCGGCGCGGCGGTGATCCGGGGCAGCAACAGCACCTATGTGGAACTGGGTCAGGTGAAAACCGTGCCCACGCCGGAAATCTATCTGGCGGCGGGGGCGGTGCTGCTGCTGTCCGTGCTGCCCATCCTGCTGCTGCGCCGGCGGGAGAAGCAGCTGCCCCGCCAGGCGGAGATCGCCGGACATTTCCCCATTGAGGGAAAAACGGTGAAGGTCAGCCAGATCAAGAGCGGGCACATCAACCAGACCTTCCTCATCACCACCGATACCGGCAGCCGCTACATATTACAATGGATCAACCAGTATGTGTTTCCCAATGTGGATGCCCTGATGAACAACATGGCCGCCATCAGCGCCTTCCTGCGGCAGCGGGAGGACGGAAAGATGGCCATGATCAGCTATATCGACACCAAGGATGGCCGGACCTATTATGACGACGGTCAGGGCGGGGCCTGGCGCATCTACCGCTTTGTGGACAACAGCATCTGCCTGCAGCGGGCGGAGACGGCGGAGGACTTCTACCAGAGCGCCAGGGGCTTCGGCGGCTTCCAGTACGCCCTGCGGGACTTCCCGGCGGAGCAGCTGGAGGAGACGATTGTTGATTTCCACAACACCGTGGACCGCTATCAGAAGTTCCGCGACGCCATCGAGGCCGACGCCTGCGGGCGGCTGAAGGAAGTGGAGGCGGAAGTGGACTTCGCCCTGGCACGGGAGGAGCGGGCCTGCCGGCTCCACCACAAGCGGGAGCGGGGCGAGCTGCCCGTCCGGGCCACCCATAATGACACCAAGATCAACAATGTGCTGCTGGACAAGGACAGCCGGGAGACCGTCTGCGTCATCGACCTGGACACGGTGATGCCGGGCCTGGCCAGCTACGACTTCGGCGACGCCATCCGCTTCGGCGCTTCCACCGCTGCCGAGGACGAGACGGACCTGGACAAGGTGAGCCTGAACCTGGAATACTTCCGGGCCTTTACCAGAGGCTTTCTGGAGGCCTGCCCCAGCCTGACGGAGGCGGAGGTCAAGGCCCTGGCCCAGGGGGCCTATACCATGACCATCGAGTGCGGCATCCGCTTCCTCACCGATTATCTGATGGGGGACAAATACTTCTCCATCGACCGGGAGAAGCACAATCTGGACCGCTGCCGCACCCAGTTCAAGCTGGTTCGGGATATGGAGCAGAAGTGGGAGCAGATGGAAGCAATTGTTCAGGAAGAATACGAAAAGCTGAAAGCGAAATGCTGAAATTGGAATAAAGATAAACCCAGCCTGCCGGGCAAGCCCGGCAGGCTGGGTTTTTGTATGTATACTGTTTTGAAAGCGGCTTATTTCTCCAGCCAGACCTTGTCCCGGGTGATGTCCTTCAGGGTGGCGGCGCCGCACATGGTCATGGTGGACTTCAGCTCACCGATGATCTTATCCATGTAGACCTTGAAGCCTTCCTCACCGGCGGCGTAGATCATGGGCAGCAGGGGGCGGCCGATCAGCACGCCGTCAGCGCCCAGGGCCAGGGCACGGAACACGTCCACGCCGGAGCGGATGCCGCCGTCCACCAGGATGGTGATCTGGCCCTTGACGGCCTCGGCGATGGCGGGCAGCACCTCCGCGGTGGAGGGCACGCCGCCCTGGACACGGCCGCCGTGGTTGGAGACCACGATGGCGGCGGCGCCGGCTTCCACAGCCTTTTTGGCACCGGCCACGGTCATGATGCCCTTGATGATGAAGGGCATCTTGGCGTAATTCACGATCTCCTTCATCTCGTCCACAGACTTGCTGCCGGCGTTGGGGTTCATAGCCTTCAGGAAGGGCAGGCCCGCGCCGTCCACGTCCATGGCGGCGGCGAAGATGCCGCTGGCGTTGAGCACATCCAGCTTCTCAAAGACGGCTTCCTTGTTCCAGGGCTTGATGGTGGGGCAGCCCATGCCGTTCACCTTTTTCATATCCTCCACGGAAGAGAGCATGATGCTGGGGTCGACGCCGTCGCCGGTGAGGGCCATGAGGCCGTACTCGGCGGCCACCTTCACAAGGATGGTGTTATACTCCTGATCCTTGTACTTGGGGCCGTAGTGCAGATCGATGGAGCCAAGGGGCGCGGCGAAGATGGGAGCCACGAACTTGTGGCCCAGGAAGTCAAAGCTCACATCGGGGGTAGCGTTGGGGCAAAGGGTGTCCATATTGACGCAGATCTCCTGCCACTTGTCAAAGTTCCGGGCGGCCACGTTGCCGGGGTACTTGCAGCCGGGGCCGGGCATGGAATTGCCGCAGGCGCGGCCGTTGCAGACAGGGCAGGCCTTGCAGTAGGGACCAACGCAGTCCTTAGCGGCGGCCAAAATTTCATTGTAATTCATATGGTATCTCTCCTCTGATATTTTTAAGGGGTTTTCTCGTTCTTATTATCGGACAAAGGGCGAACAATGTCAAGCCTTAAAGCCCGGTCAGGTCAAAGTCCGGGATTTCATCGGCGGTGGCGGAGCCGGTCTCCTGCCAATAGCCATCCAGGCCCAGGCGCTGCATATAGCGGATGAGCCGGTCGTTCAGCTCCGGGTCAATGGGCTTTTGCAGCTCCGGGAACCGCTCCAGCCCCGGCATGGGGGTATACTGGCTCATGAGAGAGAACAGGATGCTGCCAGAGGGGAATTCCTCGGCGGCAAAGTCCATCACATCCATGGCGTTCAGATCCTGCCCCGGCAGGATCAGATGGCGGATGAGAAGCCCCTTTTGCAGGATGCCCTCGCTGTCCAGCTCATAAGGCCCTACCTGGCGGAACATCTCTTTGATGGCGGCTTTGGCCGCCTGGGGATAATCCGCGGCGGCGGCGTAGCGTTTGGCCAGGTCCGGCTTCCAATATTTGAAGTCCGGCATATAGACCTGCACCAGCCCCTCCAGCATATGCAGGCTTTCCACACTGTCATAGCCGGAGCTGTTCCACACCACCGGGATGCCCAGGTCAAGGCCGCTGAGGGCCTCGGCGATCCAGGGGGTATAGTGGGTGCCGGTGACCAGGTCCAGGGTGGCCACGCCTTGATCCCGCAGGCGGAGAAACAGCTCCCGCAGCTCCGGCACCGTCAGCGTGCGGCCTGCCTGCCCCCGGCTGATCTCCCGGTTCTGGCAGAAAACGCAGCGAAGATTGCAGCCGGTGAAGAACACGGCCCCGGCCCCCCGGCTGCCGCCGATGCAGGGTTCCTCCCCAAAATGAGCGGCCGCCCGGGCCACCCGGGGCAGGGCAGGGGAGAGGCACATTCCGCCGCCGCGTTCCCCCCGGACAGCCCCGCAGGCGCGGGGGCAGATATTGCATTTTTCTTCCATAGCAACAGCACCTTCCGATCGGGTATTGATAATAAAATGACATATGCAAAATGACAAGAAATGGCCTTTGCACAGTACGGATTATAGCCCTGTTTTGTTAAATATGCAAGAATCGCAAAAAAACGAAAAAAAGTGCATGATTTTTCTGATTTTTGTGCTAATATGTTGGAGAAAAAGAGTGAGAGATACCTTTTTCACAGGAGCGAAAGAGAAAGCATGATCGACATTGTCCTTGTGGAACCGGAGATTCCCCACAATACCGGCGCCATCGCCAGAACCTGCGCCGCCACGGGGGCAAGGCTCCACCTGATCCATCCCCTGGGCTTTGACATTTCCGACAGGATGGTCAAGCGCTGCGGGCTGGACTACTGGTATCTGGTGGAAATCCACGAATATCAGAGCATCGATGAGTACTTCGCCAAAAATGGTGATACTAATATCTATCTGGCAACCACCAAAGCGCCCCGGGCTTACCACGAAGTGGATATGCGCGGCGATGTGGCGCTGCTGTTCGGCAAGGAGACCGCGGGCCTGCCGGAATGGCTGAGAGAAAAATACCGCGACCGATGCATCCGCATCCCCATGATCAGTGAAGCACGGAGTCTGAATCTTTCAAACTCCGCAGCCATACTGGCATACGAAGCGCTTCGGCAGCAGGGCTTTCCCGGACTGCTGGAAACGGGGAGTATGGCAGAATAAAACAGTAAGCAATAATGATAGGAGGATATATCATGAACTACAACAAGAAGACAATTTATGATGTTGACGTCAAGGGCAAGAAGGTGCTTCTCCGCTGCGACTTTAACGTTCCTCAGGACAAAGAGACCGGCGAGATCACCAGCGACAAGCGTATCGTTGCTGCCATCCCCACCATCAAGTATCTGCTGGAGAACGGCGCCGCCGTCATTTCCTGCTCCCACCTGGGCAAGCCCAAGGGCGAGTGGAAGACCAAGCTGACTCTGGCCCCCGTTGCCAAGCGGCTGAGCCAGCTGCTGGGTCAGGAAGTGATCTTCGCTTCCGACATCATCGGCGAGGACGCCCAGGCCAAGGCCGCTGCTCTGCAGCCCGGCCAGATCATGCTTCTTGAGAACCTCCGCTTCGATATCCGCGAGGAGAAGAACGGCGCCGACTTCGCCAAGGCCCTGGCTGACATGGCCGACATCTTTGTTTCCGACGCCTTCGGCACTGTGCACCGTGCCCACGCCTCCACCGCCGGCGTGGCCGCTTACCTGCCCGCTTACTCCGGCCTGCTGGTCAATAAGGAGCTGAGCATCATGGGCAAGGCCCTGGACGACCCCAAGCGCCCCTTCGTGGCTGTGCTGGGCGGCGCCAAGGTCTCCGACAAGATCAACGTCATCAACAACCTGCTGGAGAAGGCAGACACCATCATCATCGGCGGCGGCATGGCCTACACCTTCAAGAAGGCCCAGGGCTATGAGATCGGCACCAGCCTGCTGGAGGCTGACCGCATCGATTACGCCAAGGAGATGATCGAGAAGGCCGCTGCCAAGGGCGTGAAGTTCCTGCTGCCCGTTGACAACCTCTGCGCCGCAGAGTTCAGCGCCGATGCAGAGCCTGTGCTGGTGGAGGGCAACATCCCCGAGAACCTGATGGGCATGGACATCGGCCCCAAGACCGTGGAGCTGTTTTCCGAGGCCGTCAAGGGCGCCGGCACCATCGTGTGGAACGGGCCCATGGGCGTGTTCGAGTTTGACAAGTTCGCCGGCGGCACCAAGGCCATGGCCAAGGCTCTGGCCGAGTCCGGCGCGGTGACCATCGTGGGCGGCGGCGACAGCGCGGCTGCCGTTGAGAAGCTGGGCTTTGCCGACAAGATCACCCACATTTCCACCGGCGGCGGCGCCAGCCTGGAGTTCCTGGAAGGCAAGGAGCTGCCCGGTGTGGCCTGCCTGCTGGATAAGTAATTGGTTGATCCTTCCTGCCGCCAGACGGCGGCAGGAAAGAGTATATTTCACATAACAGCATTTGAATTGATGGAGAGATCGAAATGAACAGAAAATACCGCAAAACCGTTATCGCCGGCAACTGGAAGATGAACATGCTCGCCTCTGAGATCAAGCCCTTTATGGAGGAGCTGAAGGAGAACCTGCCCAAGACCCGCACCTGCGAGATGGTGCTGTGCACCCCGGCGGTGATGATCCCCGCTATGGTCAAGGCCGGCAAGGACTGCAAGGTTGCCGCCGGCGGCCAGGACGTGAGCAAGTATGAGAAGGGCGCTTACACCGGCGAGGTTTCCGCCAGCCAGCTGGCCGACATCGGCGCCAAGTACTGCATCGTGGGCCACTCCGAGCGCCGCCAGTATCACGGCGAGGACGATATGCTCATCAATGCCAAGGCCAAGGCTCTGCTGGAGAAGGGCATCATGCCCATCATCTGCGTGGGCGAGAGCCTGGAGCAGCGGGAGATGGACCTGACCATGGAGTATGTGGCTTACCAGGTGAAGGCTGCCCTCAGCGGCATTGACGCCAGCCAGCTGCGCCGCTGCGTCATCGCCTATGAGCCCATCTGGGCCATCGGCACCGGCAAGACCGCCACCGCAGAGCAGGCCCAGGAAGTCTGCGAAGGCATCCGCGCTGTGATCCGCGGCATCTACGGCGCCCGTCCCGCCCGCGCCGTCAGCATCCTCTACGGCGGCAGCATGAACGCCAAGAACGCCCAGGAGCTGCTGGCTCAGCCCGACATCGACGGCGGCCTCATCGGCGGCGCTTCCCTGAAGCCGGTTGACTTTGCCACCATCGTCAAGGCCACCGATCAGGACTAATTTCTGCAAGAAGGAACTTCTATGAACAATAAAGCTGTTCTTATCATTCTGGATGGCTACGGCCTGGCGGCTCCCACCGCCGGCAACGCCATCGCCAAGGCCAAGACCCCCAATCTGGACCGGCTCTTTGCCGAAAACCCCACCAGCAAGCTGTCCGCTTCCGGGCTGGATGTGGGTCTGCCGGAGGGGCAGATGGGAAACTCCGAGGTGGGCCACACCAACATCGGCGCAGGCCGGGTGGTGTTCCAGATCCTGCCCAAGATGAGCCAGGAAATCGAAAACGGCAAGTTCTTCCAGAACCCGGTATATATCAAGGCCATGGAGGACGCCAAGACCAACCACAAGCCCCTGCATATCCTGGGCCTCATGTCCACCGGCGGCGTGCACAGCCATCTGAAGCACGTGTTCGGTATTCTGGATATGGCCAGGCAGCGGGGCGTGGAGCAGGTCTATGTCCACTGCTTCCTGGACGGCCGTGATGTGGCTCCCAAGAGCGGCGCCGGCTTTATAAAGGAACTGAAGGAAAAGTGCGACGCGCTGGGCAACGCCCGCATTGCCACGGTTCAGGGCCGCTTCTACGGCATGGACCGGGACAAGCGCTGGGATCGTGTGGAGCAGGGCTACAACGCCATCGTCTGCGGCGAGGGCGTGGCCGACCCCGACCCTGTCCACGCAATCGAGGCCAGCTACCAGCAGGATGTGACCGATGAGTTCGTCAAGCCTGTGGTCTGCTGCCCCGAGGGCGTGATCAATCAGGGCGACAGCGTGATCTTCATGAACTTCCGCCCCGACCGGGCCAGAGAGATGACCTGGGCGCTGAACCTGGCGGATTTCGACGGCTTCCAGCGGAAAAAGACTGTCTATCCCCTCAGCTATGTGTGCACCGCCCAGTATGACGAGGCGCTGCCCCTGCCCATTGCCTATCCCCCCGAGGTCATTGAGAACACTCTGGGCGACTATGTCAGCGCCAAGGGCCTGAAGCAGTTCCGCGTGGCCGAGACGGAGAAGTACGCCCATGTGACCTTCTTCTTCAACGGCGGCGTGGAGAAGCAGACCGAGGGCGAAGAGCGCTGCCTGGTGCCCTCTCCCAAGGAGTTTGCCACCTACGATCTGGTGCCCCAAATGAGCGCGGAGAAGGTTTGCGACAAGTGCGTGGAGGCCATCGCCTCTGACGAGTATGCCCTGATCGTCTGCAACTTCGCCAACTGCGACATGGTGGGTCACACCGGCGTGATGGACGCCGCCGTTCAGGCGGTGGAGACCGTGGACGCCTGCATGGGCCGCATCATGGCCGAGGCGGCAAAGCACCCGGACACTGTGCTGCTGGTCACTGCCGACCACGGCAATGCCGACTGCATGTTTGACGAAAACGGCAAGGTCAACACCGCCCACACCACCAATCCGGTGCCCTTCGCAGTGTGCAAGGCCGGCATCCGGCTGAAGGACGGCAAGCTGGCCGATATTGCCCCCACCATCCTGGAGGTCATGGGTCTGGCCCAGCCGGCAGAGATGACCGGCGAGAGCCTGATTGTCAAGTAAGCAAGGCCACATTCTGTTTATCCAAATTTGATATAGAAGGGAAATTGCTATGATTTACACTACCGAAGTAAAGCACATGTGCCCTGTTGCCAAGGGCGCATACCATGGCCCCGCCCCGATCCCCGAAGAGGGGAAGTGGGTTCAGGCCAAGGAAATCTCCGACATTTCCGGCTTCACCCACGGCATCGGCTGGTGCGCTCCCCAGCAGGGCGCCTGCAAGCTGACCCTGAACGTGAAGAACGGCATCATCGAGGAGGCCCTGGTGGAGACCATCGGCTGCTCCGGCATGACCCATTCCGCCGCTATGGCTTCCGAGATCCTCATCGGCAAGACCATTCTTGAGGCCCTGAACACCGACCTGGTCTGCGACGCCATCAACACCGCCATGCGGGAGCTGTTCCTGCAGATCGTTTACGGCCGCTCCCAGTCCGCTTTCTCCGAGGACGGCCTGGCTGTTGGCGCTTCTCTGGAGGACCTGGGCAAGGGCCTGCGCTCTCAGGTGGGCACCATGTTCGCCACCAAGGAAAAGGGACCCCGCTATCTGGAGCTGACCGAGGGCTACGTCACCCGCATCGCCCTGAACAAGGACGAGGAGATCATCGGCTATGAATTCGTCAGCCTGGGCAAGATGATGGACTTCATCAAGAAGGGCGACGACGCCAACGAGGCCATGAAGAAGGCAACCGGTCATTACGGTCAGTGGGACACCGCTGCCAAGTACATAGACCCCCGTCAGGAATAAGAAGGAGGACAAGAGAATGGCTCTGTTTGAAAACTACGACAGAAGAATCAACAAGATCAATGCTGTCCTCGCTCAGTACGGCATCGCCTCTGTGGAGGAGTGCAGAGAGATCTGCCAGGCCAGGGGCTTTGATCCTTACGAGATCGCAAAGAGCATCCAGCCCATCTGCTTTGAGAACGTGTGCTGGGCCTACTGTGTGGGCGCCGCCATCGCCATCAAGTCCGGCGTAAAGACCGCTGCCGAGGCCGCCAAGCTCATCGGTGTGGGCCTGCAGAGCTTCTGCCTGGACGGCTCCGTGGCTGAGGACCGCAAGGTCGGTCTGGGCCACGGCAATCTGGGCGCTATGCTGCTCAGCGACGACACCAAGTGCTTCGCCTTCCTGGCCGGCCACGAGTCCTTCGCCGCCGCCGAGGGCGCCATCGGTATCGTCAAGAACGCCAACAAGGCCCGCAAAGAGCCTCTGCGCGTGATCCTCAACGGTCTGGGCAAGGATGCCGCTCAGATCATCTCCCGTATCAACGGCTTCACCTATGTGCAGACCCAGTTCGATTACTTCACCGGCGAGCTGAAGATCGTCCGTGAGATCCGCTACTCCGAGGGCGAGCGGGCCAACGTCCGCTGCTACGGCTGTGACGACGTCCGCGAGGGTGTGGCCATCATGCACGCTGAGGGCGTGGATGTGTCCATCACCGGCAACTCCACCAACCCCACCCGCTTCCAGCACCCCGTGGCAGGCACCTACAAGAAGGAATGCATCGAGCAGGGCAAGAAGTACTTCTCCGTGGCTTCCGGCGGCGGCACCGGCCGTACCCTGCACCCGGACAACATGGCTGCCGGCCCCGCCTCCTACGGCATGACCGATACCATGGGCCGTATGCACTCCGACGCCCAGTTCGCTGGCTCCTCCTCCGTCCCCGCACACGTGGAGATGATGGGCTTCCTGGGCATGGGCAACAACCCCATGGTTGGCGCTACCGTTGCCGTTGCCGTGGCTACTGCCGAGGCAATGAACAAGTAAACTGCACCATAAGCATAAAAAATGACATTGGCACTTGCCAATGTCATTTTTTATTTGGAGGATGATGTGGCCTCTCCATTTGCTAAGAACTGCAGCGGCGAATCTCTCCGCAGGCGATCTTGGGGCCTGCGTTGCCGGCGGGCTGGGAGGTAAAATCGTCAGGGCCGCCGTGAATGATTACGGTACGACCGATCACGTCCTTCACACAGAAGCGGTCCGTGAGAAAGACGGAGAAGGCGTGGCCGCCGCTGCCGAAGAGGGGCGGCAGGTCCCCGGCGTGCTGTGGGTGGGGGCAATTATCAGGATTGAAGTGGCCCCCAACGTCGGAAAAGGGGTCGCTCCCGTTGCCGGTGCAGCAGGCTCCGGTATGGATGTGAAAGGCATAGACCGGGTGGCGGCAGGGCCCTTCCGGCTCCGGCAGGCCGGAAATGTGGGCCGCAACCAGCACGCCCCGGCCGGTCTGGTAAAAGCGCACCATCCCGCAGAGGTTCGGGTGCTGGTTGCTGCCCCTGATCCGGGCAATGGCTGATGGCCGCTGTCTGATGCATACAAGCTGATCCAAGTCGCGCATAAGGTCACCTCGGATCATTGTATGCCGGGCGGCGGTGTTTGATAATGGATCAGGGTCTGCTGAGGGCCAGAAAAATCCCGGACAGGAAGGGATTATGGTGCTTCCTGTTCCTTAACAGCGCTGATATACATTGCCAGAATTGCCGGCAGCGAGAGAATGATGGGATACTGGTAGCGGCCGTATGTGCCGTTGCAGGGACCCAGAGTAATCATAAGCTGCATGACCAGAGGGAACACAACGGCAAGAAAAGCTGCCTTGTTTTTCCGCTGGACACTGCGAATAAAAAGCACAATAACGGTCCAGGTATACACGGCAGGGATCATCAGCAAGGAGAAAAATGGAAGATGGGAAATCAGGGACAACACGTATTCGTACTCGAAATGGCTGAGCTCCAGCGCCTCAGGGTGGCCGAAGCCATAGGGCGCAAGGCCCATGTTCAGCATGTCCATTTGAATCCAGGAAATATGCGTGAAATTGGATTCAAATTGTCCGTCAATAAAGGCATAGTAATTGTAGTAGTTGTTGAGTGTGGCTTGAACATATGCATCCGGGTGCCTGAAAAACATACACACCCATGCTTTGAAATAGTTCGCCAAATCACCTATACTGGCATCGTCATGATAGGTAGCTTTAACGGGGTCAGATATGTCGCCTCTATAAACACTGCCAATTGTATCATAATCCAGGACAGCTTCTATGACGGCTTTTTCTTCTGCGGTTACATCGGCGGGATAGTCTCTGAGATACCTTGCGGTCTGCTGGAAAGGAATGGAAAGCATCTCTCTTTTGCTGCCGGGCTGAATGTTAAGCAAGGGCTGAACGATACTGCTCATGCAGAAAGAAACCGCAATCGCGGCGAGGATAAAGGCAAAACAGGTCTTGCGGCGCCTTTTGTAAACAAAAAACAGAACGAAAAAGGAAAGCAGCACAATATATTTCGATTCGTTGCGAAGAAGTAAGAAGAAAAGACCGGAAAAAAGAAGTACAAAACGATCGAGATTCTGTTGCCTGTCTGTGAAAAGCAAGTACACGCTCAGAATAAAACAGAGGAAAAATGGAGCGTATAATACATCCTTTGCAATCCTGAAAATGTAACGCTGAACCAGGGGATGAACAGCAAAATAAACGATGAAGAATACGGCGAAGAAGATGGGAAGTTTGAGCCGGTGAAGAATAACATCAACCGCGTAGCAGGAGGCGATTAAGTAGACAGACAGCTGACAGAGAGCAATAAGAAGCAAACCGGCGTTGCCGGAAGAAAACAAGGCAATCCCGATTTTGACGCATAGAATCAGAAAGGCAGAGTGCAGCACCGGGTGGTGGGCAGACCACGGCTCACCATTGAAGCCCATCAAGATTTGATAGACAGAATCGGTTGAAGGAAGCGCAGGGTAGGAGATCACGAGAAGAAAGAGGTAAAAGGGCAGGAGCGTGAGAGAAACAGTGATGTAGCTGTGACGGTACAGGCAGCGGGTATACCAATTCTTCGGCTCGGTAAAGGGCTTGACAGAAAGAATTGCAAACAGGTGCATAATCCAGCGATAGACATAGAAAAAGAAAACGGTGTAAGCAGATATCAGGAGCATCGCCTTTATGAACTGACCATTCTCCCAAGAGAACACCAGATCCCAACTGCCGACAGAAAAATAGGACAGGCCGAGTACAGAAACAAAGGCAGCGACAAATGAAACAATAAGCACAGACCGGGAATGGGGCTTCCCAAGAAACCTGTCAGAATATGCATAGAAGATCGCCAGCACCGGAACGAGTAAAGAAAAGACCTCTTTTGCCTCATAGACCGCGCCGAAAATGTTCCATAGAGCACGCTGAATGGCATAGTTCTGGCTGTTCATGATATCAAAATTCATGCAGAAAATAAACGAGGACAGAATGGCCATCAGACCATACTTGAGCCAGGCGCGAACATTACTCTTTTTCATGAAATATCCCCTTTCAAGGTTGAAAAAGGCAAGTGAAAGCCGGGGGCGGTGCTACATATGAGAGTGAAAATACACCGGTATGCGTGTTAATCAGCAGTGGAGGGTGCAGACTGAATCCGGAAGGGTATACTGCCGCAGAAAGTGGGGATTGACAGACGGCTGCGCCATGCTGGAAAGAGCTTATGATTTCTTCTGTTCCTTAACGGCACTGATATACATTGCCAGAATTGCCGGCAGCGAGAGAATGATGGGATACTGGTAGCGGCCGTATGTGCCGTTGCAGGGCCCCAGCATGATCATAAACTGTGTGACCAGAGGGATAATAGCGACAACAAAGGCCGCCTTGTTTTTCCGCTGGATACTGCCAATGAAAAGCGCAATGACGGCCCAGGTATACACGGGGGACATCATCAGCAAAGACAAAAACGGAAGCTGGAAAAGTAAAAACAGGACATTTTCGTATTCCAAACGGATGGTGTTCAGTATTTCGGGGTGGCCGACGCCATAGGGGGCAAGGGCAGTGGTCAGCGTATCCATTTTAAGGGGAGAATTGTGCGAGAAATTGGCTTCGAATTGCAGGCCGGTAAAGGAGAAGTACTGATAGTAATTGTTGATGGTAGCCTGAAAATATGCATCCGGATGCCTTGTAAACATTCTGGCCCAGGCCTTGAAGTAGTTTGCCAAGTCGTCAGTGCTGGCATCGTTATGAAAAGTCATTTTAACAGGATCTGAGAAATTTGGGTTATAAGCGGCGGCAATTGTATCATAATCCAGAACAGCTTCTATGGCGGCTTTTTCTTCTGCGGTTACATCGGCGGGATAGTCTCTGAGATACCTTGCTGTCTGCTGGAAAGGAATGGAAAACATCTCCCTTTTGCTGCCCGGCCGAATGTTAAACAAGGGCTGAATAATACTGCTCATGCAGAAAGAAACCGCAATCGCGGCGAGGATAAACGCAAGGCAGGTCTTGCGGCGCCTTTTGTAAACAAAAAACAGAATGACGAAAGAAAGCAACACAATGTATTTGGACTCGTTGCGGAAAAGAAGAATGACTACGGTTGAAAGGACAAGCACAAAAAGATCAAGATTTTTTTGTTTCCCAGAGAGAAGTAAATATACACTTAAGATGAAGCAAAGGTAGAAGGAGGAATAAAGGACATCCTTTGTAATCTCAAAGACATAGCCCTGAAGGAAAGGATGAAATGCAAAATAGACGATGGCAAATAGGGCGAAGAAGATGGGGAGATTAAGCCGGTGAAGAATGACATCAACCGCGTAGCAGGCGGCGAAAAGAAACGCAAACAGCTGGCACAGAGAGATGAGAAGCAGGCCGGCATTGCCGGAAGAAAACAAGGCGATGCCGATTTTGATGCATAAAACAAGAATAGCGGAGTGTGCTACTGGATGGTGGGCAGCCCATGGCTCCCCACTGAACCCCATCACGATCTGACTGACCGAATCGGTTGAAGGAAGCGCAGGGTAGGAGACTACCAGAAGAAGGAGATAAAGGGGCAGCAGCGTGAGAAAAACCGTGAGATAGGTATGCCGATACAGGCAGCGGGTGTACCAATTCTTCGGCTCGGTAAAGGGCTTGGCAGAAAGAACAGCAAACAGGTGGATAATCCAGCGAAAGATGTAGGAAAGAAAAACCGTATAGGCCGCAATCAGGAGCAACGCCTTGATAAACTGGCCGTTCTCCCAGGAGAAAACCAGATCCCAGCTGAGAGTGCGGCAATAGGATAGGCCAAGGACAGAGATGAAAGCCACGATCAGGGAAAAAATAAGCAGGGCCTTGGAACAGGGCTTTCCAAGAAATCTGTCGGAATACGCATAGAAAAATGCCAGTACAGGAACAAGCAGGGAAAAAGCCGCTTCTGATTCATAAAGCGCACCGAAAATGTTCCATAGAGCACGCTGAATGGCATAGTTCTGGCTGCTCATGTTATCAAAATTCATGCAGAAAATTAACGAGGACAGAATGGCCATCAGACCATACTTGAGCCAGGCGCGATAATTACTCTTTTCCATAAGCTTGTCTCCTATCAAAGCTGAAAATGACGAGGGCAGGGCGGCAGTTTTCCGCTTCACGGTATCCTGTTTACACTCCACAAATCGGCTTTTTCATGGAGTGAAGAGTGAAGAAGTAAAAATCGGCAATCTTCTTTCGAAGCTTGCCGATTTTTGGAGGCGCCACCCAGATTTGAACTGGGGAATCGCGGATTTGCAGTCCGCTGCCTTACCACTTGGCTATGGCGCCGGATATAAGTTATGCGGGCGATGAGACCCGCATAACTGTTTTTTGGAGCGGGCAACGAGGCTCGAACTCGCTACCTCCACCTTGGCAAGGTGGCGCTCTACCGGATGAGCTATGCCCGCAGATACCTGCAAGAGACTTGCAGGTGGTGCCTCCGGTCGGAATTGAACCAACGACACGCGGATTTTCAGTCCGCTGCTCTACCAACTGAGCTACAGAGGCATATTTGAAATGAGGTGGTGGGAACAACTGGACTCGAACCAGTGACCCCCTGCTTGTAAGGCAGGTGCTCTAACCAGCTGAGCTATGCTCCCGCGTGACAGCTCAGTAATAATACTAAATAATTCCTGATTTGTCAACACCTATTTCAAATATTTTTTGATTTTTTATTCAGGGCTGTCCGTTGGGGACTGTTCCCTGCCGGAGGACAGCGTTTGCAGCTGGGCAGGGGAGAAGCGGTAGACCTGATCGCAGAACTGGCAGCTGACGGTAATGTCCTTCCCCTCGTCGATCATTTCCGCAAGCTGGGCGGCGTCAATGCAGCGGAGGGCCTCCTCCACCCGATCCCGGCTGCAATAGCAGCGGTAGGAAACCGGGGTTTCGCCCACAATGTGGTATGCAAAGCCCTTCAGCACCTGGTCAAAGATGGCTACGGCGCCGTCTTCATCCAGAATGGTGGTGAGCTGGTCCATCATGAAAATGTTCTCCTCCAGCCGGCCGATCAGCGTTTCGTCGGCGCCGGGCATCAGTTGGACGATGAAGCCGCCGGCGGCCTTGATGCTCAGGTCCGTATCCACCAGCACACCCAGACCGCAGGCGGAGGGCACCTGCTCACTCTCCAGCAGGTAGGCCGTCACGTCCTCGGCAATCTCGCCGCTGACAAGCTCGGTGGAGCCGATATAAGGCTCCTTCAGGCCAATGTCACGGCTGACGGTGAGCATCCCGTCCCGGCCCACGGCGGCGCCTACGTTCAGCTTGCCGTCAGAGCGCAGGGGAAGGTCCACACTGGGGTCTCCCACATAGCCCCGCACGTTGCCGCCGGAATCGGACACGGCCACCACGCTGCCGATAGGTCCGCCGCCGTTGATGCGGATGGTGAGGGTGGCCTTTTCCTCCTTCATCATTTCCCCCATCAGGGAGGCAGCGCAGAGGGTACGGCCCAGTGCGGCGGAGGCAGTGGGGGAGCAGGAATGGATCTCCCTGGCCCGCTGCACCATATCCCGGGCGGTGATGACCGCCATTTTGATAAAGCCGTCCCCGGCTGTGGCGCGAATAATCTTATCCATAGAAAATTACCTCTTATCGTATCGCTGTGATAAACAGTCTGCCCATATCTCCCTGGGGGCAATCGGGGCGGAGGCAGACATCATGAAAGCCCGTCTGTTCCAGCAGGGTCTGGAGGGCCGCCGGCTCATGGGCGTACTCCACATGCTCCTCACTCTCCCGCTGCCAGAGGCGGCCCTGGCGGGAGAAGATATCCATGCCGTAGATGATGGCGGGGAGAGCTTCCTCAAAATCCGCCCGCCACAGGCAGAGCACATCTTCCTGCTCATCCACAAAAACATTCCCATCCAGGCTGCGCAGGAACTCCGGCGTGCGGATATCGAAGATCAGCAGGCCGCCGGGACGCACAAAGAGCCGGAGGCGGCGAAACACCTCCGGCAAGTCCTCCGGGGGGATGTAGTTCATGCCGTCCAGAGAGCAGACCGCCGCATCCACCGTGCCGTAAAGGTCCAGGGCCGCCGCGTCCTGACAGAGAAACAGGGGCGGCGTTTCCAGACCGGCGGACTTGCTCTGGGCCTCCATCAGCATCTCCACCGAGGAATCCACGGCGATCATTTCATATCCCCGGCGGGAAAGAACATCGGTCAGGGTTCCGGTGCCGCAGCACAGGTCCAGCAGCAGCTTGAACTCCCCGCCGTTACGCCGGAACTCTGCCTCATAAAAATCCGCAAAGCGCGTATAGGGTACGTCCCCGGTCAGCTTGTCATACCAGGGGGCAAGAAAGCGGTAGCAGCTCACGCTTCCTGCTCCTTCATGCGGTCAAACACAATGGAATAGCCGCCGCTGCCGTACTGCAGGGAGCGGTTCACCCGGCTGATGGTGGCGCTGGAGGCCCCGGTCTCGGCCAGAATATCGTTATAGATCATGCCGTCGTTGAGGCAGCGGGCCACCTGATAGCGCTGCTCCATGGCCATCAGCTCCGACACGGTGCACAGATCGTCAAAGAACTTCATGCACTCATCTACGTCCTTCAAGGTCAGGATGGCTTTATACATATTCTCATTGCGGGGCTTTTTGGGAAGCTTGTTCATGGTATCCTCCGAAAAAAATTTTTACATTCATTGTTTAGTATGTTACATCAATAAATCCAAAAAGTAAAGATAGTTTTTTGAATTTATCATCATCGGCGGTCCGGGGCAGCGGGGACTTCCTGCGTGGGAAAGACGGCAACAAAAAATTCATAATCCGCAGGTTCAAAAGCCCTTGCGTAAAATTGGGGAACAATATATAATCATAGGCAAGAGAAATGCTATGGTCGTTTTGCTTTGCGGGGCGAGGAAAGGAGTTGTAATGGCTTTTATTTATCCAACGGTGAATATGCCTGCCGTGTGGCTGGTGCTGATGGTGGTGCTGCTGGTTGTTGAGGGCGTGGTGCCGGGGCTGGTGTCCATCTGGTTTGCTCTGGGCGCTTTGGGCGCGCTGCTTTCCGCCATTGTGGGGGCGCCGCTGTGGCTGCAGGTGGTGTGGTTTCTGCTGATCTCCATCGTCAGCCTGGTGCTGACCCGGCCTTTGGCCAGAAAGTATGTGAATTCCCGCACCACCCCCACCAATGCGGATATGCTCATCGGGCAGGAGTGCGTGGTGACGGAGGCCATTGACAATGTGCTGGGCCTGGGCGCCGTCGCTGTGGGCGGCAAGGTCTGGACAGCCCGGACCGAGGACCCGGATATCAAGGCCCAGGTGGGCCAGACCATGACCGTTGTTCGCATCGAGGGCGTGAAGCTCATCGTGAAACCGTGAATTATTATTTCAGGAGGATAAAAAAATGCAGTTTGTTCTTATCGCACTGATCCTTATCGTGGTCATTATTCTTGTCCGCTGCATCCGCATCGTGCAGCAGGCCCGGGCCTATGTGATCGAGTTTCTGGGCGCGTACAAGACCACCTGGAATGTGGGCATCCACTTCAAGCTGCCCTTCGTGGAGCGGGTGGCCAAGGTGGTGTCCCTGAAGGAGCAGGTGGCGGACTTCCCGCCCCAGCCGGTGATCACCAAGGATAACGTCACCATGCAGATCGACACCGTGGTCTATTTCCAGATCACCGACCCCAAGCTCTACACCTATGGCATCGAGCAGCCCCTGGTGGCCATTGAGAACCTGTCCGCCACCACGCTGCGTAACATCATCGGCGACCTGGAGCTGGACCAGTGCCTGACCAGCCGCGACATTATCAACTCCAAGATGCGCAACATCCTGGACGAAGCCACCGACCCCTGGGGCATCAAGGTCAACCGGGTGGAGCTGAAGAACATTCTGCCCCCCAAGGAGATCCAGAACGCCATGGAGAAGCAGATGAAGGCCGAGCGTGAGCGCCGCGAAGCCATCCTGCGGGCCGAGGGCGAGAAGCGGGCGGCCATCCTGGAGGCCGAGGGCGAGAAGGAATCCGCCATCCTGCGGGCCGACGCCAAGAAGCAGCAGCAGATCCTGGAGGCCGAAGGCCAGGCCGAAGCCATCCTCAAGGTGCAGACCGCCACGGCCGAAGGCATCCGGCTGATCAACGAGGCCTCGCCTACGGAGGCCGTGCTGAAGCTGAAGGCCATGGAGGCCTTCTCTGCCGCCGCTAACGGGCAGGCCACCAAGATCATCATCCCCAGTGAGATACAGGGGATCGCGGGTCTTGCCAGCGGCATTGTGGAGGCCGTGAAGGAGTAAGGGCCCGAAGCAAATACCAGACCGGCGGCTCTCACCGCCGGTCTTTTATTGAAATAAAAGGGAAATCGGAGAGAATGAAAAAGGAGACAGAAACAATGAGCCTTGCCCATGAGTTCCTGATGAAACACCGCATGGAGCCGGAACGGATCGTACCGGCAGAGCAGGCGGAAAAAATGGCGGAGGATATGCTGCGGGGCCTGAAAGGGCAGCCCAGCTCTCTGCCCATGATCGCTACATATCTGAGCAATGACGGCGCAGTGCCCGCCGGGGCCTGCGCTGCGGTGATCGACGCCGGCGGCACCAACTTCCGCAGCGCTCTTGTGTGCTTTGGCGACGGCGGTTATCAGGTGGAAGAGCTGAACCGCTGGAAGATGCCGGGCATTGAAAAGCCCTGCACCTGGGATGAATTCATTGCCTTTACCGCCGACCATGTGCAGCATCTGCTGGACAGGGCGGATGTGATCGGCTTCTGCTTTTCCTACAACGCGGACATCACCCCGGACATGGACGGCCGGGTGAAACGGATCGACAAGGAAGTGGTGGTCAATGGCTGCGAGGGGAAGCTGGTGGGCGCCTCTTTGAAGGCGGAGCTGGAGCGCCGGGGCATCCGCGGCAAGAAGGTTGTCATCCTCAACGACACGGTGGCCGCTCTGTTGGGGGGCAGCTCCACCCTGGATAAGAGCGCCTACAGCGGCTTTATCGGCCAGATCAGCGGCACGGGCACCAACACCTGCACCTCCGTGCCACGGCGGATGATCGAAAAGCTGGGACTCAGCGGGGAGCAGGGCATGCTGATCAATCTGGAATCCGGCATGTATGACGGCATTGAGGATGGGGACTTTGACCTGCTGCTGGACAAAGCCAGCAACAACCCGGGGATGAAGTTCTTCGAAAAAAAGACCGCCGGCGTGTACCTGGGTGAGCTTTGCCGCCTGATGCTGCTGGCCGCCGGGGAGGAGGGACTGCTCAGTCCCGGCAGCGCCGGGAAGATCCGGGCTCTGGGGCGCATCGACTCCGCGGTGATCGACGCCTGGTCCCAGGGCAAGGGATTGGAGCAGGCCAGCGACAATGAGGCCGACGCCGCCTTTGTTCAGGAACTGAGCCTGGCTATGTTCCAGCGCTCCGCCCGCTGCATGTGCGTGAACCTGCTGGCCATCGCGCTGCTGACCGGGGCGGGGAAGGACAAGCCCGTCTGCGTCTGCGCGGAGGGCTCCCTGGTGCAGCGCAGCCGGTATTACCGGCCCACCCTGGAGGCCCTGCTGGACAGCGAGGGACTGGAGAAGCTGGGGCTGCACTTCGAATTCCATGTGGGCAGCGAGACTACTCTGCCCGGCTCTGCTGCGGCGGCGCTGCTGAACGGCTGACGAAGGAGGAAAGAAACCATGAAGCTTACTGTTCTTGACGGACATACCATGAACCCCGGCGACCTGAGCTGGAAACAGTATGAGCAGTTTGGGCAGCTGCGGGTCTTTGAACACGCCACCGACGATGAGGAGGAGGTCATCCGTCGCATCGGTGATTCGGAGATCGTTATTGCCAACAAGTCCAAGGTCACCCGCCGGGTCATTGACGCCTGCCCCAACATCCGGTATATTACCGTGCAGGCCACCGGCTATGACCCCATCGACTACGTCTACGCCCGGGAGAAGGGAATCCCGGTGTCCAATGTTCCGGCTTACGGCACCGCTTCTGTGGCCCAGTTTGCCATCGCGCTGCTGCTGGAGCTTTGCGGCCATGCCGGGCACCACGATCAGGCTGTGCATCAGGGCAAGTGGGCCGCCTGCGGCGACTGGTGCTTCTGGGACTATCCCATGATCGAGCTGGCGGGGAAAACCATGGGCATCATCGGCTTTGGCCGCATCGGCCAGGCCGTGGGCCGCATTGCCGCCGCTTTGGGCATGGAGGTCATCGCCTACAACCGCAGCCGCAGCGAGAGCGGGGCCAGGATCGCGGAGTATGTGGAGCTGGATGAACTGCTGGAGCGCTCCGACGTGATCTCCCTCCACTGCCCGGCCTTCCCGGAAACGGTTGACATAATCAATAAAGACACCATTGCCAGGATGAAGGACGGCGTCATGCTCATCAACAACAGCCGGGGTGCCCTGGTGGTGGAGCAGGATCTGGCCGACGCACTGAATTCCGGCAAGGTGGCTGCCGCCGCGGTGGACGTTGTACGGGGAGAGCCCATCAGCGAGGATAACCCGCTGCTTCACGCCAGAAACTGCCTGATCACGCCCCATATCAGCTGGGCGCCCAAGGAGAGCCGCCAGCGGATTATGGATTGCACAGAGGCCAATATCCGGGCCTTCCTGGCGGGAAAACCCCAGAATGTGGTGAATTAAGATAAATTAAGTATTAAGAAACGCGCTTGATTCTTGCGTCGGCAGGCCAGATGTGATATAATCCCCGCATACCACTACTTATTTGGAGATTTCGAATGTTTGAATGGATCACGGCGACGACTGCCGGAAAATTTATCACCACCTTTCTGATATCCATGCTGCCTGTTGTGGAGCTGCGGGCGGGCCTTCCCTATGGTATTGCCCTTGGGCTGGACTATCCCCTGGCCCTCACCGCTGCCCTGGTGGGGAACATGATCCCGGTGCCCTTTATTGTGGTGTATATCCGCCGGGTGTTTGTCTGGCTGCGGAAGCACATGGAAAAGATGGACCGCTTTATCACCCGGCTGGAGAACAAAGCCCATCTCAAGGGCGAGACGGTGAAAAAATACGGCCCCATTGCCCTGCTGCTCTTTGTGGCTATCCCGCTGCCCGGTACCGGGGCCTGGACCGGCGCCCTGGTGGCCGCGCTGCTGGACATGCGGCTGAAAAACTCCGTGCCCTGCATCTTCCTGGGTGTGTGCATCGCCGCCACCATCATGACATTGATCACCTTCGGTGTGATCAGCGTGATATGAAAGCAAGATAAAATGACTGCCCCCTGCTGCGAAATGCGGCAGGGGGCAGCTATATATCTGACGCTCTGACGCCTGTGGAACCGGGGAAAGTTTTTTCAAACCCGGCAAATTTGTATATTGCAATGCGGGGTAAACTAAAGTAAAATGGTGACATCAAATACCGTCCAAGACTAAATATGAGGAGGGAAATCATGCAGAAATTTCTGAAAAAGCTGGCAAAGCTGGTCCTGTTCCTGCTGGTGGCCGCTGTGGCGGGATGCGTGTTCTTCTACTTCAAGAGGAAAGAGCATTTCCACAGCGTGAGTGATTTCGTTGAGGAGCTTCTGGGCACCCTCAGCGAGGTGGCTTTCATCGCGCTGTTCATTCCCTGAGCAGGGAACAAAACCCCAAATAAAAATCAGCAGCCGGCCGGCTGCTGATTTTTATTGGCGGAGGGAAGGGCATCCAAAAATCCTGCTTCTCAGCCCTTGACCAACAGGGCAATGTTTTCCACATGATTGGTGAAGGGGAACATATCCACCGGCTGGAGCTTTTTCACCCGGTAGCCGCCCTGGAGCAGAACCTCCAGATCCCGGCGCTGGGTTTCCATATTGCAGGAGATATAGACAATCTTTTTCGGGGCGCACTGCAGGAGGGAGCTTAAAAAGCGCTGGTCGCTTCCGGAGCGGGGCGGGTCCATGAACACCACGTCCGGCCGGTGCCCGTCCTTGGTCAGCTGCTCCATATACTGCCCAGCGTCCCCGGCGGTGAACCAGCAGTTCTGGATGCCGTTGAGGCGGGCGTTGGCAATGGCGTCCTTCACCGCGTCCCGGTTGATCTCCACGCCGATGACCTGTTTGGCCCGGTCACTGGCGGTGATGCCGATGGTGCCGATGCCGCAGTAGGCGTCCAGCACGGTCTCCTTCCCGGTGAGGCCGGCAAAGTCAACGGCGGCGGCATAGAGCTTTTCCGTCTGCACGGGGTTGATCTGATAAAAGGAGCTGGCGGAGATGCGGAAGCGGTGGCCCAGAAGCAGGTCCTCAATATAGCCGCTGCCGTAGAGCACCTTCTCCCGCTTGCCCAGCACCACCGGGCCGAAGCGGTCATTGATGTTGAGGATAATGGTGCTGATCTCCGGGTGCCGTTCCAGCAGCTGCTTCAAAAAGGGTTTTTGCAGCTTGAAGATGGGATTGACCGCCACCAGCACCACCATCACCTGGCCAGTGGCGAAGCCCCGCTTCACCAGCACATGCCGGAGCCAGCCGCTGCCGCTGCGCTCATCATACACCGGGATCTTGAAGGACGGCAGCATATTGCGGATGGTGAGAATGATTTCATCCGCCAATTCATCCTCAATCAGGCAGCGCTCCACCGGGACGATGGCGTGGCTGCCGGGCTGATAGATGCCGCAGACCGGCTTGCGCCGGGCGTCCAGCCCGAAGGCGGCATGGACCTTGTTGCGGTAGTGCAAGGGCTGGTCCATGCCGATGATCTGCTCCACCGGGCCAAACCGGCCCAGCAGGCGGACGGCCTCACGCTGCTTGTGGAGAAGCTGCTCCGAATAAGGCAGGTTTTGCAGCTGGCAGCCACCGCAGCGGCGGTAATGGGGGCAGGGGGGCGTATATCGTTCACCCATGGGAAACACCAACTTATCATTAAACTGGCCCGGATTTTCAGTCTGTCCGGGTTTTTCCCATATTATCACAGATTCGCCCATTTGCAAAGCGGGCAGAATGTGATAAAATACCAGACATGGATATTTTATACTTAGACAAGGATATCATTGTTTGCGTCAAGCCGCCCCGGGTGCTTTCCACCGATGAGCCCGGCGGCCTGCCGGAGCTGCTGCGCAGGGAGCTGGGGGAGGAGCAGGCGGATATCCGCACGGTCCACCGGCTGGACCGTGCCACCTCGGGACTGATGGTGCTGGCCCGGAACGGCCCGGCCGCTTCAGAGCTGAGCCGCCAGATCCGGGAGGAGGGCATCGGCAAGGAGTATCTGGCCGTTGTCCATGGGCTTTGCCCGGAGAGTGGCTCCATGCGGGATCTGCTGGTGCGGGACAAGGCCAGGAAAATGACCTTTGTCACCGACACCCCCGGCAAAGAGGCAAGAGAGGCCCTGCTGGACTACCGGCGGCTGGACGAGCGGGAGGGGACCAGTCTGGTGGCGGTGCAGCTGCACACCGGACGCACCCATCAGATCCGGGTCCAGTTTGCTTCCCGGGGGCTGCCCCTGGTGGGGGAGCGGAAGTACGCCCTCCAGGACGACCCCTGTGCGCTGGCCCTGTTTTCCCATGCGCTTTGCTTCCGTCACCCGGTCACCGGGGAGGGGCTATCCTTCACAGGAAAACCAGGGGTGGACTGGCCCTGGAGCATCTATAAAGAAACCGTTAATAAACTATAAACAAGTATAGGTTTCCCTTGCTTAATCCCTGAAAAGCAAGTATAATCGGCTCATGAAAAGAGAAACTTCAAAAAATTGAATTAAATTCTTGACAAATTTTTGGAGGTCGTAATGGAAATCTTAAAGCTTCTGCTGATCGCTGTGGGCAGCTATTTGCTGGGCTCGGCCAGTCTGTCCATATTCCTGTCCAGGCATATGTTCGGCGGGGATGTCCGCGCCCACGGCAGCGGCAACGCCGGGGCCACCAATATGGCCAGGGTCTACGGCATGATGGCCGGGGCGCTGACCCTGGCGGCAGACATGGCGAAGGCGGCGGTGTCCATGATCGGGGGCTATCTGCTGCTGGGGGATCTGGGGCTTTCCGTGGGCGGCGCCTGCTGTATCCTGGGCCATTGCTTCCCCCTGTTTCACCATTTCAAAGGGGGCAAGGGCGTCTCTGTGGGCGGGATGCTTTCTCTGCTGATTGACTGGCGGGTGGGCCTGCTGGTGATCGGCTGCTTTATCCTGATGGCGGTTCTCAGCAAGAAGGTGTCTTTGGGCTCCATCTGCGGGGGCATCGCCTGCGGGGTGGGGTCTCTGCTGCTGGTGACCAGCGTGCCGCGGGTGGTTCTGGGCCTGTTTGCCATGGTGGTTGTGGTGGCCCGCCATAAGGAGAACATCGGCCGCCTGATCAAGGGCACGGAGCCGGACTTCAAGCCTGCCAAGCGGAAGCCCAGGGCGCAGCCGGAGAACCAGTAAAAGTCAAATATAGAGAAAAGGCGCGCGATGGCTTTCGCGCGTCTTTTTTGATGTGCTTGCAAAAGCGAGCCATCTGCGGTATAGTCAGAACAGAAATCGAAATTGGGAGGAAACAAATATGGATCAGAAATTGATGCGGGATGTGGCCCACTTTGTGGAAGAAAACAAGGAGAACGTCCTCCGGGACATTGGCCGCCTGGTGGCCATTGACAGCGTGATGGGGGAGGAAAAGCCCGGAATGCCCTTTGGCGAAGGTCCGGCCCAGGCCCTGAAGCTGGGGCTGGAGATCGCCGGGGAGCTGGGCCTGGAGGCCCACAACTGCGAGGACAGGATGGGCTATGCCCAGGTGGGGCAGGGGACGGATTATCTGGCCACCATCACCCATCTGGATGTGGTGCCCAGCGTGGGCTGGGCGGAGGACCCCTTCACCCTGCGGCGCCGGGAGGGCTACATCATCGGCCGGGGCGTAATGGACGACAAGGGACCCAGCGTCCTCTGCCTGTACGCTTTGAAGTATCTGAAGGACAGCGGTATGCCTTTGCGCTATCCTGTCCGTGCCCTGCTGGGCATCAATGAGGAAAACCATATGGCCGACCTGGACTATTACCTGGCCAACTATAAGGCACCGCTGTTTTGTTTCAGCCCGGACGCGGATTTCCCCCTGTGCAACGGGGAGAAGGGCATCTTCCACGGAAAGGTGGTCTCCTGGCTGCCCATGAAGCGGGTGAAGGACATCCGGGGCGGCGTGGCTGCCAATGTGATCCCCGATCAGGCGGAGGCCTGGGTGGAAGCGGAGAAGCTCAGCTCCACGGAGCGGGTCACCGCCCAGCGGGAAGGGGACTGCTGGCATCTGACGGCCAAGGGCATCGGCGGCCACGCCTCCGCGCCGGAGGGCACTGTCAACGCCATTGGCGTGCTGGTGGACTATATCCTGGAGCAGGGCATCCTCAGCGGGGCGGAGGAGGACTTCTTCTATGGCCTGCAGCGGCTTCACAGCGACCCCTACGGCGTGAACCTGGGCCTGGACACGGAAGATATGATCTTCACGCCCCTGACCATCGTGGGCGGCGTCATCGGCATGGAGGATGGGCATGTGTTTCAGACTGTCGACTGCCGCTATCCCACCACCAGCAGCGGCCAGGACATCGTGGCCCAGCTGACGGGGAACTGGGGAGAGCTGGCGCAAGTCCATGTGCTCTCCGACGACAAGCCCTTCTATATGGCGCTGGATAACCCCGCCGTCCAGGTCTGCGTGGACACCTACAACGCCGTCACCGGGGAGCAGGCCCAGCCCTACACCATCGGCGGCGGTACCTATGCCCGGCATTTCCCCAACGCGGTGTCCTTCGGACCGGAGCACCCGGAGCGGCCCGCCCCGGACTTTGCCGGCCCCATCCACGGCGTGGACGAGGCGGCCAACATCGACTGGCTGATGGAGGCGCTGCAAATCTACATCCTGGCCCTCATCGAGCTGGAAAAGCTGGACTACTGATCAGCGGTTTAACACATTTTTAACCTTTATTCTGCCTCTTGCGGTATAATTGTGACATAAGATTTTAGAGAGGGGTCTTGACAATGACAAAACGTGCTTTGGTCGTTGAGGACGATGGCAATATTGCAGAGCTGCTGCGGCTCTATCTGGGTAAGGATGGGTTCGAGGTAATGATCGCCTCCGACGGCGGCAAGGCCGAGTCCATGTTCGACCTGTTTTCCCCGGATGTGGTGCTGCTGGATATCATGCTGCCGGTAAAGGACGGCTGGCAGGTCTGCAAGGATATCCGGAAAAAGTCTTCGGTTCCTATTATTATGTTAACCGCAAAGGGCGAGACCAATGACAAGGTCAACGGCCTGGAGATGGGGGCGGACGATTATGTGACCAAACCCTTTGAAGTGAAAGAGCTGCTGGCCCGGGTCCATGCGGTCATGCGCCGCACTGATGCTGACGGCCCGGTGGAGAAGAAGCTGACCTTCGACAAGCTGGTGGTGAACCTGGACTCCTATGAGCTGATCGTGGACGGGGTCAAGGTGGACACACCGCCCAAAGAGATGGAGCTGCTGTACCATCTGGCCGCTTCCCCCAACCGGGTGTTTACCAGAAACCAGCTGCTGGATGAAGTGTGGGGCTTTGACTACTTCGGCGACTCCCGCACGGTGGACGTCCACGTGAAGCGGCTGAGAGAGAAGCTGGAGGGCGTCAGCGACAAGTGGTGTCTGAAAACCGTGTGGGGCGTGGGCTATAAATTCGAAGTGACCGAGTAAAGCCCCGATGAAAAGCATATATTTAAGAAACTTCACCGCCACGGCCGTGCTGGTTCTGACCTGCTTTTTGCTGGTTTCCTTTTCTTTCGTCAGCATCGGGCGAATCTATCTGATAAGGGAATACAAAAGCACCATGGACAACAGTGCCCAGGAAGTGGCCCGGGCGGCGGAGGCCATCAGCCAGATCGACTCTCTCAACAGCTGGCTGCTGGGCATGTCCATCAGCTCCCTGGCCCGCTCCACCGGCAACGGGATCCTGATCACCGATGCCGGGGGCATTGTGGTCTGCTGCTCTGACCGGGCCCCCACCTGCGAGCATATGGGCAGGCAGGTGCCCCTGGAGCTGATCGGCGAGATCGAGGGCCGGAAGAACCTGGTTATCAGCGACATGGGCGGCCTCTACCACCAGGGCCACTATGTGGTGGCCAAGAGCATCGGCTCGGATAAGAGCGGGGAGATCATCGGTCATGTGTTCGTCACCAATGATACGGATAAGCTGCTGGGCATCTGGTCCAGCTTTCTGATCATTGCCTCGGTGGTGATGGTGATGGTGTTCTGCCTGTCCATGATCGTGTCGCTGGTGTATTCCAAGCGGATCGCAAGACCCCTGGACGAGATGGCGCTGGCCTCCCGGCGCTTTGCCAGAGGGGATTTCTCCGTCCGCGTCCGGCAGGAGGGGGACCCGGAAGATGAGATGGGTGCGCTGATTGACTCCTTTAATAAGATGGCGGACTCTCTGGAGTCATCCGAGAAGCGCCGCAGTGAGTTCATCGCCAATATCTCCCATGAACTGCGCACCCCCATGACCACCATCGCCGGCTTTGCCGACGGCATTCTGGACGGCACCATCCCCAAGGAGGAGGAAGAGAAATACCTGATCTCCATCCGGGATGAGACACGGCGCCTGTCCCGGCTGGTGCGGGATATGCTCTCCGCCTCCCAGACCAATGCCAGGGCTGCCGACCCAAGCCGCCGCACGGTCTTTGACCTGACGGAGCTGGTGCTGCAGACGCTTTTGAGCTTTGAGAGCCGGGCTACCGCCAAGAACCTGGATGTGGACCCCCAGCTGCCGGACAGCCATATTCTGGTTATCGCCGACAAGGACGCTATCACCCAGGTGATCTACAACCTGCTGGACAACGCGGTAAAGTTCGCTCGGGTGGGCAGCTGCCTGACGCTGCGGCTCTATAAGGATAACGGCAAGGCCTATGTCTCCATCAAGGACGAGGGCGAGACCATCCCCCCCGACGACCTGCCCTTTATCTTTGACCGCTTCCATAAGTCTGACCGTTCCCGCAGCCTGGATAAGGACGGCGTGGGTCTGGGGCTGTACCTGGTAAAATCCATCATCAACAGCCACGATGAGGACATTGCCGTCAGAAGCGAGGAGGGGGTCACGGAGTTCGTGTTCACCCTGAAGCTGGCCGAGAAATAAAGGATTTGAGGGGAATCAATGAGCAATTTGGATAGGAAAGGCGGAAGCTGGTACGCGCCGCTGGAAAGACCCAGAACAGAGAAGAAAAAACGCAGACCGAAAAGTACCTGGCTTTGGATCGGCCTGCCGGTGCTGGTGCTGCTTCTGATCGTGGGCACATCCCTGGCCTTTGCCGGCACGGGGAGTACGTCGCCCGGCGCCATGCCGAGTGACTGGAGCGATTATCTGGAGGATTTTTACCAGAGCAGCCAAAGCGATACGCTGGAAACCAGCATCGAAAGAACGGTGCTGGAGCAGCCCTTTACCCTGCCCCTGGCACAGCCCGGAGAGCAGGAGCTGAGCCTGCAGGAGCTGTACGCCGCCTGCGCCGATTCCATCGTGGGCATCACCGCCTACCCGGAGGATCAGGACGGCTATTACTGGGGCACCGGCGTCATTGCTGACGAAGCTGGCCTGATCGTCACCAATGCCCATGTGATCGAGGGCTGCGCCAGCGCTGAGGTCACGCTCTATAACAACGAGAGCTATGAGGCGCTGCTGGTAGGGGCGGACGCGGTCAGCGACCTGGCCCTGCTGAAAATCGACTGCAGCGGTCTTCCTGCCGCCAGCTTCGGGGATATCAGCAGCCTTTCCGTGGGCGACCCGGTGGCCGCCATCGGCAACCCCCTCAGCGAGGAGTTCCGGTCCACCCTGACCAACGGCATCATCTCCGCCATTGACCGGGGCATGGACTATAACGGTCACACCATGAGCCTTTTGCAGACCAACGCCGCCATCAACCAGGGCAACTCCGGAGGCGCGCTGTTCAATATGTACGGCCAGGTAGTGGGCATCACCAATATGAAGATGATGTCCTACTTCTCCAGCATTGAGGGCATCGGCTTCGCCATCCCCAGCAGCACGGTGAAGGCTGTGGTGGATCAGCTGGCGGAAAACGGCGAGGTGCGGGGCCGCCCCTCCATCGGCATCACTGTGGGGGCCATCCCCCAGGAGGCTGTGGAGAACTATGAGCTGCCGGAGGGGCTGTATATCTCCGCCGTGGCGGAGAATTCCGACGCTGCCGCCCAGGGCATCCGGGAGGGGGATATCCTTCTGGCCATCGACGGCCAGAGCGTCAGCACTACGGAGGAAGTGGCAGCCATCCGGGATACCAAGGGCGTGGGGGACAGCATGCGCTTTACCATCTGGCGCCAGGGCGAGACCTTTGAGGTGGATGTCCGGCTGATGGACACCAACGATATATATTGAGCATATGAAAAAAACTTCGGGCGTTTTGAATGCTTCAAAACGCCCGAAGTTTTTTTGTGATTTGTACGGCCTTACTCGCCGATGATGGAGTCTACGCCGAAGTAAGCGGCCATATATTTGTTGGGCCAGGTGTCGGCTTCCTCGGTATTCAGGTAGCCCAGGCCCTCAATGGCGCAGTAGCTGGTTTTGGAGTAGACCCGGTAGACGGATACATCCATGATGCCCTCCTCCCGGCAGGCCACGATCTGCTTCTCGTTCTCGGTGAGGTAATAGTTGGTTTTGATGATATCCTGCACCCCCACGGCCCCCTTGTAAAAGGCGGCCATCAGGCAGATCAGCCCCAGGGACACCAGCAGAGGCTTACATTCGCTTTCAAACAGAGCGGCGAACAGAACAGATGCCGCCGCAATGATCAGCAGCGTGCCGATATAGGCGCTGCGCTCCGGGAAGAAGCTGGCAAAGGTCAGCACAAACACCGAGGCCAGGGACCCCAGCATCAGCATGGCCGCCAGAATCTGGGTGTCCTGGTCCAGGCGGCGGTGATAAGCGATGACCGCCAGAACAGTATACACCGCAAAGGGCAGCCAGATGCGGTGGTACATTTCCAGGGCGGTGACAAAGTTATCAAACAGGTTGGAGAAGGTGAACTGGCTGGATTTGTTCATGATCTCCGCCGGGGCGGACAGCATGAACAGGAAGCCGCCAAAGGCGGCAAGCACCGCCAGCCACAGATAGGGCGCGATCCTTTGCTTCTTGACAAAGCGGCCCAGCAGCAGGAAGCAGGCGGAGCAGAAAATGACCGTGGAGGAACAGTTCTCCGAATAGGCACCCACCAGGAAGGCGGCCAGCACATAGAGGATGCGCAGGGGCAGGGCCCTGATATCCCGGCCGTAAAGAAACTTGCGCATGTACACCGTGAGAAACAGCAGGGAGAAGAAGGTGGCCCAGAGGTAGTTGATGGAACCGTCCAGCCACAAAATCACCTGACCGAAGTTCAGGGTGAAGATCCAGATGCAGCCGAAGACGCAAAGCAGCAGCAGGTTGTTACGCTCCCGGTCCCGGTTGGCGATGCGGTAGACCAGATATACCTCCGCCACCAGAATCAGGGAATTGAGCACCTTGAAGATGCCCAGGGGCAGCATCAGAAACACCTGCACCAGAAAATGGGAGATCAGCCGCCCGTTCATGCTGTAGCGGTGGGCCCAGATGGAGGGAAAGCAGTCGGCCAGGCTGTCAATGCGGCTGTCGTCGGCAAAGCTGAAGCAGTACATGAAGTCATCCGCCAGCAGGTTGGTCTTGAGGTTGCAGAAAAGCATCACCAGAAACATGCACAGCAGCGCAATGAGCGTCAGCAGGCGGGAGCGGTTCAAGGTCTCAAAGGGTTTTATCTCTTTCATAGTTCACTCCTAAAATGGAAATCTCAGTTGCCAAAGACCCACAGATGGGTCACGCCGAAGGCCTCCCGGATGAAGCAGTTGAGCATATACACCGGGTATCCCGGATTGCCGGCCACGCCGGCCGCCTTTACGCCCAACTGTTCCGCCATGCATTTGGCCCGGTACAGGTGATAGGAGCTGGAGAGCAGGGCCACATTGCCGTCCGGCGCATCCCCCAGGGAACGGATGATATCAAAGGAAAAGAGCAGGTTCTCCATGGTGGAGGTGGCCTTATCTTCGCATATTATACGCCCGCTGTCAACTTCGTGGTTAATGAGCCAGCGGCGCATACACTCCGCCTCGGTGATGTTCTCCCCCTTGCCCTTGCCTCCGCTGACGATGGCCACGCTGTCCGGGTACCGGTTCAGATAGTCCAGGGCCCCCTCCAGCCGGTGGGTCAGGGCCAGGGAGGGGCTGTCCCCATGGACGGCGGCGCCCAGAACGATCAGGTACTTCCGCCCCGGCTCCGGGTCGGTACGGGCGTTTTTCACGATGGGCAGCTCCACCAGACAGAAATAGATCAGTCCCAGGCTCACCAGGATCAGCGTCCAGCGGCGAAAGCCCTCGCTTCCGAAATGGTGGATCAGCACCAGGGCGGCGATGAACAGCAGGGAGCAGCCAATATAGGTGTAGCCCCGCATACAAAACAGGAAGAAGGCCGCGGCAGCCACCAGAAGCGCCACAGAAATGCCCCAGGGGGCGATATGCCTGATGCTCATTGGTTCAGCTCCTCCCATTTTTCATACAGTTCCATCAGTTCCGTTTCCAGCGTCTCTTTTTCGGCGGCGATCTCCATCAGCTTCTGGTAGTCGCTGCCGTTTTCCTCTGCCAATTGATCCAGGCCGGCGATCTTTTCCTCCAGACGCTGAATGTCCCGCTCGGTGCGGGCGATGGCCTTGTCGTTATTTTTGGGCCGCTGGGGCTTGGGCTTCTTTTCTTTTTCCTGCCGTTTTTCCGCCTGGGCGTAGACCTGCTGGCGGCTCTTCCACTGGCAGTAGGCCTCATAGCCGCCGCGGAAATCGGTGATTTTCCCATCACTCAAGGCCCAGATGCGGGTGGCGAACTTTTCGATAAAATACCGGTCGTGGGAGACAAAGAGCAGGGTCTGCTCATAGTCGGACAGGGCGTCCTCCATCCACTCCCGGCTGGCAATGTCCAGGTGGTTGGTGGGCTCGTCCAGAATGAGAAAGTTGATGTCGCTGCCCATGAGCATACAAAGGCGCAGGCGGCTCTTTTCCCCGCCGGAGAGGGCACCCACCGGAGTGAACACATCCTCGCCCTTAAATCCGAAGGCGGCCAGCCGGTCCCGGGCCTGCTGGGGCTGGCAGCGGCAGTCATAGAGCATGGTGTCCAGGGCGGAGCGCTCCTCCACCGAGAAGCGGACATGCTGGGGCAGGTAGGCGCTGCGGACGGCGGGGCCCTTGTAGAGGTAGCCGCTGTCCGGCGTTTCCTCGCCCATGATCAGCTTCACCAGGGTGGACTTGCCGGTGCCGTTGTCCCCGATGAGGGCGATGCGCTCCCCACCGGTGACGGTGAGGGACAGATCGGAAAACAGCGTCCGGTCCCCGAAGCCCTTGCTGACATTCTCCATTACCAGCACTTCGTCCCCGTTGAATTCCCGCTGCTTGAACTTTACGTTCAGCTTCCTCTGCTCCTGGGGCTTTTCGCTCTGGCTCAGCTTTTCGATGCGCTTTTCCATGGAAAAGGCCCGCTTGTGCAGCTTGTCGTTACCCATAAAGGCCCAGAGATGCATCTGCTCCGCGGCCCGGGTCAGCTGCTCGATCTTGGCCTGATCCTTTTCGTATTTCTTCAGCTTCTCCTCAAAGCGGCGCTGCCGCTCCTCCACATAGAAGCTGTAATTGCCACTGTAAAACTCGGCCTTGCCCTCGTCGATCTCAATGCTGCGCTGTACCACTTTATCCAGAAAATAGCGGTCATGGCTGATGACCAGAACAGTGCCCTTGAAGCCCAGCAGATAGTCCTCCAGCCACTCCGTGGCGTGCAGGTCCAGATGGTTGGTGGGCTCGTCCAGCAGGAGGATGTCCGTGTCCTCCAGAATCAGGCGGGCCAGGTTCACCCGGGTCTTTTCTCCGCCGGAGAGACTGTCAAAGCGCTGGTGCAGCATGGCGGGGGAAATGTCCAGACCGTTGGCCACCCGGCTGCGGTCCGTGTCCATGTCATAGCCGCCCAGGCGGCGGAAGTCCTCCTGCAGCCGGTCATATTCCGCCAGCAGGGCTTTGGAGGAATCCCGCTCCATCTCCTGGCTCAGCTCCTCCATCTGCTCTGCAATGCGGTACAGGTGCCGGTGGGCGTCCTTCAGCACCTGCTCGGTGGTCCAGCCCTCCGGGTATACCGGGATCTGGGAGATGAGCCCCAGCCGTTTGGAGGGGGCGATCATCACGTCTCCCTCATCCGCTCGCAGCTCTCCCACCAGGATGCGAAACAGGGTGGTCTTGCCGCAGCCGTTATGGCCCAGGATGCCCACCCGTTCCCCGGCGGTAACGGTGAAGGAGAGGCCGTCCAGTATGTTTTTCCCCAGCTCAAAGGATTTGACCAGGGAACGAACAGAAACGTCTATCATTTGCTTTCTACCTTTTTTATTTCTTGGGTTCTATATTTTCCACCGCCCATTGCAGCACCTCATTGGCGATGGGGCCAGCGGTGCTGAGACCGTAGCCGCCCCGCTCAATCAGGGTGACAAAGGCGTAGGGGTGCTTATCGTCTGCAAGAAAGCCCACGAACCAGGCGTGGGAGTTGCCGTCGCCCAGCTCGGCAGTGCCGGTCTTGGCGCAGAGCCGCAGGCCGGGGAAGTTCTCCTCCCCGTTATAATGATCCACCACGTTGAAGTTCATCATCTGCTTGAGCCGGTCGGCGGTGGCCGGCTCCATGTAGGGGGTGGACTTGGGCGCAGCCTCGCTGAGAATCAGGCTGGGCTCCACCAGCTCCCCGCCGTTTGCTACGGCACAGAGGAAGCGCAGCATGGTATAGGGGCAGACCAGGTCCGTGGACTGGCCGATGCCGGACCAGGCCAGCTCCGGGTCGCCCACGAACTCGGTGGGGTAGCTGCCGGCTACGGTGCTGATGCCGCTGAGCTCCTGCTTATCCAGAAAGCCATAGCGCGTCACATAGTCCACCATGGTGTCCTGCCCCAGCATCACGGCGATCTGGGCAAAGGCGCAGTTGCAGGAGTTGGAGAGGGCCTGCTCAAAGGTCTGCTCATAGTGGGTGCCGGTGCAGGTGATGGTGACACCGGCGATGTCGTACTCTTGGTCGCAGTAGAAGGTGCGTTCATCGATGTCCTCGATCTGCTCATAGGCCGCGGCGGCGGTGATCAGCTTGAAGATGGAGCCGGGGGTGAAGCTGGCGGAGAGGCAGCGGTTGATGTAGGCCCCATCCGGGGGCGAGGTATTCTCAGCCATAGGGTCAAGGCTGGGCACCGAGACCAGGCCCAGCATCTCCCCGGTTTTGTAGTTGCAGAGCATCATCATGCCCTTGGCCTCCGGGTCCTGGGCCAGGAGGGCCTCATAGATCACCTTGTTGAGCCGGGTGTCAATGCTCAGGGGCAGGACGCTGTTTTCCGACTTGGTCATGCCGGTGAAAAGGGAGAAGTCCTGCATCCCGCTCCAATACCGGGAGAGGATGCCGGAGCCGGTGCGGCCCCAGTAGTCCCCGGTCACATGGTAATTGGCCACCCGGGTCTCAGCGTCCTGGGAAAAGTTCTCCACACCCTTGCCGAAGGCGGCCAGAACCTGGCCGTTCCGATCCATCAGCACGCCGCTGGAGCCGGAGTTTACCCGGGAAAAGTACTTGGCCCAGTCCTCGCCCTTGTCGATATAGTTCATCAGGTACATGCCCATGCCGCAGATGACCAGCACCGCGATCAGCAGCAGGGAGAATGCCCGGTTAGTGATCTTCCTCATACCAGTCCTCCTGCCGGGAAATATAGGGGTTGCCCTGGGCAATGTCCATCTCCTGCTCCGGCGCCTCCTCCTGGGATTCTTCCTCCTCTTCCTCTTCCTCACGGCAGCCTGTGCGCCGGGCGGTACTGACGGCGAAGCTGGAGCCCCGGCGATTATCCGCGCTCTTGATAAAGGCCATCAGCAGCCAGCAGGAAATGAGGGAGGTGCCGCCCTTGGAGACAAAGGGGAAGGTGACCCCGGTGAAGGGCAGCAGATCCAGAGAGCCGAATACGTTCAGAGCCATCTGGGTCAGCAACAGGGCCATGGCGGCGCAGGCGGCGATGGGATAATAGGCCGAACGGCCGTGCCGGGCGCTGCGCACGGCGAAAAAGGCCATCACCAGCACGGCGGCCACCATGCACAGGCCGATGATCAGCCCCAGCTCCTCACAGACCACGGCAAAGACCATATCGGTATTGGCGGCAAAGATGTCATCCAGCCAGCCGAAGCCGGCCCCCTTGCCGGTGAGGCCGCCGGAGGCGGCGGCGGACATGGCCCGGGTCTGCTGGAAGCCGGCGCCGTACACATCCTCCCAGGCGTGACCCCAGGTGGCGAAGCGCTGGGCGATATAGGGCTTCACGGTCACCGCCAGAAAGCCCGCCAGCCCCGCCCCGGACAGCGCCAGAAACACCGTGGCAAAGGAGCCGGAGCGCATATAGGAGATCACCAGGAAGGTGACGAAGAAAACCAGCGCGGTGCCGAAGTCCCCGATCAGGGCCAGGGCCATGACGCACACGGCGGAAAAGCCGATGAAGCCATAGAGGTTGCGCCGGTTGAAGAGCCTGTCCAGGGTGGAAGCGCCCACAAAAATGTAGCAGGCCTTTACCAGCTCCGAGGGCTGGAAGGAGTAGCCGGCAAATTCCAGCCAGTTTCTGGCCCCCAGCACCGCGTCGCTGAAAACCACGTTTACTGCCAGCAGCCCCAGGGCCAGCGCCGCCACAGGCAGGCGCAGCGCCATGGTGCGCCGCAGGCTCCGCAGCCACCAGCCGCTGAACAGAAACAGCGCCACGGCTACCAGGGTCAGTAAAATCTGCTTATACATATCCTCCGGCGTGGAGGAGGCGGCCACCGACATGCCCAGACTGGTGAGGTAAAAGGCCAGGGTCTCCACCTCAAAGCCGCTGCGGTCCATCAGGCGCAGGGCGCTGTAGCAGCACCATTGCAGGGCGATCAGGGCCACAAAGGCCAGCAGAATGGCACGGGCATAGTCCTCCCCGGCGGAGAGGGAATGCTGGAACATCAGCATCAGCTGAAAACCCGTCAGCTCCAGCAGGGTCACCGTGGGGGAGACCCTGCTGCCGGCGTTGGTGCGTACGGCTTCGTTGTTCTGGCGTTCAGCAGCGGTGATGTCATGGAAGCGCAGCACCAGGCCGCCCAGGTTGATCACATCCCCGTTGCGCACCTGGCCGCCGCCGCTGCCCACCTTTACGCCGTTGACCCAGACTCCGCTTTTGGAAAAAATGTCGCATATCTTCCATATGCCCTTGTCGTTGCGATAGAGCACCGCGTGGGAGCGGCTGACGCCGGGATAGCACAGGCGCACATCGGCGCTGAGGCTGCGGCCGATCAGATTTTCCCAGTGGGTGAGGGGGTAGCTCTCCCCCTGGTAGCTGAGGCGGCCCCAAATCTCCGATTCATACTTCTCACTGAGCAGGGAGCGCAGGCAGCGGGCAAGAATCAGCAGGGAGAGCAGGATCAGCAGAAATTTGGACGTGGTGAGGGCATAGCTGGTCAAAGCTTCCATATCCCGCCTCCTTTCCGCGCATAATACAATAGATTATATTATAACACACAAGAAGCCTTATTGACAACTGGGGGATATTATTCTAAACTGTTGCACATGGATAAGAAAACGAAAATCTGGATAGCGGTTTTGCTTTCGGTGGTGCTGCTGGGCCTGCTGGGCTTTTTCACCTTGTCCCGCCTGGGTGGGGGCACCATTGCTGTCATCACCGTGGACGGGCAGGAGTATGAGCGGATCGACCTGTCCCGGGTCACAGAGAGCTATGACATTGAAATCGACACCAAATACGGCCATAACACCGTCCATGTGGAACCGGGGCGCATCGCCGTTACCCAGGCAAACTGCCCGGACGGTATCTGCGTGGCCCAGGGGGCCATTGACCGGGGCGGGGTGCCCATCATCTGTATGCCCCACCGGCTGGTGGTGAAGATCGAGGGGAGCGGGATCGATGGCTAAAACCAGAAAGCTGGCCCTGATGGCCCTTTTTGTGGCCATCGCCCTGACCATTTTCATGATCGAAAGTCAGCTGCCCCCCATTGCCCCCATCCCCGGGGTGAAGCTGGGCCTTGCCAACGTTGTGACCCTGACGGCCATGCTGCTCCTGGGCCGGAAGGAAGCGGGGGCCATTCTGGCGGTGCGCATCCTGATGGGCACCGTCTTTGCCGGCAGTCCTGCCTCCCTTCTGTACAGCGCGGCCGGCGGCTTTCTGGCCTATCTGGTCATGTGCCTGACGGTGAAGCACTTTGCGGAGAACCAGCTTTGGATCGTCAGCGCCCTGGCGGGTGTGGCCCACAACGCGGGGCAGCTATTGGCCTGCGTGCTCATTGTGCAGACCCCCGGCGTGTTTGCCTATGCGCCCATTCTGGCGGCCTCCGGGGTGATCACCGGCTGCTTCACCGGCTTCGCCGCCATGTATCTTACGCGGGCGCTGCGAAAGAGCGGCACCTCATAAACGATTGTTGATTTGACTATTTTTACATTTCGTATATAATAGTGCCATCGGAAATAATAAACACAGTGTTTTGGCAAAATGAAAAGAAAGGCAGAGAGATCGAATAATGAGCGAATGTACCCATGATTGTTCCACCTGCGGCGAAAACTGCGCCGAAAGGAGCGCGGAGAGCTTCCGCAAGGCATTGAACCCGGAGTCCAGCGTGAAGAAGGTCATTGCCGTTGTCAGCGGCAAGGGCGGCGTGGGCAAATCCCTGGTCACCAGCCTGATGGCCTCCGAAATGCAGCGCCGGGGCCACAACTGCGCCATTCTGGACGCGGATATCACCGGCCCCTCCATCCCCAAGTCCTTCGGCATTCATGAACATGCCACCGGCACCGACCAATATATCATCCCCGTCAGCACCCATACCGGTCTGCAGATCATGTCCATCAACCTGATATTGGAGAATGAGACGGAGCCTGTGGTCTGGCGCGGCCCGGTGATTGCCGGGGCCGTCACCCAGTTCTGGACCGATGTGCTGTGGACCGATGTGGACTATATGTTTGTGGATATGCCCCCCGGCACCGGCGATGTGCCCCTGACGGTGTTCCAGTCCCTGCCGGTGGACGGGATTGTTATCGTCACCTCCCCCCAGGATCTGGTAGGCATGATCGTGGCCAAGGCAGTGAACATGGCCAATATGATGAACATCCCTGTGCTGGGCATCGTGGAGAA
Organism: bacterium; assembly: GCA_004560305.1. Lineage (GTDB taxonomy): Bacteria > Bacillota > Clostridia > Oscillospirales > Oscillospiraceae > Limivicinus. The sequence goes on along the minus strand of SFVI01000001.1, from coordinate 53,414 downwards.
CATGAGCTACTTCAAGTGCCCCGACTGCGGCAAGGAGCACGCCATCTTCGGCGAGAGCAAGGTGGAGAAGATCGCCAAGGAATACGGCATCGCCCATTTTGCCCGCCTGCCCATGGATCCGGTGGTGGCCACCATGGTGGACGCCGGCGAGGTGGAGAGCGTCAGCGGCGAGCACATTGCCCCCATTGTTGACTATATCGAAAAGGAGATTTAAAGGATGCGGATTGCGGTTGCTTATAAGGACGGAGAGATTTTTGAGCATTTCGGCCATTGCGAGTGCTTTGCCATTTATGAATACGGCGATGTGGTGGAGGACTGCACCAAGACCCTGGTGGACTGTTCCGACCGCCACGGCCACAAGGCCATGGCGGACCTGATGCGTGAGCAGCAGGTGGACGCGGTGCTTTGCGGCAACATGGGCAGCGAGGCCAGGGCCCTGCTGCTGAGCTATGGCATCGTACCCGTGGCCGGCTATTGCGGCCATGCGGACACGGCGGCAGATATGCTGGTTACCGGCCAGCTGCCCGTTGACCCAGGCGCCGGCGCCTGCGGCGGTGGCTGCGGCGGCTGCGGTGGAGGCTGCCATCATGACGAGGGCGGCTGCGGCTGCCATGACGACGACGAGGAAAGCGGCGGCTGCTGCTGCCACTGAGTGGTAAGACAAATAAACATACCCGCTGCGAAAGGCAGCGGGTATGTTTATTACATATCCGGGTGAAGCAATGAACGATAAAAATAAACAATACCTTTTTGAACAGATGCCGGTTCCCAAGGCGGTGGCCCAGCTTTCCATTCCCACCATCCTGGGCTGCCTGGTGATGATCCTTTATAACCTGGCGGATACCTATTTTGTGGGCTACCTCAACGACCCGGTACAGAACGCGGCCGTTACCCTGGCGGCCCCGCTGCTGCTGGCCTTCAACGCGGTGACCAACCTCTTCGGCGTGGGCAGCTCCAGCATGATGAGCCGTGCCCTGGGCAGACAGGACTATGAGGCTGTCCGCCGCAGCGCCGCTTTCGGCGTATACTGTGCTCTTGCCTGCGGCGTGGTCTTTTCTCTGGGCTACAGCCTGCTGAGCGGCAGCTTTCTGACCATTCTGGGCGCGGACGGGACCACCCGAGCGGTCACGGGGAAATACCTGTTCTGGACGGTCAGCTGCGGCGCGGCCCCGGCCATCCTGAACGTGGTGATGGGCTATCTGGTGCGGGCAGAGGGGGCCGCTGTCCATGGCAGCATCGGCACCATGAGCGGCTGCTTGCTGAACATCCTGCTGGACCCCATTTTCATTATGCCCTGGGGCTTTGATATGGGGGCCGCCGGCGCCGGTTGCGCCACCTTTATTGCCAACGTGTTCGCCTGCCTGTATTTCCTGGGCTATATGCTTGTGAAGCGGGGCAAGACCTATGTGTCCCTGCGGCCGGAGCTGGCTCTCTGCGGCAAGGCGGTGGCCCTGGGGGTCTGCGCGGTGGGCATCCCCGCTGCGGTGCAGAACCTGCTGAACGTCACCGGCATGACCATCCTAAATAACTTTACCGCTGCCTTCGGTTCAGACGCCGTGGCGGGGATGGGCATTGCCAGCAAGATCCAGATGATCCCCATGTACGCGGCTATGGGCATCGGCAACGGCATCATGCCCCTCATCGGCTATAACTATGCCAGCGGCAACGTGAAACGCATGAAGGAGGCCCTGCTTTTCACCTGTAAGCTGAGCCTGGGTTTTCTGGTGGCGGCAACAGCCCTGGTGTTCACCTTCAACCGGGAGCTGGTGGCGCTGTTCATCCAGAATGAGACGGTGGTGGCCCTGGGCGGCAGCTTCCTTCGTGGGCTGAGCCTGGCTTTGCCCTTCTTTGCCATGGACTTCACCGGCGTTGGGGTGTTCCAGGCCTGCGGTATGGGGCGCAAGGCCCTGGTCTTTGCCATCCTGCGCAAGATCGTGTTGGAGATCCCGGCCTTGTTCATCCTCAACCGGCTTTTCCCCATGGTGGGTCTGGCCTATGCCCAGTTCGCGGCGGAGCTGATCCTGTCCGCTGCCGCGGTGATGGTGCTGGTCAGAATGTTCCGGCGACTGGAACGGGAACAGGCGGAACGCATGAAAGCGTAACAGAGATAACGAAAAACCGAAGCCACGGGTTACGCCGTGGTTTCGGTTTTTATTTCTGCCGGGATGCGCAGCTCGGCAGCGAAATGCTCTCCATCCGTCTCGGTGGAGAAGCTGCCGCCCATTTGCTCCATGATGCGCTTGCAGGTACGCAGGCCGATTTTGGTGCTCTCCACCCGGTCCAGGGAGCGGGTGATGCTGTTGGAGAAGCACAGGCTCAGCAGGCCGTTTTGAAGCTCACTGAGGATGACCACCCGCTTGGCCTTATCGCCGTATTTCATCACATTGGACACCAGGTTGTCCATGACCCGCTTCAGATACAGGGGGTCGGCCAGGATGCTGCACTCCCCCTCAAACTCCATGCGCTGCACCCGGAAGCCCGCCTCCGTCAGACTGAACTCCGCCTCACTGACCAGCTGCTCCAGCAGCAGGCGGCCGTCATAGCGCTCCATATCCAGTTTCAGCTCCGCACTGCCGAAAACCAGGAAGTACTTGAACAGCTCGTCCGTCAGATCCTTCAGATCCATGGCCTTGCTGTAGGCGGAGCGGCTGAACTGGCGGCAGCGCTCAATGTCTGAAAAATCGCTGTCGTTGAGCAGGCCCAGATAGCCGATCATGGAGGTCATTGGCGTGCGGATATCGTGGGAGATGGCGGTCAGAAGCTCGGTGTTGGCCTGCCAGGCCCGGCTCTCGCTGCCCATCTGCTGGATCAGCGAGCGGCGCATTTCGTCCATGGAGCGGGCCAGGGCACTGACCTCATCCTGCCCGGCGGCGCTGATGTCCTTTTCCAGCTGGCCGGAGCTGACCTCCTGGGCGGCTTTGGACAGGGCGATGATCCGGTGGGTCAGCCGGTTCATATAGAACAGCAGAAGCAGAATGAAGCCGCCGGCGGCTACCGCTACCGCCGCCACGTTCACCAGCAGACTCTCCCCAACCTGAGAATTGTCCACAATGGCGATGAGATATACCCCGTCGGAAAAGCGCAGAGGATAAAGCCGACCATATTGGGCGGAATCGTAAACAATTTCACTGTCTGCGCCGATGGCCTTGCCGCCGGAAAAGCTGCGGTGGCGGCTGCCGCTGTCATAGACCAGAATGGTCACATAGTCGTTTTCCGCCGTCCATTGAGCCAGAGCGGCGGTGTCCTTGCCGGAAACATCATTCCGGATCACATAGCTGCTGAGGCGGGAATAGATTTCCGCCTTGCGCTGGGCCACGTTCTCCTCACTCATATAGACCGTGTCGATCAGCACCTGGCCCAGAGCAATCATGAAAAAGTACAGTACGGAGCCCAGCAGCACCCCCAGCAGGGACGCATACAGCATTTTGGCGTTGAGGGAGCGGGGCAGCTTTGACAGGGCCTTAGTCAATTTGATATCCCTTTCCCCACACGGTGCGGATCAGCTTGGGACTGGAGGGCTCTGCCTCCACCTTCCGGCGCAGATTCAGCACGTGAACCATCACGGTATTGCCGGAGCCGGAGAGAAACTTTTCGCCCCACACCGCTTCGTACAGCTCTGCCGCAGTGACAGTGGTGCCCCGGTGCTTCAAAAGATGCTCCAGAATGGCGTACTCCGTATCCGTCAGAGCCACGGGATTGCCCATGCACTTCACACTGTGACCGGAAAAATCCACATCCAGGTCGCCGATGGACAGGCCGCTTTCGTCCTTGCCCCGGTACTCCCGGTAACGCCGCAGCAGGGAATTGACCTTGGCCAGCAGCTCCCCGTGGGAGAAGGGCTTGGAGAGAAAGTCGTCCCCGCCGCTGCCGTAGGCAGAGAGCATGTCCTTCTCGGCGGACTTGGCCGTCAGGAAAAGAATGGGGGCCTTGGTCAGCTCCCGCAGTCTGGCACAGGTGGCGAAGCCGTCCAGGCCCGGCATCATCACATCCAGAATGATCAGATCCGTCTCCGGGTGGGCGGCCACATACTCAATGGCACCCAGGCCGTCACCGGCCTCCGCCACAAAATATTTATCTTTTAATAAAATTTGGAGAACATTTCTGATGTCTGCGTCGTCATCTACTATGAGGACATGGGGTAAGCTGTTCATAGGATCACCTCAGTTTGATTGTACTACCAATTGTAACACATTTTTCCCGCCGTACAACAAGCTTTTCCATTGCTTAAGAAAGTTTAAGAGATGATAAGGAAAATGTGTGCTATAATTATGTAACCCTGCACCGGCGGGGGAAAAATGTTGCCAGTTTATTTTCACATATCAAGGAGGAAAAACATGAAAAACAGAGCGAGACGAATTCTGGCCCTGCTTCTGGTGGCGGTGATGGCCCTGGGTCTGGCCGCCTGCGGCAAAAGCGGCGGCGACAGCGGCAAGCCCGGACAGACCGAGCAGGAGCAGCACCCGGAGTTTGCCTATGTGGCAGAGTATAAGACCATCCTGAAGGATCAGGAAAACAGCTACTCTCCCCGGGCCTATACCGATGACGGCTTCTACGCCATCTCCTGGGAGAAGATCGGCAGCGAGATCCCCGAGGGCGTCACCCCCGAGTATGAGGGGCAGTATGACGTTTACGGTAGCTTTATCTATTTTGTGGATTTCAGCGGTAAGGCGGAGAAGCTGCCCAACTATCAGCGCGTGGAGCCGCCGGCCAACGATCAGGGCCTGAAGGACTTTAGCTCCGGCTGCGACATCAACGGCTTTACTGTGACAAACGATGGCAGGTTGGTTTCCATCGAAAACATCTACACCTCCTGGAGCGAGGCTCCGGAGGGGATGACCCAGAACGACAACGACTACTGGAACTATAACCAGTACAAGCAGGAGTATTATATCCGCTGGATGGAGAAGGATGGCACCGAGATCAGCCGTGCACAGATCCAGATGGATCAGGATATGTATCTGGACGCCTACCGCATGTATGTGGATACGGAAGGCAATGTGGTCACCATTTGCAATGGCACCCAGATCTGGGCCATCGCTCCCGACGGCACTGTGAGCTACAGGATTGAGTCCAGCGATTATTTTGACTGCCTGGTGCAGCTGGCTGACAACCAGCTGGGTGTCAGCGTTTACGGCGAGACGGGGCAGGAGCTGGTGCTGCTGGATGTTGCCAACAAAAAGCTCAGCGACAAGCGGTATACCATCTCTGCCGGCCTCTATGACGCCATTCCCGGCAGCAACGGCTACGACCTGTATTATACCAGCGGCAGCAACTTCTATGGCCTGAAGCTGGAGGAGGGCACCACCGAGAAGCTGTTCAACTGGATCAACTGCGATGTGAACAGCAACAATCTGAACGGGGTCTCCGTCCGCAGTGACGGCAGCATCGTGGGCGTGATCAATGAATGGGATCGCAAGACCTACAAGACCAGCATGGACCTGGTCACCGTCAAGCAGGTGCCCTATGAGTCCGTGCCCCACAAGGAGACCATTACCCTGGGCTGCCTGTATCTGGACTACAATGTGCAGGATCAGCTGGTCAAGTTCAACCGGGCCAATGACAAGTACCGCATCGAGGTAAAGGATTACTCCGAATACAATATGGTAGCGGAGGCCAGCACCGAGGGCAAGACTGTGGATACAAACCCCGGCCTTACCAAGTTCAACACCGAGATCATGGCCGGCAATGTGCCCGATATCATTGACATCAACAGCCTCAACTATGTACAGCTGGCCTCCAAGGGCATCATCGAGGACCTGTACCCCTATATCGACGCCGACCCGGAGCTGAACCGGGACGACTTCTTCGCCAATGTGCTGGGCGCCATGGAGGTGGACGGCAAGCTCTGCACCACGGTCCCGGGCTTCTATATCAACGCCGTCATGGGCGCCAGCTCCGTGGTGGGGGATACCCCGGGCTGGACCTATGAGGAGTTTGACGCGGCGCTGGCCTCCATGCCGGAGGGCTGCCAGCCCTTTGACCAGTATGTCACCCGGGACGCTATCCTCCAGAACTGCCTGGCCCTGGACATGGATGAGTTTGTCAACTGGGGCACCGGGGAGTGCCGCTTTGACAGCCAGCAGTTCATCGACCTGCTGAACTTCGCCGCCCGCTTCCCTGAGACCTTTGACTGGGAAAACTACGACTACTCCAACGAGGAGAGCACCACCAGCCGCATCGCCCAGGGCAAGCAGATGCTGGTGCAGACCTCTGTATACCAGATCGAGGACCTGTTCTATAACCAGTATATCGAGTCCTTCGGCGGCAATGTCACCTTTATCGGCTACCCCACTGCCAGCGGCACCGGCAATATGCTGGGCATTGAAGGCAACGGCTTTGCCATGAGCAGCAAGAGCCAGTACAAGGATGTGGTGTGGGACTTCCTGCGCACCTTCATGACCAAGGACTACCAGGAGCAAAGCGTCTGGAGCCTGGCCAGCCGCAAGGACATCTTTGACGAGAAGGCCCAGGAGGCCATGACCGTCCAGTACCAGAAGGATGAGGACGGCAACGAGATCCTGGACGAGGAGGGCAACAAGATCCCCATCGCCCGCTACAGCCGCTGGAATGAGGCCACCGGCGAGAGCGAGGAGGTCTATGCCATCGAGCCGGAGCAGATCGACCAGCTCCGTGAGCTGATCGCCAGCACCGACAAGAAGGCCAATTACGACAGCTCCATCTTTGACATCGTCAACGAGCAGGCCGCCGCCTTCTTCCAGGGCCAGAAGAGCGCCGAGGAAGTGGCAAAGCTGATCCAGAGCAAGGCCAACATCTTCGTCAACGAACAACGATAAGACAGCACGGGACGGAGTCAACACGGTTGGCTCCGTCCTATCACAGCCACCAAGTCTCCTCTTCCCAAGGAGAGTTTTCCGAATAAGAGGCGTAGGGGCGTGCATCGCACGTCCGCGAAATACAGCTAGTTCCAACAGGCGGACGGCCAATGGCCGCCCCTACGGTTCTTTTGTGGTGTGGTAGCTTCCATTTCTTAATTTTTCCTTTAGATTGTTGACATCGGTTGAACTGACACACAAGATGTGGTATTATCCTTCCTGACGTACATAATAAAACCATTGACAATGAAACGGCGTAACAAATGAAAAAACGGAAACTGAACCTGAAGGAGAGGACCATTGACCTGCTGAAAAGTCTCTGCTTCCTCTCGCCCAGCCTTCTGGGAGTGGGCGTGTTCTTCATCGTGCCCTTCGGCGTGGTGGTGTACTACTCGCTGATCGACGGGGTTGGGTCGAAGAACTTTGTGTTTTTGCAGAATTTCATAAAGCTGTTCGATAACTCCGCCTTTCTCATGGCGGCGAAGAACACCCTCACCTTCTCGGCAGTGGCGGTGCCCCTGGCGGTGGTGCTGGCCATGGTGCTGGCCCTGATGCTGGAATGCCGCATCCCGCTGAAAAGCCAGTTCCGCACCTTCTTCCTCAGCCCCATGATGGTGCCGGTGGCTTCGGTGGTGCTGATCTGGCAGGTGCTGTTTAACTTCAACGGCACCGTCAATGAGTTCATCATGCTCTTCGGCGCGGATAAGATCGACTGGCTCCAGTCGGATTACTGCCAGATCGTGGTGATCATCCTGTTTTTGTGGAAGAACCTGGGCTATAACATGATCCTTTTCATGGCCGGCCTTGCCAACATCCCCAAGGAGCTGCTGGAGGTGGCGGATGTGGAGGGCGCCAGCGAGAGCTATAAATTCTTCAACATCAAGCTGCGCTACCTGTCCCCCACGGTGCTTTTCGTCACCATCCTGTCCCTCATTAACTCCTTCAAGGTCTTTCGGGAGGTGTACCTGCTCACCGGGGACTATCCCTATGAAAAGCTGTATATGCTGCAGCATTTCATGAACAACACCTTCCGTTCCCTGGATTATCAGAAGCTGTCCGCCGCGGCGGTGGTGATGGCCCTGGTGATGGTGGTGCTGATCGCCCTGCTGTTCATTGCGGAGGACTGGTTCGGAAAGGATGTGGAGGGATGAAAAAGAAACGCTATTTCGGCCGAGGGGCCATGTTCCTGCTCTGCGCCGTCTTTGCGGTGCTGTTCCTGCTGCCCACGGTGCTGACCATTACCAACTCCTTCATGTCCGAGGCGGAGATCAACGCCAACTACGGCATGATCTTTTCCACCACCACCGGCGGCTATGTGTCCAAGACGGTGAATCTGAAGTTCATCCCGGATAAGGTCACCCTCTCCCAGTATGTGACCGGGCTGATCAAATCCCCGGAGTATCTGCTGAAGCTGTGGAACAGCATCTTTCTGGTGGTGCCCATTGTGATCTTCCAGGTGGCGGTGGCCGCCGTGGCGGCCTACAGCTTCACCCGCTGGCGGGGCAAAATCAGAAGCGGCATCTTCTTCTTTTATGTGATCCTGATGCTGATGCCCTACCAGGTGACTCTGGTGCCCAACTACCTGGTCAGCGACTGGCTGGGCATTCTCAACAAGCCCTGGGCCATCATCCTGCCGGGCATCTTCGCCCCCTTCTCCGTGTTCCTGCTGACCAAGTTCATGCGCCGCATCCCCTATTCCCTGATCGAAGCGGCCAAGGTGGACGGGGCGGGGGAGTGGCAGATCTTCACGAAAATCTGCCTGCCCCAGTGCCGCTCGGCCCTGTACTCCATCGCCATCCTGGTGTTCATCGACTACTGGAACATGGTGGAGCAGCCGCTGATCCTTTTGCAGGATGCGGACAGCCAGCCCCTTTCCGTTTTTCTCTCCAACATCAACAGTGGAGAGATCGGCCTGGCCTTTGCCATGGCCACTGTGTATATGATCCCGTCCCTGCTGCTGTTCCTCCACGGGGAGGAATATCTGGTGGAGGGCATAGCAAATTCCGGCAGCGTCAAGGGCTGACCGGGTCATACAGCGAGGTTTACGATATGGAATTCAAACCGAAAAACAGAGAGTGGGTCAAGAATGCCGCCATTGTGTTTCTGGCGGTGCTGCTGGTGCTGACCTTCTTTTCCAACACCATCATGAACCGCACCCTGCCCGAAGTGGCCACTGCCGCCGTTACCGACGGCTCCATCGTGGCCAAAGTCCGGGGCAGCGGCACCGTCAAGGCCAACGGCAGCCATGACGTGAAAGCCACCCAGACCCGGGAAATCCGCTCCGTCATGGTGAAAGTGGGCCAGGAAGTCAAGACCGGGGATCCCCTGTTTGTCCTGGGCGCAGGTGACAGCGCGGAGCTGGAAGCCGCCAAGGAGACTCTGCGGGATTTGCAGTACGCCTATCAGAAGGCGGCGGTGAATATGCCGAACTATAGTGATTATCCCGCCCAAAAGAAAGCTTGGGAGCAGGCCGAAAGAAAGAAAAACGCAGCAGAAGAGGCGATGAAAGCTGCCCAAGCGACCTATGACAAGATGGCGGAGAGCTTGGGTATCAGTCCGAAAGAAGATAAAGAAAAATTGGATGCCGCTGCGAGTGAAATGAAGACAGCTTATGACAATCTCCTCGGCGTTCAGGCAAGCTATGATGAGAGATATCTTGCTCTGTCTAAAATAGTTGATCTATGGCAGAATGAAGTAAATGCAAAATTACAAGGGTATCAGCCAGAACCGACACCTGTGCCGACGGTTCCAGCCAATGGAGATGGTACAGGGTCTGAGACTGGAACAGGCGATGAAGAGAATAACAAAACTCAGGACAACGGACAAAAAACACAAGGAGAACCAGCCGGGGGAACCGGAGATAGTACAAATGATGCGGCGACGGATGAGAGCGGACAGTCCGAACAACAGAGCGTAGAAGCATCAACGCTTTCCGCAAGCGGAACAAACAAAGGCTATGTCCAGCTGCTTTCTGTGCAACCAACTGGAGGCTATGTTCTTTTGAGTTCTACGGCAGGCCTTCCTCCGATCGATATTACCCAAAAGGGTGACAATAAAGATGTTGAAAATCAAATTAATGATCTGTCGTTGGAGGATACCAAACGTTATCTTGCTACCGCTCAGAACGATTTGAGCGCTTTTGTCTCTGCAAATTCATCTACGCTGAAAGATGCGCAAGCTGTGTATGAAACCGCCAAAGCAAAGTATGAAGCACTTCAGAAGTATAATGATTCAAAATATCCTGAACTGCTCCCGTATAAAGAGGCATTAGACAATGCGATAAGTGCTTATGACGCCGCTGTGGTTGCCTGCATCAGTGCGGAGGAAACCTATAACGAATTGGTCAACAGCAATTATAAATCCCTCACCTCTGCCTCCATCGATCTGCAGCAGATGGCGGAGAAGATCAAGATCGCCCAGGAGAAGGTGAAGGAGCTGTCCGGCGACGCGGGGGATCAGATCGTGGCCAATGTCAACGGCACTGTTACCGCCATCGGCTGCAGCGCTGGGGACACTGTCACCAAGGACACGGTGGTCTGCACCATCGAGGTGCCGGATATGGGGCATACCCTGTCCTTCTCCGTCACCAACGACCAAGCCCAACGCCTGCGGGTGGGGGACACCGCCACCGTCAGCAATTACTACTGGGGCAAGGAGATCGTGGCCACCCTGACCACCATCCGCACCGACCCCAAGAACCCCCAGACCAACAAGGAACTGACCTTCGACCTGAGCGGCGACGTGACCTCCGGCTCGGAGCTGACCATTTCCGTGGGCCAGAAGAGCGCCAATTACGACGTGATCATCCCCAACAGCGCCATCCGCAGCGACAATAACGGCAAGTTTGTCCTGGCCATCCAGGCCAAGTCCTCCCCCCTGGGCAACCGCTATCTTGCCAAGCGGGTCAGCGTGGAGGTGCTGGCCTCGGACGACAACAATTCCGCCGTGGTGGCCGACCTGGGCTACGGCGATTATGTGATCACCACCAGCAGCTCCCCGGTGAAGAGCGGCGACCAGGTGCGCATGGCGGAGAGCAACGGATGAAAGCACGGCTGAAACGCTATGCCCTGCCTCTGGCAGCGGCGGGGCTTGCCCTGCTGTGCGGCTTGTGTTTGCTGGTCTACGGCCACCTGGCCCAGCTGCTGGACAGCCAGCGGCAGGCGGAGCGCTGGCAGGGGGAGAGCGACACGGCTTTCCGCCAGCTTAGCTGCTTCATGGCCGTGGACGAGAAGCTGAGCCTGGAGCAGGTTTATACCTTCCGCAAGGCTATGATGGACAAGTTCCATGAGGCGGCCCTGGACATCGGTACCGATTCCCAGCTTTTCTGCGACGCCTGGTGCAGCTTCGGCACGGTGAACGTGTCCAGCGCCCAGGGCAAGGGTGAGGTCAGCGTTATTGCCGTGGGCGGGAATTACTTCGACTTCCACCCCATTCGGCTGCTCAGCGGCAATTACATCAGTCCTGATGATCTGATGAAGGACCGGGTGCTGCTGGATGAGGACGTGGCCTGGCTGCTTTTCGGCGGCACGGAGCTGAGCGGCATGGAGTTCAAGATCAACGGCCAGCCCTTCGTGGTGGCCGGGGTGATCGAGCGGGAGCAGGATTTTGCCAGCAAGGCCGCTTACACTGCCGGCATGGGCATTTACATGAGCTATGAGGGCTACAGCGCCCTGGTTTCTGAAAACGCCGGCCTGGAGACGGCCTCCGCCGGCGGCGGTGCTGTGGGCATCAACTGCTACGAGGTGGTCATGGCCAACCCGGTGAAGAACTTTGCCCTGAACTTCGCCAGGGAGAAGTTCCCCATCGGCGGCGGACTGCTGGTAGACAACACCGGCCGCTACGACTATGAGACGATCTTAAAGCTGACAAAGAGCTTTGGCCAGCGCTCCATGCAGACCCACGGGGTCATCCTGCCCTATTGGGAGAATGCCGCCCGGAGCATTGAGGACTGGTGCCTGGTGCTGCTGCTTTGCGCCATGGTGACGGCGGTGCTTCCCCTGGTGCTGCTGGTGATCTGGGCGGTGCGGCTGTTCATCCTGGGCAAGACCAAGCTGGAGGAGGATCTGCTGCCCAAGGCCAGGGACAATGTGGCGGAAGCCATCCGCGTCCGCCAGCGCCGTGCCTGGGAAAAGCGGCACCTGAAAAAGAAAGAATAAGCCTTTGTATTTTCAAGGCCGGTCTGATTTTCAGACTGGCCTTGGATTTTTGCTATAAAAATTACATTCCGGACAAATATTGAGTTGAAATACAATATAAAACAACAAAAACGACCGGGAAAATCTGGCTTTTTATCGGGAAAACAGTTGCAAAGCCTGCTGAACTATGCTATATTGTACGAGGTAAAAAAGCGCGAAAAGACAAGCGTTCAACGAGGAAATGTTATGTTAACCGAGAGCCAATGCCAATTAATTGAACAGGAGCTGACCGGGGCCGTGGAGCCGCGGAAGGTGGGGGCCTATCTCTGCCTGCACATGGGGCTGATGCTCTCGGAGGTCTGCGCCCTGCGCTGGGGAGAGATCGACCTGACGGAAGGCGCGGTGGAGATCCGGCAGATGGCGGTAAAGACCGGCAGCGGCCTTGCCCTCACCGCCGCGGAGCTGCCCCGGCGCCTGCCCATGCCGCCCCATGTGCGCCGCTTCCTGCTGCGCCGGGCGGGGCTTTACCCGGAGGGGGACTGCTTCATCATGACCGGGAGCCGGGAGCTGCCGGCCTTTTACATGATGCAGAATGTGCTCAGCGCCGTGAACAAGCGCCGGGGCGTGGCGGCCACCCTGTCGGCCATGGATTTGCGCAATGCCTTTATCCGGCGGTGCATCCAGTCGGGCATGGACCTTTACACCCTGTGCTTTTATGTGGGCATCCGGCAGCCCAATGTGATTTTGAAGCGTTTCGGGGAATATTTTGTCCCCCGGCCGGAGAGCGTGGCGGTGCTGGAAAAATACAGCCAGGAGCGGCAGGTTCCCCTGTCTGCCAGCGAGGGCACGGCCCGGATGAACCTGCTGATCCTGGGTGCCGGCAGCCAGGGCCCGGTGGTGCGGGAAATTGCGGAGGCCCTGGGCATCTTTTCGGAGATCGCCTTTCTGGACGATGACCCCAATAACAAGCTGGCCATCGGCCCTTTGTCGGATTATAAAAAGCTGCGCTACGCCTTTCCGGCGGCTATCCCCAGCTTTGGGGATTCGGACTTGCGGCGGGCGTATTTTGACAAGCTGCTGGCGGCGGGCTATGCCATCCCCCGGCTGATCCACCCTTCGGCCACCATTTCCAAAAGCAATGTGAAGCTGGGCAGCGGCGTGGTGGTGGAGGCCAAGGTCATCATCGCAAACGACGTGACCGTGGAGGACAATGTGATCCTCTCCGCCGGCTGCGTGCTGGACCGGGAGTGCGTCATCCATGCCGACTCCCATGTGGGCTGTGCCTGCACCGTCACCCGGGGCAGCGTGGTGCCCACCAAGCTGCGGGTTCCCGCCGGGGCAGTATACGATAAGAAAGAGAGATAGAAGCGTATGTACAAGCGTTTTGGTAAGCGGGCTTTGGACTTGCTGCTTTCCGGCCTGGGGCTGATCGTGCTGAGCCCCCTGTTTCTGATCATCAGCATCGCCATCAAGGCGGAAGACCCGGGCCCGGTGTTCTTCCGGCAGAAGCGGGTGGGGATTCATAAGACCTATTTCAACATCGTGAAGTTCCGCTCCATGCGGCAGGACACGCCTCACGATATGCCCACCCATCTGCTGAACGACCCCCAGCGCTGGATCACCAAAACCGGCAGCTTCCTGCGCAAGACCAGTCTGGATGAGCTGCCCCAGATCGCCCAGATCTTCACCGGGAAGATGAGCATCATCGGTCCCCGGCCCGCCCTCTGGAACCAATACGACCTGATCGCCCAGCGGGATCAATACGGCGCCAATGACGTTACCCCCGGCCTTACCGGCTGGGCCCAGGTCAATGGCCGGGACGAGCTGGAAATCGAGGAAAAGGCCCGGCTGGACGGGGAGTATGCCCAAAACATCAGCTTTGGGATGGATATGAAAATTTTCTGGATGACCGTGAAAAACGTGCTGCGGGGCAGCGGCGTGGTAGAGGGCGGCCCCAAGGAAATGAAGAAGGAGAGTAAGTCATGATTGCAATTACCGGCCTCACCGGCCATTCCGGCGGCTTTCTTTTGCAGCAGTTTATCGATAACAAGTATGAGGGCAAGATCCGCTGCCTGGTGCGTGAGAGCACCAGGACCCAGCGGCTGACGGACTCCGGCCTGGATATTGAGATCTTCCCCGGTGATATTGAGAGCGTGGAGGATCTGAAGCGTTTTGTGGACGGGGCGGAGACGGTGATCCATATTGCCGGCATCTGGCGCACCCTGAAGCTGCTGGAGGCCATCTCCCGGGTGGACAGTGTGAAGCACATCATCCTGGTGCATACTACCGGCATCTACTCCAGGCACAAGATGGCTTCCGATGAATATAAGCAGATCGAACGGGAGATGCAGAAGTATCTGGATGCGGGTATGAACATCACCATCCTGCGCCCCACCATGATCTTCGGTGACATGCGGGATCACAACATTTCCAAGTTCATCCGGATGGTGGCCAGGTTCCCCGTCATGCCGGAGATCGACCACGGCAAGGGACTGATCCAGCCGGTGAACGCCCGGGATCTGGGCCAGGCCTATTACAAGGCCGCTATGGTGGAAAAGCTGCCGGAGCTGAGCTATAATATCAGCGGGGAACGGGAGCTGAGCATCCATGAGCTGCTGGAGCTGATCGGCCAATACATGGGAAAGAAGGTGCGCTTTATCAGCGCCCCCATGTGGCTGGGGGTCTTTGGCGCGAAAGCGGTGAAGCTGCTCAGCGGCGGCAAGGTGGACATGATCGAAAAGGTGCTGCGCCTGGGGGAGGACAGAGTGTTTTCCCACGAGCCGGCCACCCGGGACTTTGGCTATATGCCCGCCAGCTTCAATGCAGGGCTGGAGCGGGAAGTGAAGGAATTCATGGAGCAGAGGAAGGCCTGACATGCCGAAAACCATTCTCATTCTTTCCAACCATTACATTACTATCTACGCCTTCCGGCGGGAGCTGGTGGCCCGGCTGTGCGCCGCGGGGCACCGGGTGTATATCTCCTCGCCTTATGATGAGCGGAACCGCTATTTTGAAGACCTGGGCTGCACCATGATCGACACGCCCATGTCCCGCCGGGGCATGAACCCGGCAGAGGATCTGAAGCTGGTGGGGCAGTACAAAAAGATGATGCAGGAGCTGAAGCCGGACATCATCTTCAGCTACACCATCAAGCCCAATATTTACGGCACCATGGCCTCCAACGCCCTGGGCCTGAAGCAGGTCTGCAACGTCACCGGCACCGGGGCCACCTTTTTGAAGGAGACCGCCCTCAGCAAGCTGGTGCGCCTGCTGTATAAGGTCTCCGTCCGCAAGTGCTACAAGGTGTTTTTCCAGAACACCGGGGATAAGGACTATTTCGTCCGCCACGGCATGGTGAAGGATAACTGGGCGCTGCTGCCCGGTTCCGGGGTGAATCTGCAGGAGAACAGCCTGGCCGAACTGCCGGACACCGGGGAAATCCGCTTCCTCTTTGCCGGCCGGGCCATGGCGGTGAAGGGCATGGACGAGTATCTGGAGTGCGCCCGGGTCATCCGGGAGCTGCTGCCCAACACCTGCTTCTACATTGCCGGCTTTGTGGAGGAAGAAAAGTATCAAAAGCGCATTGCCGATTATGAGGCCCTGGGCGTGGTGAAATACCTGGGCTTTCAGGACGATATGAAGCCCCTGCTGCGTAAGTGCCACTGCCTGATCCTGCCCTCTCTGGGGGGCGAGGGCGTGCCCAATGTGCTGCTGGAGGCCGCGGCCACCGGCCGGGCCTGCATCGCTTCCAACATCAACGGCTCCGTGGATGTGGTGGAGGACGGCGTCACCGGCTATATCTTTGAGAAGGGGAATGCCCGGGACCTGATTGATAAGGTGGAGCGCTTCCTGTGCCTCAGCTATGAGGAGAAGCGGCAGATGGGCCTGCGGGGCCGCGACAAGGTAGTTCGTGAATTTGACCGGGAGATTGTCATCGCCCGGTACATGAAGGAGATTGAGGAATGATCCGCATTCTTCATATGATCGGCGCCTTGGAAATGGGCGGCTCTCAGGCGCTGGTGATGAACCTTTACCGGCACATGGACCGGGAGCAGATCCAGTTTGACTTTGTTCTGGATCACCCGGACCGGGACGACTATGCCGCTGAGGTTCGGACCCTGGGGGGCCGGATCTATACCATGCCCGGCTTCCACGGCAACGTGGGGGAAGTGCGCCGGGCCTGGGATACGTTTTTTTCGGAGCACCCGGAGTATAAGGTGCTGCACTCCCATGTGCGCAGCTATGCTTCCCTGTACCTGCCGGTGGCGAAGAAGCACGGCGTAAAGACCATTATCCACAGCCACTCTACCTCCAACGGCAGCGGTTTTTCCGCGCTGGTGAAGCTGGCTCTGCAATACCCCCTGCGGCGTCAGGCCGATGTGCTGATGAGCTGCACACGGGAAGCGGGGGCCTGGCTCTTTGGGGAGAAGGCCTGCCAAAGCGACCGCTTTTTCCTGCTGCCCAACGCTGTGGATGTGGAGAAATTCCGTTATAACGAGGCTACCCGCCGGCAATACCGGCAGCAGCTGGGAATAGAAAACAAGCTGGTGGTGGGCCATGTGGGCCGCTTCCATGAGGCCAAGAACCACGGCTTTTTGCTGGAGAGCTTTGCCAGACTCCATGAGCAGCAGCCGGACTCCGTCCTGCTGCTGGTGGGCGATGGAGAACTGCGGGGAGAAATTGAGAGGAAAATTGCCGAACTGGGCATTGGGGCTTCTGTCATCCTTACCGGCAACCGCGGCGACGTGGCGGAGCTGATGCAAGCCATGGACCTGCTGGCCTTCCCCTCCAAGTGGGAGGGGCTGCCGGTCACCGTGGTGGAGGCTCAGGCCGCCGGTCTGCCCTGCCTGATCTCTGATAAAATCACCCATGACGTGGATTTGTCCCCCCTGGTGCGCCGCCTGCCCATTGACAGCGCCGATGTCTGGGCCAGGGCCATGGCGGAACCGATTGCAAGGCAGGATGTGCGCGGGAAGATCGCCGCCGCAGGCTTTGCCATTGAGGAGAGCGTGCAGCGGCTCAGCGGGCTATACAACAAACTCTGGCAGGAGAGTGAGCGGATATGAGCAAATATATCATGCGGCTGGACGACGCCTGCCCCCGGCATGACCGGGAGCGCTGGCAGCGGATGGAAGAACTGCTGACGGCCTACGGCGTCAGGCCTCTGGTGGGCATCATTCCCGCCTGCAAGGACCCCATGATGAACCAATACCCGGAGGACGAGAACTTCTGGGAGCGTGTCCGAGCCTGGCAGGCAAGAGGCTGGTGCCTGGCGCTGCATGGCTATGACCATGTGTATGGCAGTGCCAGCGGGGGCATGAACCCGGTGAATCCCCGCTCGGAATTCGCGGGCCTGCCTTTGGAGCAGCAGAAGGAAAAGATCAGCGCAGGGGTGGAACTACTGCGAGAGCAGGGGATTGAGCCTAAGGTGTTTTTTGCCCCTTCCCACACCTTTGATGCAAACACCCTGACTGCTCTGAAAGAGTGCAGCAGCATCCGCCTCATCAGCGACACGGTGGCCAACGCCCCTTACCGCAAAGACGGCTTCACCTTTGTGCCCCAGCAGACCGGCCGGGTGCGGAAGCTGCCCTTTGATACCGTGACCTTTTGCTACCATCCCAATGAACTGGACGAGAGGGGCTTTCTGGACCTGGAAGCCTTCCTCCGGGTCCACGAAGGGGAGTTCGTCCCCTTCCCTCTGGGGCAGACCGACCGGGAGGAAAACTGGGAGGACAGGCTGCTGCGCCGGGCCTACTTCGGCCTGCGGGGCCTGCGAAAGAAAATCAAGGGAAAATAAATGGAAAACAAGACCTTACTGCTTTATATCAACGCCATCCATGACGGCGGGGCGGAGCGGGTGCTTTTGCAGCTGGCCAAGCGCTTTGCTGCCTGCGGTTACCGGGCGGTAGTAGTGACCAGCTTCGTGGACCAGTGGGAGTACCCGGTGCCGGAAGGGGTGGAGCGCCTGTCCATCGAACAGGCGCAGATTTCCCAATCCCGCCTGCGGCGGAATCTCAGCCGGATCAAGGCCCTGCGGCGGCTGATCCGGGAATATAAACCGGCGGCGCTGATCTCCTTCATGGCGGAGCCCAATTTCCGGGCGGTGCTCGCCAGCCGCTTCCTGCCGGTGAAGACCATCGTCTCCGTCCGCAACGACCCGGAGCGGGAGTACGGCGGCCGGCTGGGCCGCATCATCGGCAAGTGGCTGCTGCCCCTGGCCGACGGCTGCGTCTTTCAGACAGAACGGGCCAAAAACTGGTTCCCAAAGCGGCTGCAAAAGCGATCGAAAATCATCATGAATCAGGTGGACGATCGCTTCTTCCAGGTTGCAGGTACGGGAGAAAACGGCTATGTGATGACCGCCGGGCGGCTGACCGCCCAGAAGAACCAGGCCCTGCTGATCCGCTCCTTTGCCGCCATCGCCGGGGATGTGGAGGAAGAGCTGCGCATCTACGGCGAGGGAGAGCTGCGGCAGTCGCTGGAAGCCTTGATTGCCCAGCTGGGCATGGAGGGGCGGATCCGGCTCATGGGCGCCAGAAACGATATGCCATCTGCCCTGGCCGGGTGCAAGCTGTTTGTGCTGCCCTCGGACTTTGAGGGGATGCCCAACGCCCTGCTGGAGGCCATGGCTGCCGGGCGCTGCTGCGTTTCCACCGCCTGTCCCTGCGGCGGGCCGGAGGCTGTGATTAAAAATGGCGTCAACGGTATGCTGGTGCCGGTGGGAGCGGAAGAAACTCTCAGCGCTGCTATGCTTGAACTTTTGAAGGATGAAAAGAAACGCCGCACCCTGGCCAACGCTGCCGGGGAGAGCGCTTCTGCCTTCCGCCCGGAGGCAATCTTTGAACACTGGCGGGAATATGTGGAGGGCATCATTGGATAAGGGAGGTTGCTACATTGAATTTGGAGACACTTAGGTACATAAAGGGAGACCCCAAACGGCTCTTTTCCATGCTGGGCAGCAAGGGCTTTTTGGACTGGATGCCGGATGAGCAGTATATTCGTATTCAGTTCAAGATAGCTGCCGGATATCCGCTTAACCTTGCGGAGCCGAAAACCTTTAACGAAAAACTCCAGTGGCTGAAGCTCCATGATCGCAAGCCGCTGTACACCCAGATTGCGGATAAGTACGCAGTACGGCAATACATATCAGAAAAGATCGGTGAGGAGTATCTGATCCCCCTAGTGGGTGGCCCATGGAAAAGCGCCGATGAGATCAATTTTGACGCCCTGCCGGAGCAGTTTGTCCTGAAGTGCAACCATGACAGCGGGGGAATTGTTTTTTGCAGGGACAGAGAAAACTTTGATTATGAGAAGGCAAGGGCTTACTTGAGCAAACGGCTGAAACGGAACCACTGGAGACTGTGCAGGGAGTGGCCTTACAAGAACATTAAACCCTGTATCATGGCAGAAAAATATATGGAGGACAGTTCCAGCGTTAACCTGAATGTATACAAGTTCCTGTGCTTTGACGGGGAACCCAGAATCATCCAGACCATCCAGAATGACAAGACCGCCTATGAGTCTATCGATTATTTTGATCTGAACTGGAACCTGCTGGAGCTGAAGCAGAATTACCCCAACAGTGAGCATCCGCTGAAAAAGCCGGAGGTGCTTGAAGATATGATTGCAATATCGCGGAAGCTTTGCGAAGGCTTTCCCTTTATTCGCACCGATCTATACGAGATTAACGGCAGGGTGTATTTCTCCGAACTGACATTTTATTCCGATAACGGGACGGCGGCCTTTGATCCTCCTGAATGGGATGAGATACTTGGCGCTTGGCTGAAGCTGCCGGAGTGATAAAGGAAAACGATTCTGCTGTGCGGAAAGAGAAAGGAACGGCTTATGCAATACAGAGGGATGAAAGATGTGCTGGATTTCTTTACCAGCCGGGAGAGAGTCTTCAATTTCTTTGACAACCGCCATCTGCTGGACTGGATGGACGATGAGCGGTATTTGAAACTGGCGTTCAAGGCGAAGATGGGCTATCCGCTTGATCTGGACAGGCCCAGAACCTTTAACCAGAAGCTCCAATGGCTGAAGCTCTATGACCGCAAGCCCCTGTATACCCTGCTGGTGGATAAATTTGCGGTGCGGCAGTATATAGCCGAAAAGATTGGTGCCGAGTATCTGATTCCCCTGGTAGGCGGCCCTTGGAAAAGTGCGGAAGAAATTGATTTTGACGCCCTGCCGGAGCAGTTCGTCCTCAAATGCAACCACGACAGCGGCGGGCTGGTGGTCTGCCGGGATAAGAGCAGACTGGATCAGCAGGCCGCAAAGCAGAAATTAAACCGGCATTTGCAGGCAAATTACTACATGAGCAGCCGGGAATGGCCTTATAAAGAGGTAAAGCCCTGCATTTTCGCGGAACAATACATGGAAGATGACCGGCAGAAGGATGGTTTGATCGATTACAAATTCTTCTGCTTCAATGGACAGGCCCGGTTCATGTATGTTTCTCAGGGTCTGGAGGATCACGCCACGGCACATATCTCCTTCTATGATCTGGAGGGAAACGATCTGCCCTTCAAGCGGACGGACTTCGCCGCTTTTGACAAACTGCCCTATAAGCCGGAAGGGCTGGGGAAGATGATCCAGCAGGCCAATGTGCTGGCGCAGGCAGTGGACAGCCCCTTCCTCCGGGTGGATATGTACGAAATTGGAGGAAGAATCTATTTCTCCGAACTTACATTTACTCCTTGCAGCGGGATGCTCCCCTTCGATCCCCCAAAATGGGATGAAACAATCGGCGGCTGGCTGATGCTGCCAGAAAAGGAATGAACCAATGAAAATTGCTTTCTTCTACGGAAATCTGAAACGGGGCGGCGCCCAAAGGGTGATCTGCTGCCTGGCCAACGACTTCCTGCGCCGGGGAGACCAGGTGAGCATTCTCACCTTGGATGACGGGGAAACGGAGTATGAACTGAGCCCGGAAGTAAAGGTTACCGGGCTCGGAGTTTCCGGCGATTCGGCTAATAAATGGGAGTCCATCCGGCGTTTCCTGAATACAGAGAAAAAAATATACCGCTGGCTGGCAAAGGAAGAACCGGATGCGGTTCTGGTCTTTTCTTCAAAACTCAGCGTGCAGATGCTATTGGCCAGAAGCCATGGTGGACCTGCTCTGATCTGCTCCGAGCGGGCCAACCCGGCTTTCCGCCCCAAAAGCGCGGCCATCAAGATAGAATGCCTGTTACTGGAAAAGGCGGACGGCTTCATCTTTCAGACAGAGCGGGTGAAGGCCCTATTCCCGGAGCGGCTGCAAAAAATCGGGGCTGTGATCCACAACGGCCTGTTCTCAGAGGATATTCCGGAGGAAGTAACGTCCTTTGCTGACCGGGACCACAAGGCCATCTGCGCGGTGGGCCGGCTGGACAATGATCAGAAGGCCTATGATGTGCTGTTCAAAGCCTTCGCTCTTTTCCACGAGAGCCACCCGGAACATGTGCTGAACATTTTTGGCCGGGGGGTAGATGAGCCGGTGCTGCGGCAGCTGATTGCGCAGCTGGGGCTGGAGGACAGAATCATCCTCCACGGCAACCGGCCCCATGTGATCCAGGAGATCAGGGACATGGGCATGTTTGTCATGACCAGCCGGTACGAGGGGATGCCCAATGCCCTGATTGAAGCCATGGCCTGCGGTTTGCCCTGTGTCTGCACCGATTGCGATTTCGGCCCGGCGGAGTTGATCCGGGATGGCGTGAGCGGACTGCTGGTGCCGGTGGACGATGTAGCGGCCATCACCGCCGCCATGGAGCGGATCGCCGATGACCCGGCCCAGGCGGAAAAGCTTTCCCGGGGAGCGCTGGAGATTCGCCAGACCCATGGAAGAGAGGAAATCTGTGGCCAGTACCGGGACTATATTCTAAGCGTTATTGAAAAAAGGAAGAGCCAATGAACAAAGGCACAATCATAAAGTCGCTGATCTTTAAAACCGTGGAGCGCTTCTCCGTAAAAGGGCTGGGCTTTGTCATTAGCATCTTGCTGGCCCGGATGCTCTCCCCGGAGGTGTTCGGCCAGATTGCCCTGATTACCGTGGTCATCAACCTGAGCCAGAGCATCATTGAGGGCGGCTTGGGAACAGCCCTGGTGCAGAACAAGGACGTGGACGACAGAGATTATTCCACCGTGTTCTACATCTGCATGGTCCTGTCGGTGGTGATTGCGGCGCTTGTCTTCGCCGGGGCGCCGCTGCTTGCCAACTATTACAAAAGCCCAGAAATGCTGCTGCCCCTGCGTGTGTATATCTTCTCTGTGTTCTTCAGCTCCTACGACTCCATCCTGATGGCCCGGATGCAGCGGGAAATGCGCTTTAAGCAGATTATGTATTGCAGCCTGACGGCTACCTGTGTTTCCGGTGCGCTGGCTGTGGCACTGGCTTTTGCCGGGGCGGGGATCTGGACCCTGGTGGTCTATTATTTCTCCCATACCCTGGTCAACTGCATCGCCATGTTCGCGGCGGTGCGCTGGTTTCCCCGGCTCACTTTCTCCGTTGCCCGGGCAAAGGTGCTCTATGGCTTCGGCTGGAAGATGCTGGCTTCCTCGCTGCTGTGCTCCCTGTATTACGATCTGCGATCCCTGATTATCGGCAAGCAGTTTTCCACGGAAGCCTTGGGCTATTATGACCGGGGCAACCAGATTCCTTTTGTGATCTCTTCGGCGCTGGACTCCTCTGTCCAGTCGGTGATGTTTCCGGTCCTTGCCAAAGCCCAGGATGACAAGGGTGTGCTGCGGGGAATTCTGCACCGTTCACTTAGCCTGAGCGCCTTGATTGTTATCCCGGCAATGGTTGGACTGTCAGCAGTTGCAGACACCTTTATCCGCTTGCTGCTGACAGAGAAGTGGCTTCCCAGTGTGGTGTTCATGGAGGTGCTGTGCATCGGCCATGCCGCCAGTGCCCTGACGGCGCCCAACCTGGTGGCCATCAAGGCCATGGGCCGCAGCGATGTCTATATGAAGCTGGAGTTTGTGCGTCGAGTGCTGATGCTGCTTATCCTGGCAATTACCGTGTTCGCTTTTGACTTCGTGATCGCCATGGCTTACAGCTTTGCCCTGAGCGCATGGATCGACGCCATCGTGTGCGCCATACCCAGCGGTCTGCTTTTGGGTTACGGCGTCAGGGAACAGTTTAAGGCGGTGGCAAAAACCATCCTGGCCTCTGTCCTGATGGGCATGGCCGTTTGGGCTGTGGGGCTGCTGGCCATGCCCCTGCTCCTGAAGCTGGTCATTCAGATCGCAACCGGCGTGATAGTTTACATAATTCTATGCCGGCTGATGAAGATCGAAAGCTTTCTGTATATTCTGGACCACATGAAACAAATGAAGAAGGGCTGAACAATGAATATTTCACTCCATAACAAGACGGTTCTGGTCACCGGCGCCGCCGGCTTTATCGGCAGCTTCCTCAGCGAGGAACTGCTGAGAAAGTTTGATGGCATCCACGTGGTGGGCATCGACAGCATGAACGATTATTACCAGGTCAGCTTGAAGGAATATCGCCTGGAGAAGCTGGAGAAAGTGGCTAAAGAGCGGGAAACTGCTGGCTGCCGCCTCAGCTTCATCCGGGGCAACATGGCGGAGAAGCCGTTGATCGACAAGCTTTTTGCCGATTACAAGCCCTCGGTGGTGGTGAATCTGGCAGCCCAGGCCGGGGTGCGCTACTCCATTGAGAATCCCGGGGTTTACATTGAATCCAACCTGATCGGCTTTTATAACATTCTGGAAGCCTGCCGCCACTCTTATGACGGCGGGGAGAGGGGCGTAGAGCATCTGGTCTATGCTTCCAGCTCTTCGGTCTATGGCAACAACAAAAAAGTTCCCTATTCCACCGACGATAAGGTGGACAATCCCATCAGCCTCTATGCGGCCACCAAGAAGTCGGACGAACTGCTGGCTCATGCCTATGCCAAGCTTTACGATATCCCCAGCACCGGCCTGCGTTTCTTTACGGTCTATGGTCCTGCCGGCCGGCCGGATATGGCCTATTACGGCTTTACCGACAAGCTGCGGGCTGGACAGACCATCAAAATTTTCAACTACGGCAACTGCCAGCGGGACTTCACCTACATCGATGACATCGTGGAGGGCGTGATCCGCATCATGCAGCGTTCCCCGGAGCGTCAGACCGGGGAGGACGGCCTGCCGGTGGCTCCTTATATGGTGTATAATATCGGCAACAATCACCCGGAGAATCTGCTGGACTTTGTCACCATTTTGCAGGAGGAACTGGTGGACGCCGGGGTGTTGCCGGCGGACTATGATTTTGAGGGACACAAGGAGCTGGTGCCCATGCAGCCCGGCGATGTGCCCATCACCTACGCGGATACGGAACCTCTGGAGCGGGAGTTCGGCTTCAAGCCCAGTACGCCGCTGCGGGAGGGACTGCGGAAGTTCGTCCGCTGGTACAAGGAATACTACAAGCTCTGAAAGGGAGAAGGCCTATGGAGAGAGAATATAAGCGCATCCAGACCAAGGCGGAACTGAAGGACTGGCTGGCGGTGGAAACGGCGCGCTATCCCAACAGTGGAAAATACCGCCTGATGAACCTGCTGATGCTGGGAGACAATGCGGTTCTCCGAAGGCACCAGGTGCTGTTGAGAAAGACGGAGTATTATATCAACAGCGGCCATAAAATTCTGGCAAGCCTCTATAAAATGCATCTTCTGCAGTTTCAGATCAAATACGGGATGCACGTTCCTCCCAACACCTTCGGGCGGGGCCTGCGGCTGATGCATGTGGGCGAAATCCATGTTAACGACAGGGTGCGGGGCGGTGAGGACTGCTGCCTGCATGTGAATACCTCCATGGTAGCCGGAGGCTTTAACGATGCGGTGCCCCGTCTCGGGGATGGTGTGCTGGTATTCATCGGCGCTGTGATCTGCGGCGACGCGGATATTGCCAGCAATGTGGTCATTGGCGCAAACTCCGTGGTTAACAGGAGTATCCATGAGGAAAATGTAACTGTGTCTGGCAACCCGGCCCAGATCGTCAGCCATAAGGGCCGGCTGGATATGGGCAAAAACAAGGAGGTTCATTGAATATGAAAATAGCGGTAGCAGGTGTGGGCTATGTGGGCCTGTCTCTGGCGGTGCTTCTCAGCCAGAGACATGAAGTGGTGGCTGTCAGCACCACCCAGGCCAAGGTGGATATGATCAACGCCCGGAAATCCCCCATCGTGGATCAGGAGATCAGCCGGTACCTGGCGGAAAAGGAGCTGCAGCTCACCGCCACGCTGGATAAAGAGGCAGCTTATTCCGGCGCAGATATTGTCATTGTGGCCGCCCCCACCAATTACGATCCCAATAAGAACTACTTTGACACCTCCGCTGTGGAGGACGTGCTGGAGATCACCACCCGTGTTAACCCCAATGCCCTGGTGGTCATCAAGTCCACCATTCCCGTGGGCTATACCAAGGGCATCCGGGAGCGGTTCCGGAACCCCAACATCATCTTCTCCCCGGAATTCCTGCGGGAGGGCAAGGCCCTCTACGATAACCTGCACCCCAGCCGCATCGTGGTAGGCACCGTGATGAGCGATGAGGGCCTGCTGAAGAAGGCGGAGGGCTTTGCCTCCCTGCTGAAGGAGGCAGCTCTGGATGCGGAAGTGCCGGTGCTGATCACCAACCTGACCGAGGCGGAGGCCATCAAGCTGTTTGCCAACACCTATCTGGCCCTCCGGGTCAGCTACTTCAACGAGCTGGATACCTATGCCGAGGTCCGCGGCCTGGACACCAAGCAGATTATCCAGGGCGTTTGCCTGGACCCCCGCATCGGCAGCCATTACAATAATCCCTCCTTCGGCTACGGCGGCTACTGCCTGCCCAAGGACACCAAGCAGCTGCTGGCCAACTATGAGGATGTGCCCAACAACCTGATCCGGGCCATTGTGGAGGCCAATTCCACCCGCAAGGACTTTATTGCCGAGCAGGTGCTGAAAAAGGCCGGCTATTACGGCGGCGGCACCAAGGGCCTCAACGGCGTGCCAGGCAATGCCTGCGTCATCGGCATCTACCGGCTGACCATGAAGTCCGGCTCCGATAATTTCCGGGCTTCCAGCATTCAGGGCATTATGAAGCGGGTCAAGGCCAAGGGCGCCTCCGTGGTGGTGTATGAGCCTACGCTGAAAGAGGATAATTTCTTCAACAGCCCCGTGGTGAACGATCTGGACAAGTTCAAGGCCATGTGTGATGTGATCATTGCCAACCGCAGCAGCGGGGAGCTGAGCGATGTGGAGGACAAGGTCTACACCCGGGACCTGTTTTCGCGGGACTGAGGTTTGAGAGTGACCGCGAAGATATTGAAAAAGCTGGGCCTGGGCCACAGCGCTTACCGGCTGGCGGCACCGTTTTACTCCGCAAAATACAAGGGGGCAGCGGGTGGGAAGCCGGAAGAAGCTATGGCGCTGCTCCGGGAGACCTCCCCGGATATTGGCAGTTCCTGTCACATCCCACGCAGGCAGTCGCCGGCAGGGCCGGCAGCGGAGCTGGACATCATTGTTCCGGCCTATAATGTGGAGAAGTATATCAGTCAATGTGTCACCTCTGTGCTGGAGCAGGAGACGAAGCACAGTTTCCGCCTGATCGTCATTGATGACGGCAGCACGGACGCTACCGGCAGCATTCTGGACAGTTTCCAGGGCCTGACGGTAATTCACCAGGAGAACCGGGGCTTTTCCGGCGCCCGAAACCGGGGACTGGAGCTAGCCAATGCGGACTACCTGATGTTCCTGGATTCGGACGACTGCCTCTGCCCCGGCGCCATCGAGAGCCTGATGGATGCGGCCACAGAGAACAATGCCTGGATCGTGGAGGGCAATTACACCGAGGTGGACACGGAGGGCCAGGTCATTCGCCGTCACAGCCACAGGGCCGGGGCCCTTGACCCGGTTCGGGACTGCGAAGGCTATGTCTGGGGCAAGGTGATCCGACGGGAGCTGTTTTGCGAGCTGGCTTTTCCCCAAGACTACTGGTATCAGGACAGCATTATGCGGCAGATTGTTCTGCCGTTGGTCAAAAACCAGGATAAAACAGTCTGGGGCGTGGAGAACAGTGTCGTTCTTTATCGCCAGAACCCGGGCGGGATTACAAAAAAGAGCCGAAGCCGCGGTAAGAGCCTGGACTCCCTGTATATCACCATGCATCTGTTCCGGGACCGGCAGCTTTTCGGCCTGCCGCTTACGGAAGCGTATTATGATTATCTGCTCAGCATGGCCGTTCAGACCTACAGCCGCACCCATCTGCAAAGCGGGGAAGTACAGCAGGCTATTTTTACCGTGTATGCCGACTTCCTTCAGCGCAATTTCCCGGACTGGCATACCGGGGACCGGCGGCTGGCCTGCCTGGAAAAGGCGATGCGCAGCGGGAACTACGGCAGTTATCTGGCCTACTGTAAGCTGCATTGAAAAGAAAAATAATTATGTAAACCGTTCTGCAGTGCAGAACGGTTTACATAATTTTGCGCGGCCCTGGGGAGACAAGAAAGGGCTTTACAAAGGTTTTATATTATGTTAGGCTCTATGCGCCAAGAAAAATCTATAAAAATAATGCGAGAAGGATTATGCAGAATAACCAACTTTCCATGTTTGAAAGTGAGAGCCTTGGCCGCCTGATGCTGAAGTTCTCCTTGCCCGCCATTATCTCTATGGTGGTCAACTCGATTTACAACATTGTGGACCAGGTGTTTATCGGCTGGGGCGTGAACTATATGGGCAACGCCGCCACCAATGTGACTTTTCCCCTGGTGACCACCTCTATGGCCGTCAGTACCATGATCGCGGACGGCTGCGTGGCTTATTTCAGCCTGAAGCTGGGGGAGCGGCAACATCAGCTGGCGGCCAGAACTATGGGCAACGGCTCGGCTCTGGCGCTGGCGGCGGGCCTGGTGATGACGCTGCTGGGGGAACTGTTCCTGCTGCCCATTGTGCGGCTTTGCGGCGGTACAGAGGCCGTGCTGCCCTACGCCATGGAATACGGACGCATTACCATGCTGGGGGTGCCCTTTGTATGCCTGAGTATGACCGTTTCCAGCCTGATCCGGGCCGAGGGCAACCCGCGCTACGCCATGATCTGTATGCTCAGCGGCTGTATTACCAACGTGGCACTGGACGCCCTGTTTGTTCTGGGCTTTGGCTGGGGGATGGCCGGCGCGGCCTGGGCCACCGTCATCGGCCAGGCCCTGAACATGATCCTGGCCCTGGCTTACATCCCCCGGTTCCAGAATGTTCGCTTTGAAAGGAGAAATCTCCGCTTTGAGGGGGTTGTCCTGAAAGGCTTTTTGCCCCTGGGCATTTCCAGCTTTTTCACCCAGGCAGCCTCTACCGTGGTGATCATCTGCATGAACCGCCTGCTGGTAAAATATGGCGGGGAGAGTATCTATGGCGCAGACATTCCTCTGGCTGCCTTCGGCATCGTCATGAAGGTCAATTCCATCATCGTCAGTGTGATGGTGGGTCTGGGCATCGGCAGCCAGCCCATCGTGGGCTACAATTACGGCGCAAAGAAATTTGCCCGGGTGAAAACGGTATATCTGCGCACCATCGCCGTCGGCAGCCTGGTCTCGGTCTGCGGCTGGCTCTGTTTCCAGCTGTGCCCCCAGGTGATCGTGTCCGCCTTCGGCCAGGAGAGCGCACTGTATAATCAATTTGCCGTCAAATGCTTCCGCGAGTTTCTTTCCGTCTGCTTTCTGCTGGGTTTTATCATCCCCACCGGCATTTTCTTCCAGTCCATCGGCAGACCGGTAAAGGCCATCATCAGCAACATGACCAGGCAGATCCTGTTTTTCATACCCAATATGTTCCTGTTCTCCCATTTTTTCGGCATCCAGGGCCTGCTGTATGCGGGGCCGGTCAGCGATTGCATGGCTGCCCTGGTGGTCTTTGCTCTGCTGTGCCAGGAGCTGCGGCGGATGAGCCGGATGATCAGGGAGCAGCCCGTGGCCGCAAATTCTTAAATTAATTTAAGGCTGTCAGAATGACAGCCTTTTTTCTTTATCAATACTTGCTTTATGTAAACTAAGATGTTATAATTCACGAGAGAGATTTTTGTAACATTATGAAACATTTTAGAAAAAACACAGTCATATATATCAGAGCGCAACGCAAAACCGCATGGGAGGATGAAACGATGAAAACCAAGAAGATGAAATGCATGATGGCCATGGCCCTGATGCTCTGCCTTATGGTCAGCCTGTTCAGCTTTGGCGCCTATGCCGACGCCAACGTCAGCTGTACGGTGAACCAGAACATCGGTACCATCGCCGTGAACAAGGGCCTGGGCAATATCCAGAGCTGCAGCTATACCGGCAGCATCCCGGAGGGCTTGCAGCTGAGCTATGTGGGCGCGGATGTGTATCTTTCCGGCACCCCCACAACCGCCGGCAGCTACACTGCTCAGATCAATATGGAAACCGACAACGGCCCTTCCAGCTTCACGCTGAACATTACGGTCAGCGAGGCTGAAGTGGCTCCTTTCCCCATCGAGTCCGAAAAGCCCGTTGCCAACAAGCCCCCTGTGATCACCAAAAACCCCACCGGTGAGACGGTGGAGGCCGGCGGCACCGCCCAGTTCGTGGCTCGAGCCGACAATGCAGACAGCTTCGTCTGGCGTATTGTCAGCGCCGATACCACTAACACCATCCCTGCCAAGGATGCTGCCTACTATTTCAGCGGCCTTGAGGTCAGCGGCGCGGACACCGAGCGGCTGACGCTGACCAATATCCCCAAGTCCATGAATGGCTGGGCTGTTGAGTGTAAATTCACCAATGCCGCCGGATCCTCTTTCACCACCGGCGCCATCATCCGGGTCAGCGGTGCCACAGGCACCACCAACGACCCCAAGGATACCACCAGCAACAACAATAATGCGGCTGGCACCAATGAACTTCAGGCACCCAAGATCAACACCCAACCCAAGGGCGCCGAGCTGTCCGCCGGACAGAGCCACACCATGACCGTCTATGCCTCCAACGCCTCCGGCATCGGCCAGCTTACCTACCAGTGGTACAGCTCCGACAGCAACAATATGAATAACATTAAGGCCATTGATGGGGCCAATTCCACCAGCTACACTGCTCCGGAAACGGCCGGCACCAAATATTACTGCGTGGGCGTCTGGCTCAGTAAGGACGGCCAGAAGAGTACCACCACCTACTCTCCTCTGGTGGCGGTGACCTACAACACCACGGCTGACGGGAGCACCGGCAGCACCACCGGCAGCACCGATCCCGCAGGGGGCCTGACCCTTCCCGGCGCCTCGGCAAGTCCTGCACCCACGGCAACGGCCAGCCCCACGGCGGCGCCTATGCCCACCAGTGGCGGAGACAGCTATAACCGGGATACCAGCTCCACCCTGGTGTTCTACATTGTGGTGGCTGTGCTGGCCCTGGTGGCCGTCGGCGGTATCCTGGTCTACCTGGCTCTGATCAACCGGCGCCGCGGCGGAGACGAATGAGGAACGCAAAACATAACAAAAATATCCCGGCCTTCACAGGCCGGGATATTTTTGACTTATGGAAGAAATCCGATCTTCTGAAGAAATGAATGAAAAGTCTGCCGGTAGGAAGTTTCATCCACAAGGAAGCTGAGGCCATGGCCGGCGCCGGGAACAGTGAGCAGCTGCTTGATTTCTGCGGCGCAGGCATCGTAATTCTCATAAACCATGGAGCAGGGGACATACATATCCTCTTCCCCGTGGACAAAGAGGGCAGGGGTCCGGCTGTTTTCCAGTGACTGGAGGGAACTGCGTTCATCCGGGTCAAAGCCGCCAAGCAGCCGGGCAGACAGCCGCAGAAAGAAATAGGCCAGGTTCGGCTGCAGGTGCATTTTCCCACAGACATCCGTCATGATGGCTCTGGGGGAAGTATAACCACAGTCGCAGGCGATGCCCTTCACCTGTTCCGGCAGCAGCTCTGCGCTCATCATCACCGTGGCCGCTCCCATGGAGCAGCCGGAGATCAGGATGCGGGTATCCTCTCCGCAGCGCCGTACAATGTATTCCACCCAGCGCAAACAGTCAAAGCGTTCCCGGATACCAAGGGTAATGACCCGGCCCTGGCTTTTGCCGTGGGCACGCATATCCGGCAGCAGCACGTTGTAGCCCAGCTCCATGCACATCTTGAACATCCCGGCGCAGTCCCGGTAAGCCGTGCTGCGGTAGCCGTGAAAAACAATAACCACCGGCGCACCGTCCTGCACATGGTAATACCGGCCGGCTAACGTCAATCCGTCATCCGACAGAATGGAAACCGGCTCAAAAGGATAGGACGCAATGTTATCCACCAGGGCAAGAATGCCCTCCGCCACCTGCTGGTACTGCTCGCTGCTGGGAATGTGCCGCGGGTCCTCCTTGCGATTGGCCGGGGAATAGTAGGCCGTTCGGAAGGTGAGGACCAGGAGCAGGCAAAATACAAGAAACAGAGCCAATGCCAAAATCAATATCATTCAAATCACCTTGTGCCATTATCTCACAGAAAGAACCGCGAATCAATGTATAACAGGTTAATTTTGTAAAAAAAGCAGCTGCCTTCAAAAAAGACAGCTGCGTTTTTTACTTGCTCAGCAGTACCTGGTCGGATTCAACCTGTGTTCCGGCCACCTCGGCAAATTTATCCATCAGCATCTGCTTGGTGAGCTTCTTCTTTTCCTCACCGCTGATGTCCAGGATGATTTTGCCCTCATTCATCATAATGAGGCGGTTGCCGTGCTTGATGGCGTCGGTCATGTTGTGGGTGATCATCAGGGCGGTGAGCTGGCTTTCTGCCACGATCCGGTCGGAAAGGTCCAGCACCTTGGCAGCGGTGGCCGGGTCCAGAGCAGCAGTATGCTCGTCCAGCAGCAGCAGCTTGGGCTTTTGCAGGGAAGCCATCAGCAAGGTCAGCGCCTGGCGCTGGCCGCCGGACAGAAGCCCCACCTTTACGGTCATTCGGTCTTCCAGACCCAGGTTCAGGGTCTTCAGCTTTTCCCGGTAGACTTCACGCTCCGCCTTGGTGACGCCCCAGCCCAGGCCGCGGCGCTGGCCGCGGCGCATGGCCAGGGCCAGATTTTCCTCCAGCTGCATATTGGGGGCAGTCCCCATCATGGGGTCCTGGAACACGCGGCCGATCAGCTTGGCACGCTTATGCTCCGGCAGGGCGGTGACGTCCTGTCCGTCCAGAATGATGCGGCCGCTGTCCACCGCCCAGACGCCGGCAATGGCGTTGAGCATGGTGGACTTACCGGCGCCATTGCCGCCGATAACGGTGACAAAATCGCCGGGGTTCAGGTGCAGGGACAGGTCGGAAAGGGCCACCTTCTGGTTGATGGTGCCGGGGTTAAAGGTCTTATAAAGATGCTCCAGTTTAAGCATTGGAGTTGCCTCCCTTCTTGCGCAGCCGTGCAAAGGAGGTCTTGGACTGATCCCGCAGATAAGGCACGGACAGGAACACAGCCACGATGATGGCGGTGAAAAGCTTCAGGTCGTTGGAGTTGAGCTTGAGCCACAGCACGATAACCACCACCGCATAATACAGCACGCCGCCAATGACGGTGAAGCTGAGGGTGCCGTAGAAGTTCAGCCGCTTGCCCAGCAGCGCCCGGCCCACCACCTCGCCGATGATGACGGCGGCAAGGCCGATAACGATGGCGCCGCGGCCCATATTGATGTCGGCAAAGCCCTGATACTGGGCCATGAGGCCGCCGGAGAGAGCCACAACACCGTTGGAGATGGACAGGCCCAGCACCTTCATGGCGTCCACGTCGATGCCCTGGGCACGGCTCATGGCGCCGTTGCTGCCGGTGGCGCGAAGGGCAGAACCCTGCTCGGTGCCGAAATACCAGTAGAACAAGGACACCAGTGCCAGCGCAATGAGAAAGCCGGTGAAGATGGCCATGGGCACGGTGCGGGAGGAGAGGATCAGACTGAACTTATCCACGCTGACCGCCTTGTTGGCCGCCATGCCCATAATGTGAAGATTGATGGAATAAAGAGAGAACTGGGTTAGTATACCGGCCAGAATAGCGGGGATACCCAGCTTGGTGTGCAGCATGCCGGTGCAGAAACCGGCGGCCACGCCGGCCAGAACGGCCACCAGCAGCGCCGCCCAGGCGGGCCAGCCGGCCAGAATCAGCATGACGGTGCAGGCACCGCCGGTGGTAAAGGAACCATCAACCGTCAGGTCCGCCACATCCAGCAGACGGAAGGTAATATATACGCCAAGGGCCATCAGGCCCCAGATCAGTCCCTGCGCAATGCCGCCCGGCATGTTTTTGAGCAGCTTCAGTACGCTGAGGGACGAGAAATAAACCGCGATACTCACAGATACTCTCCTTAAAACATATTCGGTAAACACCGGCCTAGGGAAAGCCACATATGCGGCTTTCCCTAGGTGTTAATCAAATGAAATCGGGATCAGGTCTCAGGGATGGCAACGTAATCTTCGGGAACGGTGATGCCCAGGGTCTCGCAGATGGACACATTGTACTCCTTGGTGAACTGGGGAGCATAGCGGACTTCCATGGTGGAGATGTCGGCGCCCTCGGTAAGGATCTCGGCGGCCATGAGGCCGGTCTCGTAACCGATGTCGTAGTAGGAGATGGACAGGGTGGCCACGCCGCAGCCCTTGCAGATGCCCTCTTCACCCACGACGATGGGAGTCTTCTCTACCAGAGCCACGTTGTTGATGGCTTCGGTGCAGGAGGCGGCGGTGTTATCGGTGGGGATGTAGAGCACGTCGCACTCGGCACAGGCGGAGGCGGTGACGTTGGCAACGTCGTTGGAGTCGGCAAAGGTGTACTCGGTGACGGTGTAGCCCAGCTCAGTCAGCATGGGAGCGATGGTTTCAACCTGGAACTTGGAGTTGGGCTCGCCGGAGCAGTAGACAAGGCCAACGGTCTTGGCATCGGGGAACAGCTCGGAGAGCATCTGGGCCTGTCCGTCCAGAGGAGCCAGGTCGGAAGTGCCGGAGATGTTGGTGCCGGAGACGCCGGTGAAGCCCTCAATGCCCAGGGCGGTGCCGTAGTCGGTGATGGAGGTGCCCAGGATGGGGATCACATTGGTGGCGGAAGCGGCAGCCTGGAGGGAAGCGGTGGCATTGGCCATGATCAGGTCAACCTCATCGCTGACGAACTGGTTGCAGATGACGGAGCAGGTGGCGGCGTCGCCGGAAGCGTTCTGCTCATTGAAGCTAACAGCATCGCCCAGCTTCTCGGTGAGGGCATCCTTGAAGCCCTGGGTAGCGGCATCAAGGGCAGGGTGCTGAACCAGCTGGCAGATGCCAATGTTGAAAACCTGGGCTTCCGCAGCGGGAGCCTCAGCAGCGGGGGCCTGGGTAGCGGCAGGGGCCTGAGAACCGCCGCAGGCGGCCAGGGCGAAGATCATTGCTGCAACACACAGCAGGGAAAGAAGCTTTTTCATTTTCATTTTCTCCTTCTTCAATTCTAACCAGAGAAAAAACAAGCTGCACAGACGGCTGTCTGTGCAGCTTGGAAATCAACCACAAAATGGGGAACTTCTACCGGCAGCACAAACGACCATTACCCTTAAACACAAAAAAGTAATAGCTAAAATAATATCTGGCTGCAAAAGAGAAGTTAGACATATTGCGCCTCCCTGATTGTTGAGAACACTTTAGCGCTTTTTGGTATAAAAGTCAATACCTTTTTTCGCATTTTATTTGTTTTATGTTCATGAAATCTTAACGGCTTGCCGTATTTACCCAAAGAGCGGCATCATGTATAATAGAATAAGAAAAGTCAAAAGGGGTATTGCATTGTATAACCGAAGTGTCATTAAGGAAAAAACACGGGAGGCCATGGCCTCGGTGCTGCCCATCACCGCCATTGTGGCAGTGCTGTGTTTTGCGCTGGTGCCCATGGAAAGCGGGCTGATGCTGTCTTTCCTGCTGGGGGCCGCCATGCTGGTGTTGGGCATGGGCCTGTTCACCCTGGGGGCCGAAATGTCCATGAGCCGCATCGGCAACCTGATCGGTGCCGGAATGACGAAATCACGGAAGCTGGGTCTGATCCTGTTTTTGAGCTTCCTGCTGGGTGCGGCTGTCACCATGGCGGAGCCGGATCTGCAGGTGCTGGCCGCCAATGTGCCGGGGATCGATAAGACGGTGCTCATTGCCGCCGTGTCCCTGGGTGTGGGAGCTTTTCTGGCCCTGTGTATGCTGCGGATCCTGGTTTCCATGTCGCTGCGGCTGCTGCTGATCCTGTTCTACGCCCTGGTCTTTGCCCTGGCCTGCTTTATGGACACCGGGCTTTTGTCCATCGCTTTTGATTCCGGCGGCGTCACCACCGGGCCCATGACCGTCCCCTTCATCATGGCCCTGGGCGTGGGCGTTGCCTCCATAAGAAGCGATGAGAACGCCAAGGCCGACAGCTTCGGCTTGGTGGCGCTCTGCTCCATCGGCCCCATCCTGGCGGTGATGATCCTCAGTTTTCTCTACAGCGCCGGGGAAGGGGAGGCAGCTGCGGCCAACCCGGGCAGCGCGGCCACCACGGTGGAGATCGGCCGGGACTATCTCCGGGCCATCCCCCACCAGATGGCGGAGGTGGCCCTGGCCCTGCTGCCCATCGTTGGCTTCTTCCTGCTGTTCCAGGTCTTTTCCCTGAAGCTCCAGCGCCGGAGTCTGCTGCGCATCCTGATCGGCATCGCCTACACCTATCTGGGCCTGGTGCTGTTCATGACCGGGGTCAACGTGGGCTTCTCGCCCCTGGGCTATGTGCTGGGGGAGAAACTGAGCCGGGGGGATCTGGTCTGGCTGCTGCCGCCCCTGGCCATGGTCATGGGCTGGTACATCATCAACGCCGAGCCTGCGGTACATATCCTGAACAAACAGGTGGAGGAGCTCAGCGCAGGGGCCATCTCCCAGCGGGCCATGGGCCTGTGCCTCTCCATTGCCGTGGCCGCGGCCAACGGCATCGCCATGATCCGGGTCATCACCGGGCTGCCCATCATGGTGTTTCTGGCGCCTGGTTACCTGCTGGCCCTGGGGCTCAGCTTCTTTGTGCCCCGGAGCTTCACCGCCATTGCCTTTGACTCCGGCGGCGTGGCCTCCGGCCCGCTGACGGCCACCTTCATGCTGCCCTTTGCCATGGGCGCCTGTCAGGCCCTGGGCGGCAACGTGATGACCGATGCCTTCGGGCTGGTGGCCCTGGTGGCCATGATGCCGCTGATCTCTGTCCAGGTCATGGGCGGGATCTATACCCTCAAGGCCCGCAGGGCGGCTCCCGCTGCGCCGGAATTTGGGGATAACGAGATCATTGAACTTTGGGAGGTGTGCTAAGTGGCCCTGTATTATCTCATTGCCGTTACCGACCGGGCGAAGCACCGGCCCATGGCCGCCCTGTTTGATAAGGCGGGGCTGCGGCCCATCCTCACCAACCTGGGCCGGGGAACCGCCCGCAGCGAGCATCTGGCCCTCTACGGGCTGGACTCCACAGAGAAAGCTGTGGTCAGTACCGTGGCCAATGATGAGGATACCGCGGAGCTGATCCGCGCCGCCAAGGAGCAGCTGTATATGGACATCCCCGGCAACGGGGTGATGCTGGCCATCCCCATCAAAAGCGTGGCCGGGGGGAGGACCCTGAACCAACTCAGCGGGGGAAAGGACATAGGAGGGAAACCGAAAATGGAATTCAAGCATGAGCTGATCATTGCCATCCTCAACGAGGGCCAATCCGACAGCGTGATGAATGCCGCCCGGGAGGCGGGGGCCACCGGCGGCACCGTGCTCCACGCCAAGGGCACCGGCAGCCGGGAGACCGGCAAGTTCCTCAGCGTCTCCATCGCTGAGGAAAAGGATATGGTCTATATCGTGGCCAAAGCGGGGGAGAAGGCCGCCATCATGCGCTCTATCAATGAGAAGGCCGGCCCCGGCACCAGGGCGGGGGCCATCTGCTTCTCCCTGCCCATCTCTGCCGTGGTGGGGCTGCGGGAAAACGAATAATTATGGTAAACAAAATTATGAAAACAACATTATGTAAATAATATTATGAAAATATAATTATGTAAAACATAACCGGGCGTTATGAGGGAGCGCCCGGTTATGTTTTGCTTTCAAACAAGTAAGAAGCCATTGACAGAGAAAACGCCAGCAGATATAGTAAATGCAGAAAATTTAACGATGGGAGCAATTTTATGGCGAAACGGATGATGGTCATTTGTCTGGCACTGGTACTGCTGCTCAGCGGCTGCGCCGGGGTGGGAAAGCCCGGGGGAGAGCTGAAGCTGATCACCGCCACGGACCTGCACTATCTGGCCCCGTCCCTTACGGATAAGGGGGAATTTTTCACCCAGATGCTGGCGGCGGCCGACGGCAAGGTCACCTATTACTGCGAGGAGCTGGTGGAGGCCTTTCTTGCGGAGGTGACGGAACAAAAGCCGGACGCCCTGATCCTCACCGGGGATCTCAGCTTCAACGGCGCGGTGGAAAGCCACAAGGCTCTGGCGGAAAAGCTGGCCGACGTGGAGGCGGCGGGGGTGCCGGTCTATGTGCTGCCGGGGAATCACGATGTGTATAACCATTATGCCGCGCGCTTCCAGGGAGACGGCTACGAACTGGTGGAGCCTGCTGTCGCCGGGGATTTTGCCCGAATTTACGGGGATTTTGGTTTTGACGAAGCCATTGCCCGGGACGTGGATTCCATCAGCTATGTGGCTCAACTGGATGAGAACACCCGGCTTCTGATGCTGGACACCAACACCCTGGAGAAGCCCTGCGGCCTGTCCAAGGACACGCTGGCCTGGGTGGAGCAGCAGCTGGCGGCTGCACAGACTGCCGGTCAGCGGGTGATCGCCGCCGGGCACCAGAACCTGTACAAACACACGGTTTTTAATTTCGGCTATGTGATCAGCCAGGGCGAGACGCTGGCGGCTCTGCTGCGTGAAGCCGGTGCGGAAGTGTTTCTCAGCGGCCACCTGCATACCCAACATATTATGACTGTGGACGGCCTGACCGAGATCGCCGGTTCTTCTCTGGCGGTGACGCCCTGCCAGTATGGGCTGCTGCGCCTGGAGAAGGGGATGTACCGTTATGAGACCCGGCCTGTGGATGTGGCTGCCTGGGCCAGGAGCCAGGGCCTGGCCGACGAGACGCTGCTGAACTTCGCGGCCTATGCCGAGGAATACTTTGACCAGTGCACGGTGAGTAAGATCGGCCAGCAGACAGATTTTGAGGGGTTCAACGAAGAACAGAAGCAGGCCATGCTGGACTATGCCAGCCTTGTGAACCGGGCCTATTTCTCCGGCGACCTGCGGGAAGCTGCCAATGCCGACCCGGACGGCAGCCTGCAGCAGCTGTGGGACAGCAGCGGCACCCGGATGGGGGCCTACTTTGCCACCTTCCGGGATGAACTGGGGCTGGACTATACCCACTGGCAGAGCGGGGAATGATGCCTGAGCGGGGGCTTACCTGTGCTATCTCTTTTCCAAAAAGGAACAAAGGAAAGAAATGGAACGTCAAGAGCATGAAAGGGGCAAAAGGGAGGAACGAGTATGCGCAGAAATGGAAATAGCGTTTCCGGAGGGGCGATGCTGCTAATCCTGCTGCTGACGATACTTTGGCAGAGCTGCGGCCGCAGTGAGGACGGGGCCAGCCGGGGCGAGGGCGTGGAACAGGCAGCCTGCGCCGCTGCGGAAACCTATCAAGATCTGTTAACGGAAGATCTGAAGCCGGATATGGTGCTGATTCTGGAGCGGCTGGAAACGGAAGGCTTTGCGGCAGTGGATATGGCTGGCGACCATGCTTTTGTGAACCCGGAGCAAGTGAGAGCCTTTTCTGCGGACAAGCAGGCGGGGATAGCCCAAAGCCTGGATTTCCTTCGGGTCTGCCTGGACGGCGGGCTGGTGTACACCGGCTTTTTCATTGAGGAAGGGATCTGGTACTGCCAACTGGTAAGGGTCGCCTGGGAGAAGGGAAGCCCGGTGGTGAGCTATTCCCTGCGATACCCGCTGCTGGAGCTGCGGGTTACGGAAAAGGATTACCTGATCTTCACCTGCGATATCCCGGATAATACCGCCGCCAGCTCCCACGACGGGTATATCGAGCCGACCACCATGATCCGCCTGACACCGCTGGCGGAGGATTGCCGCCGGTGTGGAGAACTGTATCTGGAGCCCATCGGCTATAGCTATCACAATCTGTTCACCACCACATGGACAGGGGCGGACATGGAGGCTGTTTGCCTTAACGACCTGTACCTGTCCTTATACAAGGCGGAGCAGGGGGCCTATATCTCGTACTTCAATAATCCCTATCCCACCGATGAAAGTTCAGGGGTTTCCCATGTGCCCGGTGAGGACTTTGAGACCCTGCTGATGCAGTACACCTGCCTTGACCGGGAGCGCATCCGGGCCTGGGCCCGGTATGACCGGGAGACAGACAGCTACCCGGTGTGCATTGACGGGCCTCATGACGGCCTGGCGAAAATTCCCGTGCCGGAGGTGGTGGACGTACAGCGCGGCGGGGACGGAAGCCTGATCCTCAGGGTGGACGCTTTGCTGGTATCCCAAAGGACAGACCGGGCCTTTACCCACCTTGTCACCATCCAGCCGTCGGCGGACGGCAGCTATCGAATCATAGCCAACCAAGTGCTGGAAGATACGGACAATATCCTGCCGGACTACGAAAGCCTGCTGCCTTGAGATAAAGAAATATGGCCGCTTACATCCAGTAGGCGGCCATATGTGTTGCAATGAGGATCGCGGTGATCAGGGAAAGGATGCGGTGCCAGCGCATTTTCTGCTTCGGCTCCTTCATCATGTGGCAGGCGGCGATGATCAAAAAGCACATGATAAAGACCGCCAGCCCACTGAGGGGCAGAAGCAAGCTCCGCTGCCCGAACAGGCGAAGGCAGAGAATCAGGTGAATCAGCCCCGCCAGCAGCAGCCCGGCGCTGGCCGGTTCGTGCAGCTTCATGAGGGAGCCGTTGAGTTTATGCAGCCCCAGCTTGCGCAGGGGATATTTGACGGCGAGAAGCAGGAAACAGATAAGAGCAAGCAAGCCGAGAACGATACGCATGATGAAACCTCCAAAATTCAATGACATGATTTTACCAGTTCTTCCGGGTTTGAACAAGACTTTGCGTTAATTTTACAAAGGATTGACCAGCCCGTGATAGTCTGCTTCTTTCGCGGCGGCTTATAATCACACCATGGATGCATGGATGTATGTTCTGGCTGCCCTGACAGCCATAGCCTGCGGCGCGTTTTTTTTACAGTTCGCTCTGGAAAAGCTGCGCCGCCGGCAAAAAGCGTATATATGCTGCAAGGCCCAGCTGGCGAGAGTGGAAAAGCTGGGCCGCTGCGGCATGTGCGGCGTTTACCTCTATGTGGACGGCCAGGGGCAGCAGCGGGAATATCGGGATCTCCGCGGCGCAGCGCTGGATGGAACGGCGCTCTGCGCCCGGCCGGTTGTGACGCTGTATGTAGCGCGGGACACCGGCAAAACAATGCGGCAGATACCACGGGATGCTTCTGCCAATTTCATGCTGTTTTTCGGTCTTGGCTGCGTCCTGCTTGGCCTGGCTCTGCCGCTGCTGGGGCTGCTCTGAGGAAGAATGGTAGCCAAGCGACGGCTCGCACAAAAAAGACAGAAAGCCGTCAGACAGAGAAATCCGACAGTATGGCTTAATTCGCGCTCGAGAGGAATACTTGTTTGCATTTTTTGCCATGCAAAAAATAGAAGTGTCAGCCAGTGTTTGCACTGGCTGACGAAAGCGCCGCAGGCGCTTTCAATTTTGATTCAAGTCTCCCTCTCAAACAATAAAAATACCAGACAGCCAAAAAGCTGTCTGGTATTTTTGGTGCGAGAGAGGAGACTTGAACTCCCACGTCGGTTGACACACGCCCCTCAAACGTGCCTGTCTACCTGTTCCAGCACTCTCGCATATTTGCCGGCGCACAAGCTGCATTGAAAGCTATGTACGCACTCCGGCCTGCCACATTTAAGGCATAAGGAATTATAGCAGATAATCAGGATTTGTCAAGGACGATTTTCCAAATTCCCGAATTTTTTCCGCCTCAGCTCCATAAGCAAAAGCGCCGCCGTCATGACCAGCACCAGGATCAGCGCCCAGGAACCATAGCGCATGGGAAGCAGGTAGCGCATCTTCAGATAGGCGTGATAGCCCAGCAGGGAGGCAAACTGGCAAAGCGCGGCGGCAGGGGAAAGCTGCCACGCCGAGAAGGCCAGCACCACCGTAAGAATATCCGCCGCGAAGAAATACCGGTCATGCATGTGGGGCAGCAAAAAGGGGATGCCCACCGCCAGCAGCACCGCGGCGGCCAGCATAGCCCTGTCGGAAAGCTTCTTTCGGTTTACATAACAAACGACCAACACCACAGCCATAAAGGCAAAGGCGGCGGCCACCGCCAGCTTGGCGGCCAGAGCTTCGTTCTCCACGTGCCAGAAGATGCCGAAGATGGAAGGGGAGTTGTAGTTCAGGCCGGAACCGATGCTGCCGGTCTGGTTAAAGTAAAGGGTCAGGGTCTCCACAAAGGGCCGGCCCAGCAGCACTGCCGGCAGCACCAGCAGCACATAGAACAGGGGGAACAGGGCGAAGTGCCGCAACTTGAAGCGTTTCTGCATCCACAGCACCGCCAGCACCGGCATGACGAACACCGCCTGCAGCTTGAAGCCGAAGGACAGGGTGATGGCCAGCATGGACAGCACCGGCCGGTCCTCCAGGGCCCAATAGATGCTCATCAGCGCCAGGGCCACATAGATGCTGTCGCACTGGCCCCAGAGGGCGCCGTTGAGCACCACCGTGGGCAGAAACAGCACGGTGAAGAAGCAGCCCAGCCGGGCTTTGCCGCTGCCGCCCAGCTTCCGCACGATGCCCATGGCGGCCCAGGCCAG
Organism: bacterium; assembly: GCA_004560305.1. GTDB lineage: Bacteria > Bacillota > Clostridia > Oscillospirales > Oscillospiraceae > Limivicinus. The sequence goes on along the minus strand of SFVI01000001.1, from coordinate 11,614 downwards.
CAGCACATCAAAGAGGATGCTCAGCAGCTTGATGAGATACAGGCCCTTTACCGGCAAATAGGAGAACAGGGCCAGGAAGTAAAGATAGGGGATGTTATAGTTGCCGATGGGATAGCGCAGGGCGGAAAAGCCCCCGTTCTGGCGGAAAAAGTCCAACCAGACTGTCAAAAAATTCTGATAATCCAAAGTCTCATAATCCAGACACCAGACTCGCAGCCCAAAGGCCGCCCCCAGAAGAAGGGCAGAGAGAACCACCAAAAGGGTGGAGCGCAGTATGCCGCTGCGGTACAGCAGCCAGTAAGCCAGCAGCGCTTCCAGACAGATCAGAATGGCAACCGTAATGTCCATATTCAAACCTCGCTCAAAATAAAAACAGGCCGGAGCAAACCTCCAGCCAAAAAAATCATAATTTTACAAAAAAGTCCTTGACTTCTGCATGGGCAGAATGGTAGAATGGATTGCTATGTGTCCAGGGGAAGGGGAGCATACCCCACTTCCATCTGCGTACAGTATAGCACCCGACACCCGTAAAATCAACACCGGCTGTAAAGAGTGTGACAACAGAGCCGGGTGTTTGCAATTACTTTTAAGGAGAGTGCGCCAATGCCAAAAGATGTCCTCTACGGCAAGACTTTGAGAAAAAGCTTTGCCCGCACCCAGGAGATTATGGAGATGCCCAATCTCTTGGAGATCCAGAAGAGCTCATACAAGTGGTTTTTAGAGACCGGCCTGCGTGAGGTCTTTAAGGATGTTGACTCCGTTACCGACTATTCTGGCAATCTGGAACTGAGCTTCATCGATTATTCCATGAACGAGAAGCCCAAGTATACCGAGGAAGAGTGCAAGGCCAGAGACGCCACCTACGCCGCTCCCCTCAAGGTCCGTGTGCGCCTGCGCAACAAGGAGACCGAGGAGATCAAGGAGCAGGAAATCTTCATGGGTGACTTCCCCCTGATGACCCCCGGCGGCACCTTCGTCATCAACGGCGCAGAGCGTGTTATCGTCTCCCAGATCGTCCGCTCCCCCGGTGTGTACTTTGACAGGACCACCGACAAGGCCATGATCACCAGCTACGCCTCCACCATCATCCCTTACCACGGCGCCTGGCTGGAGTATGAGACGGACGCCAACGACATCTTTTCCGTCCGTATCGATAAGAACCGCAAGCTGCCCATCACCTGGTTTTTGAAGGCCATGGGCGCCTACGACGAGAACCGCCCCGCCACCTGGCTCAGCTGCGTGGCCGACCCCTATGTGGGCGCCACCACCAATGAGCGCATCAAGGAGATTTTCGGTGAGGACGAGCGGATGGTGGCCACCATCGACAAGGACACCACCACCAGCCGGGACGAGTGCCTGCTGGAGATCTACCGCAAGCTGCGCCCCGGCGATCCCCCCACGGTGGAATCTGCCGAGACCCTGCTGGACGGGCTGTTCTTTGACCGCCGCCGCTATGAGATCTCCAACGTGGGCCGCTACAAGTTCAACAAGAAGCTATCCCTCTTCCCCCGTATTGCCGGGTTTGAGCTGGCCGCCCCTGTGGCCGACCCCTTCACCGGTGAGCTGCTGGCCGACGCCGGCGAGATCATCTCCCGGGACAAGGCCAGAGAGATCGCCGATGCCGGCGTGATCGACGTGCTGCTGAAGGCCGATGGCAAGACCGTCCGCGTGTTCTCCAACGGCATGGTGGATATCTCCCGCTATGTGGACTTTGACCCGGCGGAGCTGGGCATCAAGGAGAAGGTTCGCGGCATCGTCATGAAGCAGCTGTGCGATCAGTTCCAGGGCGAGGCCCTGAAGGACGCCATCCGCGACAACATCGACGTGCTGATCCCCAAGCACATCGTGGTGGACGATATCTTCTCCTCCGTCAACTACCTCAACTGCCTGGCCCACGGCATCGGTGAGCCGGACGATATTGACCATCTGGGCAACCGCCGCGTCCGCTGCGTGGGCGAGCTGCTGCAGAACCAGTTCCGCATCGGCTTCAGCCGCATGGAGCGTGTGATCCGCGAGCGCATGACCCTGCAGGATCTGGACATTGTCACCCCCCAGAGCCTCATTAACATCCGCCCTGTCACCGCCGCCATCAAGGAGTTCTTCGGCTCCTCCCCCCTGAGCCAGTTCATGGATCAGACCAACCCCCTGGCGGAGCTGACCCATAAGCGCCGTATGTCTGCCCTGGGCCCCGGCGGTCTGAGCAGAGAGCGGGCCAGCTTCGATGTGCGTGACGTTCACTACAGCCATTACGGCCGTCTCTGCCCCATTGAGACGCCTGAAGGTCCCAACATCGGCCTGATCAACTACCTGGCTTCCTACGCCCGGGCCAATGAGTACGGCTTCCTGGTGGCCCCCTACCGCAAGGTGGAGAAGGGCACCTGCCGGGTCACTGACCAGGTGGACTACATGACCGCCGATATGGAGGATCAGTATGTGGTGGCCCAGGCCTCCGAGCCTGTGGATGAAAACGGCATGTTCATCAACAAGCGTATCACCTGCCGTCACCGCAACGATACCATCGAAGTCAACCGGGAAGACGTGGACTATGTGGACGTCAGCCCCAAGATGATGGTCTCCATTGCCACCGCTATGATCCCCTTCCTGGAGAACGACGACGCCAACCGTGCCCTGATGGGCGCCAACATGCAGCGTCAGGCCGTTCCCCTCATGACCACCCAGGCCCCCATCGTTGCCACCGGCATCGAGCACAAGTGCGCCGTTGACTCCGGCGTCTGCGTGCTGGCCGAGGGCGACGGCGTTGTCACCCGGGTTGACGCCCAGTACATCACCGTCCGTTACGACGCCGGTGAGACCAAGGATTACAAGCTCATCAAGTTTGCCCGCTCCAACCAGGGCACCTGCATCAACCAGCGCCCCATCGTCAACGCCGGCGACCGGGTCTGCGAGGGTGACGTTCTGGCTGACGGCCCCAGCACCTCCAACGGTGAGATTGCCCTGGGCAAGAACATCCTGGTGGGCTACATGAACTGGGAAGGCTACAACTACGAGGACGCCATCCTGCTCAACGAGCGGCTGGTCATGGAGGACGTGTTCACCTCCCTCCATGTGGAGGAGTACGAGTGCGACGCCCGTGACACCAAGCTGGGGCCTGAGGAGATCACCCGCGATATCCCCGGCGTTGGCGACGACGCATTGAAATATCTGGACGAGCGCGGCATCATCATGGTGGGCGCGGAAGTTACCGCCGGCGACATCCTGGTTGGCAAGGTCACCCCCAAGGGCGAGACCGATCTGACCGCGGAGGAGCGCCTGCTGCGGGCCATCTTCGGCGAGAAGGCCAGAGAAGTTCGCGACACCTCCCTGAAGGTGCCTCACGGCGAGAGCGGCATCATTGTGGACGTGAAGGTCTTTACCCGCGAGAACGGCGATGAGATGAACCCCGGCGTGAACCAGGTTGTCCGCGTCTACATCGCCCAGAAGCGTAAGATCTCCGTGGGCGACAAGATGGCCGGCCGCCACGGCAACAAGGGCGTTGTCTCCCGTGTTCTGCCCCGGGAGGATATGCCCTACATGCCCGACGGCACCCCGCTGGACATTGTACTGAACCCCCTGGGCGTGCCTTCCCGTATGAACATCGGTCAGGTGCTGGAGGTCCACCTTGGCTACGCCGCCGAGGCTCTGGGCTGGAAGGTGGCTACCCCCGTGTTTAACGGCGCCAACGAGTCCACCATCCGAGAGACCTTGCGCCAGGCGGGCCTGCGGGAGGACGGCAAGAGCGTCATGTACGACGGCCGTACCGGCGAGAAGTTTGATAACGACGTTACCGTTGGTTGGGTCTACTTCCTGAAGCTCCACCATCTGGTCGATGATAAGATCCATGCCCGTTCCACCGGCCCCTACAGCCTGGTCACCCAGCAGCCTCTGGGCGGCAAGGCCCAGTTCGGCGGCCAGCGCTTCGGCGAAATGGAGGTCTGGGCCCTGGAGGCTTACGGCGCTGCCTACACCCTGCAGGAGATCCTGACCGTCAAGTCCGACGACGTGACCGGCCGTGTCAAGACCTACGAGGCCATCGTCAAGGGCAACAATATCCCGCAGCCCGGCGTGCCGGAATCCTTTAAGGTCCTTGTGAAGGAGCTGCAGTCCCTGTGCCTGGATATCCGTGTGCTGGATGAAAACGGCCAGGAGATCGAGCTGAAGGACGATGACGAGGATGATTTCATCCCCGATATGAAGGACGAGTTCTACCACTCCGATGACAGCGAGATCGAAGCCGAGGGCTTCACCATCGAGGATATTCCCGAGGATGAGTTCGACGCCGGTCTCAATGATTACAGTGATGATGAGGAGGATATGTGATGAGCTACACACCGTTTGATGCTATTCAGATAGGCATTGCCTCCCCTGAAATGATTCTCAGCTGGTCCTACGGCGAAGTGAAAAAGCCGGAGACCATTAACTACCGCACCCTCAAGCCCGAGCGGGATGGCCTGTTCTGCGAGCGCATTTTTGGGCCTACCAAGGACTGGGAGTGCCACTGCGGCAAGTATAAGAAGATCCGCTACAAGGGCAAGATCTGCGACCGCTGCGGCGTGGAAGTCACCAAGAGCAAGGTGCGCCGTGAGCGTATGGGCCATATTGAGCTGGCCGCACCCGTATCTCACATCTGGTACTTCAAGGGCATTCCCAGCCGCATGGGTCTGATGCTGGACCTGACCCCCAGAATGCTGGAGAAGGTACTGTATTTTGCCAACTATATCGTTATTGATCCCGGCTTCACTCCTCTGGAAAAGTGCCAGATCCTCACCGAGCGCGAGTACCGGGATATGCGGGAGAAGTATGAGGACGATTTCAAGGCCGGTATCGGCGCCGAGGCCATCAAGGAGCTGCTGCAGCAGATCGACTGCGAGAAGCTGGCCCTGGAGCTGCGGGAGGAACTGAAAACCGCCAGCGGCCAGAAGAAGGCAAAGATCGTCAAGCGCCTGGAGGTTGTCGAGGCCTTCCGCCAGAGCGGCAACCGCCCCGAGTGGATGATCATCGACATCCTGCCGGTCATTCCTCCGGAGATCCGCCCCATGGTTCAGCTGGACGGCGGCCGTTTCGCCACCTCCGACCTGAACGATCTGTACCGCCGGGTCATCAATCGCAACAACCGTCTCAAGAGACTCCAGCAGCTGAACGCCCCTGATATTATTGTGCGCAACGAGAAGCGCATGCTGCAGGAGGCTGTTGACGCCCTGATCGACAACGGCCGCCGGGGCCGTGCCGTCACCGGCGCCAACTCCCGCGCCCTCAAGTCCCTCAGCGATATGCTCAAGGGCAAGCAGGGCCGCTTCCGTCAAAACCTGCTGGGCAAGCGCGTGGACTACTCCGGCCGTAGCGTTATCGTGGTAGGCCCCGACCTGAAAATTTATCAGTGCGGCGTGCCCAAGGAGATGGCCATTGAGCTGTTCCGCCCCTTCGTCATGAAGAAGCTGGTTGAGGACGGCGTTGCCAACAACATCAAGTCCGCCAAGAAGATGGTGGATAAGCAGCGCACCGAGGTCTGGGACGCACTGGAGGACGTGATCAAGGAGCACCCCGTGCTGCTCAACCGCGCCCCCACTCTGCACCGTCTGGGCATCCAGGCCTTTGAGCCCATCCTTGTGGAAGGCCGCGCCCTGCGCCTGCACCCCCTGGTCTGCACCGCTTACAACGCAGACTTTGACGGCGACCAGATGGCAATTCACGTGCCCCTGTCCGCCGAGGCCCAGGCCGAGGCCCGCATTCTGATGCTTTCCGCCAACAACCTGCTGCGTCCTCAGGACGGCCACCCTGTCACCGTTCCTACCCAGGACATGATCCTGGGATCCTACTACCTGACCATGGAGCGCATCGGCTCCGCCGAGAAGGGCGCGGAGCGCCTGGTGATCGACGATCCCGGCGACACCGGCTTCGAGGCTGGTACCATCCAGGACGGCGACGCCATCTATGAGGCCAACCTGAAGGCCAAGCAGGAGGGCACCAAGCCCTGCACCTACAAGCCCACCCTGATGTACCGCGATCCCAACGAGGCCATCATGGCCTACAACGAGGGCGACGTGGGCCTGCACGCTCCCATTCGCCTGCGTGTCACCAAGACCATTGACGGCGTGGAGACCAAGAAGATCATCACCACCACCGTGGGCCGCATCATCTTCAACGAGCCCATCCCTCAGGACCTGGGCTATGTGGACCGCACCGACCCGGAGCATGCCTTTGATCATGAGATCAGCTTCCAGGTGGGCAAGAAGCAACTGGGCAACATCATTGATCGCTGCATCCAGAAGTACGGCTTCACCATCTCTGCCGAGGTGCTGGACAGCATCAAGGCCCTGGGCTACAAGTACTCCACCAAGGGCGCCATCACCATCTCCGTTGCGGATATGACCGTGCCTGACGCCAAGTATGAGCTGATCAAGGCCACCGAGCAGGAGGTCGTGAACATCGAGCGCCAGTATAAGCGCGGCTTCATCACCGATGATGAGCGCTACCGGCTGGTCGTCTCCGAGTGGGAAAAGACCACCAAGGACGTGACCGACGCCCTGCAGAACTGCCTGGATGAGTACAACCCCATCTACATGATGGCAAACTCCGGCGCCCGCGGCTCCATGAACCAGATCCGTCAGCTGGCCGGTATGCGTGGCCTGATGGCCAATACCGCCGGTAAGACCATCGAGATCCCCATCAAGTCCAACTTCCGTGAGGGCCTGTCCGTTCTGGAGTATTTCATCTCCACCAGAGGCGCCCGTAAGGGTATGGCCGATACCGCCCTGCGTACTGCTGACTCCGGTTACCTGACCCGCCGTATGGTTGACGTCTGCCAGGAGGTCATCATCCGTGAGCAGGACTGCGGCACCACCGAGGGCGTGTGGGCCAGCGCCGTGTACGACCGGGGCCAGCTGGTAGAGTCCTTCGGCACCAGCATCCACGGCCGTTTCCCCGCCGCTCCCATTACCGACCCTGCCACCGGCGAGCTTCTGTTCGATACCGACCACATGCTCATGCCTGAGGACGCCGAGGTGCTGGAAGCCCACGGCATCCACAAGGTCTATATCCGCAGTGTCCTCACCTGTGAGGCCCGCTCCGGCGTCTGCGCCAAGTGCTACGGCATCAACCTGGCCATCGGCCGTCCCGTCAATGCCGGCGAGGCCGTGGGCGTCATCGCCGCCCAGTCCATCGGCGAGCCCGGTACCCAGCTGACCATGCGTACTTTCCATACCGGCGGCGTTGCCGGCGACGACATCACCCAGGGTCTGCCCCGTGTTGAAGAGCTGTTTGAGGCCCGCAAGCCCAAGAAGATGGCTGTCCTGTCTGAGATCTCTGGCACCGTCACCATCGACGAGGCAAAGAAGGGCGTCATGTACTCCCTCACCATCACCAATGAGGCCCAGGGCGAGACCGTGGTCTACACCGTGCCCCACTCCGCCGGTATCCTGGTCCACAACGGCGACCATGTGGATAAGGGCCAGGAGCTGACCTCCGGCGCCCTCAATCCCCACGATGTGCTGCGCATCCGCGGCATCAACGACGATGAGTTCGGCCGTCAGGGCGTCCGCAGCTATATCACCAGCGAGGTGCAGAAGGTGTACCGCCAGCAGGGCGTTGACATCAACGATAAGCACATCGAAGTCATTGTCCGCCAGATGATGCGCAAGGTCCGCGTGGAGGAATCCGGCAGCACCGATCTGCTCTCTGGCGCAACCGTGGACATCTCCGCCGTCAAGGAAGCCAACCACAAGATCGACCAGCGCATCGCCGCCGGCGAGGAAGGCAAGGCCTCTCTGGCCACGGAGAGCTTCCTGTCTGCCGCCTCCTTCCAGGAGACCACCAAGGTCCTCACCGACGCTGCCATCAAGGGCAAGGTGGACCATCTGGTGGGCCTGAAGGAGAACGTCATCATCGGTAAGCTGATCCCCGCCGGCACCGGCCTGACCATGTACCGGGATTTTGAGGAGAAAACCGACGAGACCATGCCCGAAGCCCCTGAGGAGTACGTTGACCTGTCTGCTCTTGTCAGCAAGACCAACGCGCTTTGATTCACAACCAACAGCCAGACCGGCATTGCCGGCCTGGCTGTTTTGTACCGGGGAGCAAGGAAAAAAATTTCAATTTACTCCACAAAAATTCTTGACTAATTTTGTTAATTATGCTAAAATTTCAGCTTGTGTGGGCCAAGTGCGCCAAAAGGCGCTGAGGCCGGCATGAAAAGCCTGGAAAGCCCTTGGTTTGCCAGGATTTCTGAACAAGTTCATCTTTGAAGAAAGGAGGAAAACAATGCCCACTTTTAACCAGCTGGTAAGAAAAGGCAGAGAGAAGGTTACCTACAAGTCCGCATCTCCCGCAATGCAGAAGGGCCTGAACACCCTGAAGAATAAGGAGACCGACCTGTCCGCTCCTCAGAAGAGAGGCGTCTGCACCGCAGTTCGTACCTCTACCCCTAAGAAGCCCAACTCCGCTCTGCGTAAGATCGCTCGTGTGCGTCTGACCAACGGTTACGAAGTCACTGCTTACATCCCCGGTATCGGCCACAACCTGCAGGAGCACTCTGTGGTTATGATCCGCGGCGGCCGTGTAAAGGACCTTCCTGGTGTCCGTTACCACATCATCCGTGGTACTCTCGATGCTCAGGGTGTCAACGGTCGTATGCAGGCTCGTTCCAAGTACGGCGCCAAGAAGCCCAAAGCTGCTAAGAAGAAGTAATTTCAACCGCAGCGGCAAATTTCTGCCCTGTTGTTTATCTATATAATATATGTGGATAGACCTCGGGGCGCAACGGATGCATATGCGTTCGAGTACCTGTGATTCCATTTTATAATGAAGGAGGGAAGAACGTGCCCAGAAGAGGTAATGTTCCCAAGAGAGAAATTTTGCCTGATCCTATGTATAACAGCGTGCTGGTGACCAAGCTCATCAACGGCGTTATGCTGGACGGCAAGAAGGGTGTTGCTCAGAAGGTCGTTTACGACGCTTTTGATATCATCAAGGAGAAGACCGGCAAGGAGCCCCTTGATGCTTTCACCGAAGCCATGAACAACATTATGCCCGCTCTGGAGGTCAAGGCCCGTCGTGTCGGTGGCGCAACCTATCAGGTTCCTATCGAAGTCCGGCCTGCCCGCCGCCAGACCCTGGCTCTGCGTTGGCTGGTGGATTACGCCCGCAAGCGCAGCGAAAAGACCATGAAGGAGCGCCTTGCAGGCGAGATCATGGATGCATGCAACAACCTCGGCGCCGCTGTCAAGAAGCGCGAGGATATGCACAAGAATGCCGAAGCCAACAAGGCTTTCGCACACTTCCGCTGGTAATTCCATCAGGAGTAAAAAATGCCCAGAAAATATTCGCTTGAAAAAACCAGAAATATTGGTATCATGGCTCACATTGATGCCGGCAAGACTACAACTACCGAGCGTATTCTGTATTACACCGGCGTCAACTACAAGATAGGTGAGACCCATGAGGGTACCGCCACCATGGACTGGATGGAGCAGGAGCAGGAGAGAGGTATCACCATCACTTCCGCTGCTACCACCTGTTTCTGGCGGGATACCCGCATCAACATCATAGACACTCCGGGCCACGTGGACTTCACCGTTGAGGTGGAGCGCTCCCTGCGTGTGCTGGACGGCAGCGTTACCGTCCTGTGCGCAAAGGGCGGCGTTGAGCCTCAGTCCGAAACCGTCTGGAGACAGGCTGACCACTACCATGTTCCCCGCATGATCTACATCAATAAGATGGACATCATGGGCGCCGATTTCTATAACGTGCTGAACATGGTCCACGATCGGCTCAAGTGCAACGCGGTTCCCATCCAGCTGCCCATCGGCAAGGAAGAGAGCTTCCGCGGCATTGTTGACCTGGTGGAGATGAATGCCCGCGTCTTCTATGATGACCTTGGCAAGGATATGCGTACCGAGGAAATTCCCGAGGATATGCGTGACCTGGCCGCAGAATACCGCGACAAGCTGCTGGAGGCTGTCTCCGATTTTGACGAGGAGATCATGGAGCTGTACCTGGAGGGCGAGGATGTCCCCGCCGACAAGATCCGCGCAGCCATCCGTAAAGCCACCGTGGCCGTGGAAATGGTTCCCGTTGTCTGCGGCACTTCTTACAAGAACAAAGGCGTACAGAAGCTGCTGGACGCCATCGTGGATTATATGCCCTCCCCCCTGGATGTCCCCCCGGTGGAAGGCGTGAATCCCAAGACCGATGAGGTGGAGCACCGTCATGCAGACGACGAGGCCCCCTTCTCCGCCCTGGCCTTTAAGATCATGACTGACCCCTATGTGGGTAAGCTGGGCTTCTTCCGTGTGTACTCTGGTACCCTGGAGACCGGCAAGACCGTCATGAACTCCACCAAGGGCGTCCGTGAGCGTGTGGGCCGCATCCTTCAGATGCACGCCAACCACAGAGAGGATCTGACCCAGGTCTGGTCCGGCGATATTGCCGCCGCTGTTGGTCTGAAGAATACCACCACCGGCGATACCCTCTGTGATGAGAAGGCCCCCATTGTTCTGGAATCCATGGAATTCCCCGATCCTGTTATCCGCGTTGCCATTGAGCCCAAGACCAAGGCGGGGCAGGAAAAGATGGGCATCGCGCTTGCCAAGCTCGCTGAGGAAGACCCCACCTTCAAGACCTATACGGACGAGGAGACGGGTCAGACCATCATCGCCGGCATGGGCGAGCTCCATCTGGAGATCATTGTTGACCGTCTGCTGCGTGAGTTCAAGGTAGAGGCCAATGTGGGCAAGCCCCAGGTTTCCTATAAGGAGACGGTACGGCGCGCCGCTACGGTCGATACCAGATATTCCCGTCAGACCGGCGGTAAGGGACAGTTTGCCCATGTGAAGCTTACCATTGAGCCCAATGAGCCTGGCAAGGGCTATGAGTTCATCAATAAGGTGACCGGCGGCGCTATCCCCAAAGAGTTTATCCCCTGCGTGGATCAGGGTATCCAGGGCGCTATGCTCTCCGGCGTTCTGGCCGGATATCAGGTCGTCGATATCAAGGCGACTCTGCTGGACGGCTCCTTCCATGAGGTGGACTCTTCCGAAATGGCGTTCAAGATCTGCGGTTCCATGGCCTTCAAGGAGGCCTGCCAGAAGGCAGACCCCGTGCTGCTTGAGCCTATCATGAAGGTGGTTGTCACCGCGCCCGATGATTACATGGGTGATGTGATGGGTGATATCAATGCACGCCGTGGCCAGATCGTGGGCACCGACATTCGTAACGGTACCGCCATGATTGAGAGCAATGTACCCCTTTCCACCATGTTCGGCTACGCGACCGACCTGCGCAGCAAGACCCAGGGCAGAGCCACCTATTCCATGGAGCCCAGCCACTTCGTCGAGCTGCCCAAGAGTTTGCAGGAAGCCCTTGTGAATTCTCGCCAGGGTTCCAATAAGTAATAGGTAATTATTTATACTAATTCTTAGGAGGATATTCTAATGGCTAAACAGATGTACAACAGAACCAAGCCCCATGTCAACATCGGCACCATCGGCCACATCGACCATGGCAAGACCACTCTGACCGCCGCTATCACCAAGTACCTGGCTCTCCAGGGCAAGGCTGAGTACACCGACTACTCTTCCATCGACAAGGCTCCCGAAGAGAGAGAGCGTGGTATCACCATCAA
>SFVI01000032.1 GCA_004560305.1 bacterium | reverse complement strand
TTTCTGACGATGGATGGATCAGTATAACTGAACTCAGGATAATTATTCTCAATATAACTCCCGGCTGGTTTTTGTCGGTCTGCACCGCCACTTTCCGTATGTCCAGACCGACAGGAAGCAGCGCTCCTGACCTCTGCTTTTGCGCTGTCCTGACCGCCATTTTGCGGCTGTCTGGGCAGGCCGCTTTTCTCCCCCAGGGGAGGCGGGTCAGGAGAAAACTTCTTCACATAGATCTTCGCGGGCTTCCCCTGGCCCTGCCGCACACGTTCGATCAGGCCGATGCCCTTCACCGTGTCCAGCTCCGCCAGCAGCCGCCCGGCCTTCACATGGCCGCAGCCCAGGTCGCTCTGGATCTCCTCCACGGTGTAGTAGATGTATACCCGGCCGGTTTTGTCCAGCCAGCCGTTGCGGAGGGACAAGCCCATGCGATCCAGCATCATCCCATAGAGCAGCTTGGCCTCCACGGAGAGGCCCTTGTATTTTTCCCCGGTGATGAGCTGGCGGGGGATGCGGTAGAAGGAATAACTGTCGGCCTGTTCGCCGTAGAAATACTCCCTGTTCATGCAGATTCTCCTCTTCGTTACCTCAGAAATGTTACCAGTACCGCCAGAACCAGCAGCACCAGCAGAAGCCGGATGGCGGCTTTGTTGTCGCCCATGGCCTTACACCAGGGCAAAGCGGAAGGTCAACGTGTCGGTGTAGCGCCCGGCGGTTCTGGCGGTTCCTACCGTTACGCTGACCCGATTCTGGAAGCCGGTAAACACCGCATCGGAATCCGCTGTTTCCAGCAACACGCCGCCCTGGGCATTACCGGGATTCACTTCGTTCCCCTTGTAGGCCAGAACATAGAACAACAGTTGGCCGCCGGTGCTGTTCCGCAGCCGGTAGCATTGGGCATCATCGTCATAGTGCGTCCCAGCGTTGACGGACATCTGGAGCTGTTTGTCCTCTGGAATGGCCGAACCGGCCTGAATGCCGATCTGCGCTGAACCGATCTTGGTTTTCGGGTCAACAGTGATGTTGTCCCCATCCGGGAGCAGTACGGTGTAGTCTGCCGCCATGGCCCACTGGGCGTAGAGCGTCACGTTGGAGCTGGGACTTATGCTGGCTCCGTCCCCATAGGCTGTGCCACTACCGTCAGCCTTGGTGTTCCAGTCGGTAAAGGCGTAGCCTCGCCGGGTGAAGCTGTTGGCATTCAACGCAGCACTCTCACCGTAAGGAACGGTCTGGGTCACGGTGGTTCCGCTGCCATCGTTCTTGTCAAAAGTGATGACCGGGTAGGCATATTTCTGCCACTGAGCGTAAAACGTAGTGTTGCCGTAGAAGGTTGCGTAGGCCCCATCGCTGTAGCTGGTTCCGCTGCCGTCAGCTTTCGTATTCCAGCCGGTGAAATAATAGCCAGTCTTGGAAAAAGTGTTGGCCTTGAGCTTTGCGGCCTGCCCTTCGGTGACGGTCTGACTGTTCATGCTTCCAGAACCTCCGTTGGCGTTGTAGCTCAGGGTGTAGTTCACAGGCTCCGTCTCCCAGACTGCTTTCAGGTATACCGGGCTGTACACTGCAGAAAGCATGGACGAAACACTGCCCAGAATCAGGCCCTTGTCATAGTCCCACTCCCAGCCCTTGAACACATAGCCGGACTTGGTTGCGGTAGGCAGGCTGCTTTGGCTCACGCTGTCGCCATCCGCCACATAGGTGGGATAGCCGGTGGAGGTGATGGTGCCGCCGTTGGCGTTGTAGTTGATGGAGTGATAGGGCGTAACACTAAGGCTGTAGTTCACCGTGCCCCAGACCCAGGTGCTGGGGTTGGACACATAGTTCTGGTCGATCTGCCAGGAGATGCTGGGGTTGTCCGCAAAGGACTGGCTGATGAGACTTTCGTAATGCCCGGAGGGGTAGTTGATGCCAATGTCAATGTAGCCACTCTGGGCGTAGACATAGATGGGATAGCCATCCCCATCGCCCAGCACCAGCCGCACCTTGCAGGTGTAGGTCTGATCTACCGCCACGTTGCCGGACGGCTCCCAGGTGGCAGTGACAATGGTATCTGCCACATAGTTTGTAGCCGTGGTGGGCAGAGCCTGTCCCGGCTTGGGCATGGTGAAGGTCGAGTTCACCTGGCTCACATAGCCAGCCGGTTCGCCCCGGTTGGCCGCCAGAGCCGTGGACGGCAGGGTCAGCACCAGCGTCAGGCAGGCCAGCACCAGGGCCAGAAGTTTCCGTATCTGCTTCATTTGAACCTCCTTAATGAGAGTGAATGGAAAAAGGCCCGCCGAAGCGGGCCCTTTGTCTTTCTCAGGTCGCGTCCACAATTCGGAAGCTGAAGGTCAGGGTATCCGTGTAAGTACCGGCGGCCTTGGCGGTGCCCACTTTGACGCCGATCTTGCCCTGGAAACCCAGGTACACATCATCGGCTGCCACAGTCTCCAGCACCACGGTGGCGGTGGAGGCATTGGGGTTCTTGACCTGGCCCTTGTAGGACAGTACGTAGTTCAGCAGCTGGCCGCCGGTGCCGTTCAGCAGCCGGTAGGTCTTGGCGGAATCGTCGTAGTGCCTACCGGCATTGACGGACATCTGGAGGGCCTTGTCGCCGGGGATGACGGATTCGGGCTTGACACCAATGTCCATGTCGCCCTCGCCGGTGTCGGGGTCAACGATCAGGTCGTTGCCGCCATCGGGGATGACGATGACGTAATGGGAATCCACGACATAGCTGACCTCCATGTTCTGGGAGGCCGGGGTCTCAGCAAAGGCGGATACGGACAGGGCCAGAATCATGGCCAGCATCAGGGTGATGGATACGATTTTCTTCATGTAGTTATTCTCCTTCATTATAATTTTTGTTACTCAGCAATCAGAGTGGTTTCGTTCTCGGCGTTGTTGGTGGCGCTGCCGTCAGCCATGCGGTAGGGCTGGACGAGGACAACAGCTTCATACTCTCCCGCATCCAGCGGGTGAGAAAGGGACAGCTTCAGGGCACTCTCTCCGGGCTGAATCAGGCCGGTTTCTGCCAGTGCTTTATCTTCACCTTTCAGGTAGGCGCTGAAGCTGAGGTAGTACTTCCCCTCGTTGTCAATGGGGTTTTCCAGATTCACGTCCACCAGCTTTTCCCCGGCCTGGATGTGGATGCTGCCCCAGCCGGGAATGGCAATGCCGCCGGTGGATTCGGTGTCTTCCTCTGCTTTTTCCGGCTGGACAAAGCTGCCGGAATAGGGGTCAACGGTCAGGCCCATTCCGGCGCTGGTGTCCGGCGCTTTGGGCCAGAGGATGACGGTCAGGGCGATGATGATAGCCAGCAGAATCAGGCCAATCATACTGTACTTTAAGATCTTTTCTTTACTCATGCTTGAATTCTTCCTCCTCTTTTTTGTTCAGGTAAACAAAAAGCCCCAGGGCGGCCAGAGCACTGCTGGCAGCCAGGAGGCCATAGACCAGGACTTTGGATTCATCCCCGGTCTTGGGCGGCTCCCCTTTGCCGGGATGGGGTGTTGCACTCGGAATCGGTATTGCAGTGGGGATGGGTGTTTCTGTCGGTCTGGGCGTAGGTGTGGCAGTAGTTACAGGCTTGGGCAGCATGTCCTCCGTCACGGTGTAGCTGATGTTCATGTCTTTTTGCGTGTCGGCATAGGCTGCCGGCACAAAAATCTGCCCGAAAAGCAGAAGCGCGCAG
>SFVI01000031.1 GCA_004560305.1 bacterium | reverse complement strand
TTAAAACTTTACAAAGCCGGTGGTGCTGCCCAGAGGGTAGCCCAAGATCCAGCCGCAGCGGCCGCAGTTGGGGCACTTTACACCCTCGTCCCGCAGCTTCTGCACCCGCATCTCCGCCCGCATCAGGTACATGTTGGTCTTATCCACATAATTGCAGCCGGGGCAGAAGCACAGGTAGTTGGCAAAGCTGTCGTAGATATCGTTTGCCCGGTCCGCCTTTTCCTTTGCCGTCAGCGCCCGGGGCGTGACCTTTGGATTTTTCAGCATGGCAAACCTCCTCAGATGATCCGCTGGGGCTGCTGCCTGTCAAAATATTTGTCCATAAAGGGCAGCACCACAGAGCGCATCAGCTTCATGTCCAGATTGAAATAATACACCGCGAAAAGCCCGGACAGCAGGGCAAAAAGCAGGCCCAGAAGCTTCAAAACCTTTTTCATCTTCATTCCTCCTTACCAGCCCATGGAGTCGTCGAAATCCACCAATGTGGGGTCCAGCGGCTCCTCGTGCAGAACATCGGTCATATACTGGTTCACGGCCCTTCTGGCCTCCGCCGGCGGGACGATGCGGGGATCCATCAGGGAGTGGGGCATCCAGATGATGTGGAAACGGTCCCGGTATTTGTTGAATTCCTCCTCCAGCAGGCCCTGGGCCCCGGCCATGCCCTTGCAGCCGATATCATCGTACATGATGATGGTATCGCAGTTGAACTTCTCCGCCGTCTCGAACATCTGCAGGATATGCCGGTTGCCGCCCACGGTGTGGGTGCGCATGGGGGTGTGGGAGTACCAGTCGGCCAGATCCTCCATCATGATCTCCTCGTCCTCGGTGTCGATGATGTTGTGCCCGGTGAGGGAGTCCATGTTGATCACGCACAGAATACCCCAGCAGTTATACAGCCAGCTGACGCCCTGGATGTAATAGGTGGAGCCGCAGCTCCAGGCCAAGGCACGGTGCCGGGTCTTGGGGAAGGGCTTGATGTCCTTCTCCACGCATTCATAGAACATTTTCAGCAGCTTGGGCGAGGTTTTGGCAAAATATTTGGTGCCGCCCTGCTGGTAGAAGTAAATGCGGAAAAGGCCCTGCAGCACCGGGTTCAGGCAGCCGTTGTCGGTTCGGGCATAGATGTCCCAGCGCTCCAGCTCCTCCCGGTTCACCTTGTTGGTGGCGCGCAGATGCTCCCGGAAGGCCTCCCAGTCAAAGGGGCGGCCGAACTGTCGCTCCATAAACTCAATGGCCTCGTACAGCTCGTGAACCCCCAGCTCCTTGGTGGTAGGGTCGTCGTACATCAGGGGCGTGGTCAGCGGATGCACCGCTTTTTTGCCGTTTGCGGACAGCTCCCGGTACATGGCGTTGTTGTCCATCATGTTGGCGTCGCAGGGGTTGTTGGTGGTCATCCAGAAATTGCCGATGTCCGGGTATTCCCCCACTACGGCCACGCCGGTCTCCACCAGGGGCAGAGTACACATGTCCCCGGGGATGCCGCAGCTCACCGACTGGTCCACATAGTAGGAGCCCAGCTCCTTGCGGATCAGGGGCAGCATGAAGGCCGCGTGCTGCTGCATGTTGATGGCATAGGTGCCGGGAAAGCCGAAGATCAGGTGCTTGGGCAGGGTATAGTCAAAGGCCACGGTCTTTTCCGTCCACTCGGTCTCACCCAGCTTCCGGTCGGCCCGGAGAGAGTTCCACAGGGTCTCCACCGAGTCGCTGATCATGCAGTCCGCCGCGGTCAGGTCGCAGCGCAGGGCCATGCCCCGGTCCCCTTCGATCCAGCGATCGATCATGGCCGGCGCGATGAGATAGGCGCTGAGCCAGCGGTAACGGAAAAAGGCCTTCACAATGCGCACCGGGTCCCGGGCCACAAGGCCACCCATCTTCACCCAGGTCAAAAGCCAGCGGTAAAAGGCGTAGGAGGTGTCCTTCACGCCCCGCCACTCCCGGCGGGCAAAGATATTGGTGCCCTCTATGTAGCGCTGGCCGATGTAATGACAATCCTCGTCGCCCTTCAGGAAATGCTTGAGGGAGCCATACTGCTCCTTGATGCTTACTTTTCTTTTCCACATAACAGGCACTCCCCTTTCTCACTTTTCCGCCTGGATGCGCTTGATCTCCAGGGACTCCACAAAGGCCTGGAAACGGGTGCGCAGCTGCCCGGCGGCGGCGATGGTGTAATCCCGCTCGATCTGGCAGACGGGCAGCGTGTCCGGCAGGGCGAAGCCCTCCTGCATCCACATGGCCGCCTGGGCCCGCTCATAGCCCCAGTATTCGCAGAACTTCATATTCTGCAAAATGACGCCCTCCGCGCCGTATTCTTTGGCCAAATCAAAGAGGAACTGCTTGCGCCCCACGATGGCCTCCGGCCCCATGGTGCGAGGGCACTGGTTATGGTACAGATAACTGTCGGCAATGGACTGGAGGATGTCCTTGCCCTCCTCCAGAACGATCTCCTCCCGGCCGGGGATGGAGCCGAAGCAGTACCGGTCTGCCACGACGAAAGCGCCGCAGCTCTCCAGCAGTTTGGTAAACTCCGGGTCGTCGATCTCGGACCCGGCCACCATGACTCTGGCCCGGTAAAAGGGCTGGGGATCCGGCCGGCGCTGAAGGACCTCCTCCAGGGTCTCCCGCAGGTAGGGCAGAATCAGCTCCTTGGGGCAGGTCAGACTCACCAGTTGGATCACATGGAACTCATAGCCGGTGATGGGCGGGTTTTCCTGTTTCCTCAGTTGGCCGATCCGGCTGATGATCCGGCAGACCTCGTTATGCCGCTCTACCGCCGCTCTCAGCTTCTCCTGGCTGAAATCCACGCCGTAGACGCGGTTCAGGGGCTCGATGATCTTCTTTTCGATCTGCCGCCGGAAGTAACCCGCGTGCCAGTCGGACTTTTTCAGGGGCATGTCAATGCAGCTGACGAAAAACCTCTCCTTGGGGATGAGCTTGCAATATTCGAAATACTGCTCGGTGCGGTTCATGGTGGTGCAGCACTCCTGGCCCAGCAGCGCGTCGATAAAATTATAACCGCCCTCAAAGGCCCGCTCCAGAATACTCTTGGAATAGGGGCAGGAGCGGTTGGTCATGTAATAGGTGGCAAGGTCGGGACTGGTGCAGCGCGGAGCCCTGAGCCGGATGCCAAAGCAGCCCTCCACATCCAGCAGGACTTCCGGGATATAAGAGCAGTTGTAGGCCAGGGCCAGCTTGCCCTGGGCGCAGGCTTGCTGAACAAGGGCGTTGTTGGCATCCTGCAGAAGGTCCTCAAAAAAGATAAGGTGCTTTAGGTCTCTCAATGCTTGATCCCCCCTATTTGGTTAATCTGTAATAATAATATAATATGCCGTGTCTCATTTTCAAGTCAAGCTTTTTCCGCCCCACTGGGCAATATCTCCTTATTGGCCGAAAATAATGCTCAGTTTTTGTGCATTTTTCCCCATGGGCCGCCATTTTATTGACATCCGTTATACCTTACATTTTATGGTTTCTTTTGTGAGCTTTTTGATAAATGTTCCCATTTTTGTTCCGGTATGCTTTTTGTGTTTTGGTTAATATGTCTAAACAATGGACGATGTACGCAGAACAGCCGAGGAGCGGGCCAAACGACCGAAGATAGCCCCAGTAGGAGCCAGCTTTGAGTCGGAGCGCCAGCGGTCAAAGAACGCTCTGGTCAAACAGCCGGACTCTATGGACGGCCGGAACGTGCGAAAGATCGCCGCCGTGGCGGATGCGCCACAGGAGGAAAAGATCCTGCGCGTAGCAGCCTATTGCCGCGTCTCCACCGACGAT
>SFVI01000006.1 GCA_004560305.1 bacterium | reverse complement strand
TAGCCGCTTCTGGCCCGCTCGGAGCTGTCCACCCCGTAGAGCATGGCGCGGATAAAGGCACACCAGGTGGATTTGCCGCTCTCATTGGGGGCGTAGATCACGTTCAGCCCGTCATGAAAGCTGAGGCTCTCATTTTCCAGCTTGCCGAAGGAGGCGGTCAGTTTATTGATCTTCATGCTTCACTACCTCCTCCCGCTTATCCAGGGCGGCCAGGCCCCAGCGGGCCGCCTGCTCAATGGCAAGGCGCTGCTCCTCGGTGCCGGCAGCGTCAAACTGTTTCTTCAGTTTCATCAAAAACAGGCCGCGAAGGGTATCGTCCCCGGCCCGCTCCCACACACTGCGGCGCAGGCGGGTCTCATCCCGCAGCTGCAGCTCAAAAAACAGCTCCGACAGGGCGTCATACAGCCGGTTCAGGTCCGGGCTCTGGTCGATCTCCCCGGTGAGGATGATACGGTAAATATCGCTGACGGTCTCATCCGGCAGCTGGGTATGGATGGCCAGCAAGGGGTCAGAGCCGGTGACGTCCACCCGCAGCACCTGATAGCGGCGGCCGGCGATGGAGAAGGTCTCCATCCGGCAGCCCTCCTCCGACAGTTCAATGAGGCTGACGGTCTTTTCCCCGGTCTCGTCAAAGCCTCTCCCCTCCGGACAGCCGGGCCAGGAATACCAGGTGTCTCCCGCCTTTTGCAGGCCGCTGGCCTTGTGGATATGTCCCAGGGCCACATAGTCCAGGCCGCTGTCCGCCAGGTCCTGGGTGCTGATGGGGTTATAGACGGAGTCCCGCCCCCCTACCTCGCCGTGGATGCACAGCAGGTTCCAGACCCCCTCCTGCTTTTCGGCCCGGAAGTCCTGCAGCAGGGCGGCGCTGCGCTTCTCGGTAAAGGCGGCGCCGTAGACCCGGGTCCCCAGCGCCGGCAGCGCCACGGTCTCTATGGCGTTCTGGGTGAAAACATGGACGTTTTCCGGCAGCTTCAGCCGGGCGTAGGGGGATTTGGGGGAATAATAGTCATGGTTGCCGGGGGCGATGAACACCGGAGCCGGGATCTGGCCCAGGCAGCGGATCAGTTCTTCCCCCGTCTCGTAATATGTATTGTCACTGTCCAGCAGGTCACCGGCGAGCAGGACGACGTCCGCCTGCTCCCGCCGGGCCAGGGCAGCCAGGGCGCTGAGCAGCTCCCGCTGCTCCCCCCGGCGGATGGCGGCTTTGCCGGCGCTGAGCCCCTCAAAGGGGGAGTCCAGGTGCAGGTCGGCGCTGTGGAGGATCCTTAATTTGCTCATGTCAGTCTGATCCCTTCCGCTTTCAAGCATTTGCCCGTCTCCGGGTCGATCTCAAAGAGGCAGCCCTCCAGCTTGGCCGGGCCTTTGCCGGACTCATAGCGCCGGGGCGGGTCGCCCATGAATTTGCCGATGCTCTGCTCCGGGTCGATGCCCAGGACGGAGTGGATGGCGCCGGTCATGCCCAGGTCGGTGATGTAGCCGGTGCCCTTGGGCAGGACGCAGGCGTCGGAGGTCTGCACATGGGTGTGGGTGCCCCAGACGGCGCTGGCCTTCCCGTCCAGCAGGTAGCCCATGGCCAGCTTTTCACTGGTGCCCTCGGCATGGAAGTCCACCAGGATGATCTTCTCCTTGATCTCCTCCATATATCCGTCGGCAATGACAAAGGGGTTATCGGTGTTGCTGTCCAGGGTGAAGCGGCCCATCAGGTTCAGCACGCACACATCCCCGAAGGAGGTGCTGAACACGCCGATGCCCCGGCCCGGGCACTGGGGGCCGAAGTTGGCCGGGCGCAGGATCTTCCGCCGCTCTTCCAAGTAGGGCTGCAGCTCCGTGCGGGTCCAGGTGTGGTTGCCCAGGGTGATCACGTCCGCTCCCGCCCGGAAGATGGCATCCGCCTGCCGGGGGGTGATGCCCACCACGTTGGCGTTCTCGCCGTTGACCACGGTAAAATCAATGTTGTTCTCTTTCCTGAAGTTTTTCAGTCTGTTTTCCAGAAAGCTCATGCCAGGCTCGCCGCACACATCGCCCACGGCCAGTATCCTCACGCTCATTCTGTCGCCTCCGCTGTGTCAAATTGCTTTTATTTTATTATTGTACCACAAATTGGCTCGATGGTTCAATGCAATTTGTGGAGATAATAAGGGTGAGATGACCATAATTCTTTTGGAGGTACAGATATGAACAAGAAAAACTTTATCGTCGGTATGGGGCTGGGTCTGATCGTCGGCAGCAGCGCCGCCATGGCCATGCATGCCCGGCGCCGCTGTCCCCGGTCTGTTCTGGGCCGCACCTTAAAGACCGTGGGCGAAGTGGCCGAGTCCGTTTCCGATATGATGGGCTGGTAAATCCGGTCTGCAATCCATTTTTTGCCGTAAGGTGCAATATTTTTTGAAAAAGGTATTGCAATTTTCCAAAAGCTGTGCTAGTATACTAAGGCTCTAAGAAATGCGCCGTTAGCTCAGCTGGATAGAGCGTCTGGCTACGGACCAGAAGGTCAGGGGTTCGAATCCCTTACGGCGTACCAAGCAAAGAAGCACTCCACTTTTGTGGGGTGCTTCTTTGTTATTATGTCCGGGCTGTTCGCTCCGCAGGATACACATACGGGAATTCCCTCGCACAGAAGCGTGCCCTTTTACATAACTTTGATGCGGCAGATCAACCGGAAGATGTGAAAAGGAAAATCCTTTTGAGAAAGTTATTGACACTTTCTCCTTAATGATATATTATATCAATAAGGGTTTAATACGAATTAGGTGAGAGTCATGGCAAAACGAAATACCATACAGCGTTCTTTGGTCCTGGAGGCAGTGAATAAATTGCAATGCCACGCTACAGCTGATGAGGTTTATGCGGAAATCAGCAAAGATCATCCGACGATCAGCAAGGCAACCATATATCGAAATCTGAATGTGTTGTCTGAGCTGGGTGAAATCCGGCGGCTTGAAATCCCCGGAAGTGCAGACCGCTATGACCATATCAGCCGGAACCACTGTCATGTAAAATGTAAAGTATGCGGGCGAGTCTTTGATGTGGACATGGATTTTGTCGGTGGTCTGGAAAGCGGAATCCGGGATACCCACGGATTTGACTTCACCGGCTATGACATTATTTTTCATGGCGTCTGCCCGGAATGCAAGGAGAAAACGGGCTGCACGAAGGAATAGACAATTTTGATAAAAGCGCAGAAGTGAGCGTTTTTTATAAATCAATTTTCAAGGAGGGTTATCATGAGAAGTATTACGAAATTAGATCTGCAGTACGCACACCGTTTTTATGGCTTTAAAGGAGAGGCCCAGTATCTGCACGGACATACCGGCGTTCTGACCATCGAAGTCGAGGACTCGGTCGAGCCGGGCGTGAATATGGTCTTCCCCTGCAATGAAATACAGAAGACGGCCTGGGAGGTGCTGAAGAATTTTGACCATGCCCTGATTCTGCGTGAAGACGATCCGCTGCTTCCCGCAATCCTGAAGGTCTACGAAGAGCAGGGTATCAGAGATGGCGCCCCCACCAACACGATGAAGGGGCCCGCGTTCCATACCGAGCTTGCCACCGCTTACCCTGAGTGCCGTCTGGTCGTAACAAAGGAAACCATGACCGTTGAGGGCATGATCAAAATTGTCTATGATCTTCTGAAGGACAAGCTGAACATTGCCAAGCTGACTTTCACCAGCGGCGTGAATGCTGCGTCCCAGGAATACCAGCCGGAGGTCTCCAAAGACCGCTGCCCCCTGTGCGGTATCGCTTTGAATGAAAATGGTGTATGCCCGAAGTGCGGTTACAAAAAGCAGTAATCGCTGTAAGCATCGGCAGAGCGCCCGAAGAATTGGCAGATTCTTCGGGCGCTCTGTTCATGTTCCATCAGCAGTTTTGGGAGAACATATTCCCTGCTGTTTTTTCCCCGTTTGACAGGAGGATGTTCTTCTGATAAACTCGTCCCGAAAAGGAGGGCGAAGCCATGCGGCATTTTATCATTGTAAAGCTGAAGGACCCCAAAGAAAAGGAAGCCCTGGCCGCCCCGGTGAAGGCGCTTTTTGACCAGACGCTGGCGATCCCGGGCATCCATGAGGTGAAGCTGCACCTGTCCTGCTCGGAGCGGAGCAACCGTTACGACATGATGATCGAGATCATCATGGAGCCGGAGGCCCTGGCGGCCTATGATGTTTCGGAGCCCCACCGGCGCTGGAAGCAGGAATACGGCAGCCACATTGAAGCCAAGGCCATCTTTGACTGCGAATAATCAAGGCATGAAAAAGGAAGCCGCTCAGGAGAGCGGCTTCCTTTTATCCATCCCATATCTCTGTCGCTTCAGGCCGGAACCAGAGCAATTTCATCCCCTTTACGAACCGTCCCGCCTTTCAGAACAACGGCAAACACGCCCTCCCGAGGCATAACGCAATCCCCGGTCAGGCGGCGGATGGCGCAGCCCTGATGGCACTCCTTACCGATCTGGGTAATCTCCAGAATTGCCTCTCCTACCCGGATCTTTGTACCGACAGGAAGCGAATACAGCGTCAGACCGGAAGTCAGGATATTCTCCGCAAAGGCTCCAGGAGCCAGATCCGGCAGCACCGCCTTCACCTTCTCCACGCTTTCCAGGCCCAACAGGCTCACCTGACGGTGCCAGTTTCCGGCATGGGCATCGCCCAGAATTCCATGGCCCTCCTGCAGGCAGATCTGGGCTACCTCATGCTTCGGCGTCCCCTTTTCTTCACTGATACACACTGCAAATACGTTTGCCATGCTGTTTCCTCCTAAGTCTGGTTGCGGCACAAGCCGTACACAAATGTCTTTTTCAGAGCGTCAGCCAGGGTCTGGCCGCCCGCTCCGCGTCGGCTGCAGTCAGGGGCACATCCAGAAGGATCAGCTGCTCCTTCCCGTCAGCCTTGAACAGCAGCTCCCCTTTGGGGCCGGCCAGCAGGGACTGCCCGGCAAAGCACAGCTCTCCCTCCGGCCCCACCCGGTTGCACATGGCCACAAACACCGTGTCCTGGAAGGCCTGCACCTGTACCTCCCACTGGAAAAGCTCCAGCGGTTCCCCCTCAATGTTGGCCGTGGGGATGATGACCAGCTGGGCCCCCTGGGCGGCACAGGCGCGGATACCGTCGGGCAGGTGCCGGTCAAAGCAGATCACTACGCCCACCTTGCCAAAGGGGGTGTCATAGACCTTGAAGCCGTCCTCCGCCGGGGTGTAATAGTCCTGCTCATAGAAATACTTCGCCTGGGCGATATGCACCATCTTGGAAATGCCCAGCAGCTGGCCCTGAGGATCGATCATCAGGGAGGCGTCATAGCGCTTGCCGTCCAGCGCCAGGTACACGTTGGGGCTGGCATAGATACCCAGGCGGCGGCAGGCCGCCCGGATGGCCGTCAGCTCCGGCCCATCAGGGGCCATCAGCCAGGGGGAGGCATCCCGCTTTTCATACTGGGGGAAGAAGGGGCTCAACTGTACCTCCGGGAAAAAGACCAGGTCCGCCCCGGCCCGGGCCGCCTGTTCCATATAATCCAGGGTCCTGGCCAGGTTCTCTTCCACCTTGTCGCTCATGCGCATCTGCACCATGGCAAGCCTCATCGCAAAGTACCTTCCTTTCCTGTGAAGCTCATGCTTCGTTAAACCAACCGTTTTACTATGTTTATTGTTCAGATAATAACACTGCCGCAAGCCGCTGTCAACCGGAAGTATCCGCGCTTTGCCGGTGAGGCGCAGAAAAAACGCCGTGATTTTTCACGGCGTTTTTTAGTCACAGCAGGTCAAAAACAATGATGCACACCAGCATGCACAGGGGCTGGTGAAGCAGGTAGATGGGCAGGGCCTTACGGCCGATGGCGTCCAGCACAGGCAAGCTGCGGGTCAGGGGCCGCCGCCAGCGGGGATGGGCGGCAAAGACGCCGCCCAGAAAATAGCCGCAGAGGTACAGGAAAAACCAGGGCAGCAGGGGAAAATAGTCGCTGGAGCGAAAGCCCGGATAGGGAAACCCCAGGGGCGTCAGCAGCCGGGTGGAATAAAGGCCGGCCGGCAACGTCAACCGGAAGGGCCCCAGGCCCAGCCAGCCGGAATCCACATGACGCAGCAGCAAAAACAGCAGGAAGCAAAGCCCCAGACCCAGCCAGGGGTTCAGGCGGCGCAAGGGCTTATCCAGCGGGATCAGCAACAGCATGGCACAGCCCAGAAGGTTCAGCACACCGAACCAGATGGCCTCCGTGGGCGTCACCAGACAGGTCACGGCGGTAATCACCAGGCCCCAGAGGTTGACGGTCAGGCCCCGGCGCAGGCTTTTCCCCTTGCCCCAGGGCCAGACAAAGCCGGAGATCAGGATGAAGCTCCAGCAGATACACTGCTGCCAGAAAAACACCCGGGGCTGCCGGTACCAGTCCGGGTTTTGGCCGTAGATGATGTTCACATCGTATAAAAAGTGATAGGCCACCATGCTCAGCACCGTGAAGCCCCGGAGGGCGTCAATGCCATGAAGGCGGGCAGGTTTGATTTCCATGAAAAGCTCCTGAATCTTTGATGTCCCTATTGTACGCCGTTCCGGAAAAAAGGCAAGCAAAAACCGCCTGGCAAAAGGCGAGTGCCTGTAAAACAGTTCAGTTCCGCCAATGATGTCTGCCGGGTTGCTCTTGCACATATTGAAGCCCTATGTTATGATTCAGCAAGTCAATCAATCGGAATTTATGGAGGTACAGGCTATGACGGTTTCGCAGATCCTGAACAAGATGATCGTCTTCTCAGGCGGCAATATTCACGATATTGATCACTTCATTCGCGTTTGGACCTATGCCAAAACAATTGCAGAGCTGGAACGTCTGGACAGTGAAACACAGTATATCCTTGAGGTCGCCGCAATCACCCACGATATTGCCTGTCCGCTTTGTCGTGAAAAGTACGGCAACACAAATGGACCATATCAGGAAGCCGAGGGCGTGCCCATGGTGGAAGCCTTCTTGAGCGACACCGGCATGAGTCAGCCTCAAATGGAGCGGGTAAAATATCTGGTCGGGCATCATCACACCTTATCGGGCATTGACGGGATAGATTATCAAATTCTTGTTGAAGCGGATTATATTGCCAATGCATCCGAAAACGGGTATGATGTGAAAAAGATAGAAAACTTTCTGAATAGAATTGTCAAAACAAGCTCAGGAAAGCAGCTGATGAAAAATGTTTTTTGTCTGTGACAGCTTTTCCTATTGCGAGCCGATACAAGAGCGCATTTCACCTCCCTCTGGTGCAGTGCGGAATGTGCGATTTCGTACCGCACCAGCGCATAACAAAAAACCGGCCTATGATTGTAACCATAGGTCGGTTTATCTGTTTACGAAGCACCGCCCTTAGGGCATGCAAGGGAGGGAACCGGCAGCCTATCTTGTATGCCCTTTGACGGGCGGTTTTTTACCGGCAGACCAGCTCGCCGTTTTCCACATCCACGGTGAGGGTGGCCCCGGCGGACAGGTCGCCGGAGAGGATGCGCCGGGCGATCAGGGTCTCCACGCTGCTTTGCAGATAACGGCGGAGAGGCCGGGCGCCGTACAGCGGGTCGAAGCCCCGGTCAATGATCAGGCTCTTGGCCGCGTCGGTGATGGCCAGGGACAGGCCCCGGTCCTCGATGCGCTTGCGCAGGGAGGCCACCATGATGTCGATGATGCCGTCCAGATTCTCCTTGGTCAGGGGGTGGAACAGGATGGTCTCATCCAGCCGGTTCAAAAACTCCGGCCGGAAGGAACGGCGCAGCTCCCCCATGACCGCCTCCTGGGCCTCTTTGGAGATGCTGCCGTCGGGCTCGATACCCTCCAGCAGGTACTGGCTGCCCAGGTTGGAGGTGAGGATGATGATGGTGTTCTTGAAGTCCACGGTGCGGCCCTGGGAATCGGTAATGCGGCCGTCATCCAGGATCTGCAGCAGGATGTTGAACACATCCGGGTGGGCCTTCTCGATCTCATCGAAGAGCACCACGCTGTAGGGCTTGCGGCGCACGGCCTCGGTCAGCTGGCCGCCCTCGTCATAGCCCACATATCCGGGAGGGGCGCCGATGAGCCGGGAGACGGAGAACTTCTCCATATACTCGGTCATGTCGATGCGGACGATGTTGTGCTCATCGTCAAACAGACATTCCGCCAGGGACTTGGCCAGCTCCGTCTTGCCCACACCGGTGGGGCCCAGGAACAGGAAGGAGCCAATGGGCCGGTTGGGGTCGGCAATGCCGGCCCGGGAACGGAGGATGGCCTCGGTGACCTTCTGTACGGCCTCCTCCTGGCCGATGACCCGTTTGTGCAGGTAGTCATCCAGGTGCAGGATCTTCTCCCGCTCCCCTTCCATCAGCTTGGCCACCGGGATGCCGGTCCACTTGGAGACGATGCCGGAGATCTCCTCCTCGGTGACGGTGTCATGGACCATGGTGCTGGCACGGCGCTCCTCGGACAGGCGCTCCGCCTCCTGCAGCTTCTGCTCCAGAGCGGGCAGGTCGGAGTATTTCAGCTTGGCCGCCTTCTCATACTCATAGCGCAGCTGGGCGTTCTCGATCTCGCCGTGCAGCTTCTCGATCTCGGATTTCAGGCGCTTGACCTCATCCACGCTGTTCTTCTCTGCCTCCCAGCGGGACTTCATGGCATTGAAGCTGTCCTTCATGTTGGCCAGCTCCTCCCGCAGCTTGGCAAGGCGGTCCTGGCTCAGCTTATCGTCCTCTTTCTTCAGGGCCATTTCCTCGATCTCCAGCTGCATGATCCGGCGGCGCATATCGTCCAGCTCGGCAGGCATGGAGTCGATCTCGGTGCGGATCAGGGCGCAGGCCTCGTCCACCAGGTCGATGGCCTTATCCGGCAGAAAACGGTCGGAGATATAGCGGTTGGACAAAGTGGCGGCGGCCACCAGGGCGTTGTCGTGGATGCGGACGCCGTGATAGACCTCATAGCGCTCCTTCAGGCCACGGAGAATGGAGATGGTGTCCTCCACGGTGGGTTCATCCACCTGCACCGGCTGGAAACGCCGTTCCAGGGCCGCGTCCTTCTCGATATACTTGCGGTACTCGTCCAGGGTGGTGGCGCCGATGCAGTGCAGCTCGCCCCGGGCCAGCATGGGCTTCAAGAGGTTGCCGGCATCCATGCTGCCCTCGGTCTTGCCGGCGCCTACGATGGTGTGCAGCTCATCGATAAAGAGGATGATGCCGCCCTCGGACTTGCGCACCTCCTCCAGCACGGCCTTCAGCCGTTCCTCAAACTCGCCCCGGTACTTGGCGCCGGCGATCAGTGCGCCCATGTCCAGGGAGAAGATGGTCTTGTCCTTCAAGCCCTCGGGCACGTCCCCCCGGACGATTCGCTGGGCCAGGCCCTCGGCGATGGCGGTTTTGCCTACGCCGGGCTCGCCGATGAGCACCGGGTTGTTCTTGGTCTTGCGGGAGAGGATGCGGATCACGTTCCGTATCTCCGTGTCCCGGCCGATGACCGGGTCCAGCTCATTCTCCCGGGCCCGCTTCACCAGGTCGGTGCCGTATTTGGCCAGGGCATCATAGGTGTCCTCCGGGTTATCCCCGGTGACGGGGGCGGTCTTTACCTTGCTCAGCTCGGCAGTGAAGGCGGATTTTGTGATGCCGTGGTCGGCAAAGATGCGCTTGATGGCGGGGGTAGCGGCAGCAAACATGCCGATCATCAGGTGCTCCACGGAGAGATATTCATCCCCCATGGACTTGGCCGCTTTCTCCGCGGCGCTGATGACCCGGCCCGCCTCCTGGGACAGGTAGACCTGGGCGTCCCCGCCCACCTTGGGCAGGGCGGCAATGGCAGTGTCCAGCTCGGAGAGGGTGGCGTTGCAGTCCACGCCCATGCGGCCCAGCAGGGAGGGGATCAGGCCGCCGTCCTGGTCGATCAGGGCGTAGAGCAGGTGCTCCGGCATCAGGTAATTGTTATGGTTCTCCTGGGCCATGGACTGGGCAGTCTGGATGGCTTCCAGGGTTTTCTGGGTATATTTTTCAGCGTTCATAATGTCCTTTCCCGCCGCCGGTCAGATATGGATCGGGGCGTTATTGAGATAGGAGCAGTAGGCTCCTTCGATTTCATGGGGACTGTACCGCCCGGCCAGACAGCCTTTCAGCAGCTTGTCAAAGAGAGTGATGTAGTCAGACAGGGCGGAGGCCAGCTCCTGGGTGGTGCAGTCCTTATCCGGCGCGGCGATGCTGCGGATAAACTTGCCCTCATAGAGGGCATAGTCGATCTTCGCCCCGGTGAGAGGCTGGAGATGGGCGTCCTCGATCTGCTTCCAGAGACGGAAGAATTCGGTCATGCCCTGGATCAGGGCCATGGACTGGGTGCGGAACAGCACCGTCAGCTCGCCGATGCTCTCCCCCGCACCCCGGTACAGCTCCACCTCGTATTTTACCGTGGGCCGGTACTTATATTCCAGAGAGCTTTTCAGGGACATGCTGTAGGAATTGGGGGAGAAGAAGGGCACCAGTTCCCGGGAGGGGGCCATCAGCTGCTCTATGGCGGAGAGCACCTCGTTGATCCGCTGCTCCGGGGTGGTATAATTCACATATTCGGCCAGAATCTGGTTGATCAGGTTGGAGCGGTTGGTGCCCATGCGGTGGGCCAGGGCATCAACCTCCCGCACCACTTCATCGTTCAGCACGAGACTATATAATGTTTTTTTCATAAGGTCACCATCCAAACTTTATTTCTGAGACTACTATACGCTTCGGCTTATCTTTTGTCAATAAATTTATATAATTTATTTTGCAAATTATATATGAACAAACAGGCTTTTCTATCTTGATTTTTCCCGGAACTTTGGGTATAATGACAGAGCAAATGGAGATGTATCGAAGTGGTCGTAACGAGGCTGACTCGAAATCAGTTGGCGGGTAACACCGCCCGGGGGTTCGAATCCCTCCATCTCCGCCAAAAAGGACAGCCGGCCCTCTGGGCTGGCTGTCCTTTTTCTTGGCGTGATGGAGGGATTCGAATAGAAATCGAACACCCCGGTGGGGTGTTCATCTGCCAGTGCAAGCACTGGCAGATTCCTCTATTTTTCGCCGTCTCACGCAAGGCGAAAAATGCAAACGAATATCCTCCATCTCGTTCCCCCGTCACTTGCAGCAAAGGCCCGCCGTTTGGCGGGCTTTTCTGGCAATTGACGGGTTTCCTCTTCTCACGCATTGTTCTCCAGGAAATCCCTTCTGTACTGGGAAGGGGTGCTGCCCTCGGTTTTCTTGAACACCTTGGTAAAGACCCGGTAGTCCCCATAGCCGGACTGCTCCGCCACCTCGGCGATGGAGAGGGAGGTGGACAGCAGAAGCTTCTTGGCTTTTTCCATACGGATGTTGGTCAGATAGGTGAGAAAGCCCACGCCGATCTCGCTTTTAAAAAGCTGGCTGATATACTGGGGGTTCAGGTGGAACTGCTCCGCCAGCACAGAGAGGCTGACTTCCTCCGCCAGGTGCTCCTGCAAATACCGGGTCAGGCCGTTGATGGTGCGCTCCTCCTGGGCCGCCGGCTCCTCCGCCGCCACCCGCTGCTCAAAGAGGGAGATTTTCAGGTTATCAATGCAGGAGCCGAACTCCTCATAGTCCACCGGCTTGAGAATATAGTCCGTGATTTGCAGGCGCAGAGCCTCCCGGCAGTAGGAGAAATCATCATAGCCGGAGACGATGACAAAGGCAATTTCCGGGTGCTTGATGCGGCTGAGCTGAATCACCTTCAGGCCGTTCATGATGGGGATATTGATGTCCATGATGACAATATCCGGGCAGAGGCTGTCGATCTGGGCCAGGGCCTCCATGCCGTCGGCGGCCTCTCCCACCACCTGGCAGTCGTGGGCTTCCCAGTCAAAAAGCCGCTTGAAGCCCTCCCGGATCATGATCTCATCGTCTACCAGCAGTACGCGCAGTTTTTTCATGTTGTCTCCTCCTTGCCCAGGGGCGGCAGCAGACGGGCCGTCACGCCGCCGGTGGGCTTTGTTGTGCAGCAGCCAGGCACAGCATATACTCCACTTCTTTTACAGTATAGTAGAATTTTTCATTCCGGGATAGGAAAAGTTTTCACATAAAAGTGTCTTTTTTATAGGTCCTGCCGTTTTTCAGTGGAAGAGAAATGCAAGTTTCCCGCCATATGGGGCATACTAAGCCTGAACAGGAGGGATTGTATCATGATACAGGACGACACCATAAAGCTGCTGCGGGAATGCGACGCAGGGGTGGAGATGGGCGTAAGCGCCATTGACGAGGTGCTGGACTATGTGCGCTCCGAGCTTTTGCAGCGCAGCCTGGTGGACTGCAAGATAAAGCATGAACAGCTCAGCAACGAGATCAACACGCTGCTGTGCCAATATGGGGACCAGGGCAAGGAGCCCTGTCCGGTGGCAAAGGGAATGAGCTGGATCAAAACCAATGTGTGCCTGGTGATGAAGGAATCGGACCAGACCATTGCCGGCCTGATCACCGACGGCTGCGACATGGGCATCAAATCGCTCAGCCGCTACCTGAACCAGTATGCGGCAGCGGAGGAAAAGGCCAAGGATATGGCCAAGCGGCTCATTGCCCAGGAGGAGGAACTGCGCCTGGCGGTGCGGCCCTTCCTTTAAAACGTTTGAAAAATCGGAGAGCGGCAATGCTCTCCGATTTTGTATTGTCTTGACGCAGGGCCTGGATCGATGCTAAACTGAAGCCGGAAAAGAAATATTTGGTATTTCCGTCGCGGGAAGGAAGCGGCGGGCAGGAGGAACATCATGCGCCCTGAAGCGTTGGAGCAATATAACAAGGCCCTGAAGGCCGGACAGAGATACTACAAGGATGCCATCGGCGCCGGCAGCTCCCCTTATCTGCCGGTGCTGGATGAGATCGTGGACGAGAGCCGCGTGGCCGCCCGGATGGAGCTGGGCGTCATCAACATCCCCCTTTCCCTGGTGGCCGGGACAAAGAGCGCCGGACGCACCACCGCCCTGGCGGGGAACTTCATGCCCCTGCTGCCGCCGGACAGCGAGTTTGCCGCCAAATGGACGCTGCTGTGCAACGCCCATCTCAGCGACGAGGGCATCTCCGACCCGATCCGCTGCTTTGAGTACATGGGCCGTTTCTATGTGCAGGAGGGCAACAAGCGGGTCAGCGTGCTGAAAAGCTACGGCAACCCGGTCATTGCCGCCAATGTCACCCGGCTGGTGCCGCAATACAGCAGCGACCCGGCAGTGCAGGTCTATTATGAGTTCATGCAGTTTTACGCCCTGTCGGGCCTGTATGGCATCGTTCTGCGGCAGCAGGGTCAATACGCCCGCCTGCAGGCGGCTCTGGGGCTGGATGAGGACTATGTCTGGAACCAGTGGGAGCAGCGCAGCTTCTCTGCTGGGTACAGCCATTTCTGTCAGGCCTTTGAGAAGGTGAACACGGAGCAGGCGGACATCACCCCGGCGGAGGCGCTGCTGGTCTGGCTGAAGGTGTTCAGCTTCAGCGATGTCAAGGAGCTGCCCCTGCCGGAGCTTACGAAGAAGCTGCAGGTCCTCTGGCCGGACATCAAGGCCCAGCGGCAAAAGGCCATCGCCGTCATCCCCGAGCCGGAGGAGAAGGGGCAGAATATTCTCTCCAAGCTGCTGAACATGGGGCATTCCGAACATATCAAGCTGGCTTTCATCTACGGCTTTGACCCCAAAACCAGCGCCTGGACCCGGGCCCACGACCACGGGCGGGAGTACCTGGAAGAAAAGCTGGGAGACAAGGTGCGCATCAAGGTGTACCAGGTGCAGGATAAGGACTATTACGGCGCTATGGAGCAGGCGGTGCAGGAGGGGGCAAAGCTGCTCTTTGCCACCACCCCCAGTATGATCGGCGCCTGCCGCCGCATTGCCGCCCAGTACAGCGATGTGAAGGTGCTCAACTGCGCCCTGTCCCTGCCCTACACCGGCGTGCGGATGTACTACAGCCGCTTGTATGAGGCCAAGTTTATCACCGGCGCTGTGGCGGGGGCCATGGCCAAGGAGGATGTGATCGGCTTTGTGTCCAACTACCCCATCATGGGGGTGCCGGCATGTATCAACGCCTTCGCCCTGGGGGTGAAGCTGACCAACCCCCGGGCCCGGATCAAGCTGCGCTGGAGCTGTGTGGAGCCACAGCCGGTACAGGAGCTGATCGAAAGCGGCGTCACCGTCATCTCCAACCGGGACGCCACCAACTCCAAAAACCCCCACTGGGCCCTGGAGTGGGGCACCTACCGCCTGCAGGAGGACGGCAGTCTGCTGCCCCTGGTGGTGCCCTGCTGGGACTGGGGAAAGCTTTATGAAAAGATCGTGCTCAGCATTTTCAACGGCAGCTGGAACAGTGTGCCGGAGAGCAGGGCCATCAACTACTGGTGGGGCATGAAAAGCGGCGTGATCGATGTGCAGCTCAGTGACACCCTGCCGGACGGGGTGCTCAGTCTGGCAAAAATTCTGAAGCAGGGCATCATCAACGGCAGCGTGGACCCTTTTCACACCCGGATCGTGGACCAGCAGGGTGTTGAGCGCAGCGACGGCAGCCGGTCTTTCAGCCCGGAGGAGATCATGACCATGGACTGGCTCTGCGACAATGTAGAGGGCAGCATCCCCGGCTATGATGAGCTCATTCCCCCGGCCCGGGAACTGGTGCGGCTGCTGGGCGTATACCGGGACAGCATCCCGCCTCAGAAAGAAGAAAAACAGCTATGAAGATTTTACTGGTTTCCGACGAAGAAGATAAATACCTGTGGGATTTTTACAGGCCGGGGCGGCTGAAGGGCATCGACCTGATTCTCTCCGCCGGCGACCTGGATGCGGAGTATCTCAGCTTCCTGGTGACCATGGCCAACCGGCCCCTGCTTTATGTACACGGCAATCACGACGGCGGCTATGCCCAGCGGCCGCCGGAGGGCTGCCAGTGCATTGACGGGAAGCTGGTCACTGTGGGCGGGCTGCGCATTCTGGGTCTGGGCGGCAGCGCCCTGTATAACGGCGGGCCCCATCAATATACGGAGCGGCAGATGCGCCGGCGCATTCACCGGCTGCGGCTGAAGCTGGCCCTGACCGGCGGGGTGGATATTGTGCTGACCCATGCCCCGGTGCGGGGCTTCGGGGATGAGGACAATATGACCCATCGGGGCTTTGAAGCTTTTCTCCCGCTGCTGGATCAGTATCAGCCCCGATATCTGGTGCACGGCCACATCCACCAGCGCTACGGCGCCAACCGGCCCCGCTGCTATCAATACAATGAGACCACCATCGTAAACGCCACCGGGCGCTATATTCTGGAATTCCCGGATAAGCCCGGCAATTAGGCAAAACAGGCTTTCGGACAAACGCCGAAAGCCTGTTTTATGTTTCTCTAGATCAGTCAAATACGGTTTCCCAGTGCTCTGCGTGGTGGGCGTCAAAGCACATTTTGATCTGCTTCTCCGTGGTTTTCCCGGTTGCCAGAGGCGGCAGGGCCTCCAGAGAGAACCAGCCGCTGGCAACGGTCTCGGAATTGGGCTGAAAGCTGCCGCCCAGCTCGGTGCACAAGAGGAACACCTTGCAGATCTTGTGGGCCTGGGCCGGGGGATTGTCCCTGTCCTTATCCTGCAGGGCAATGACCCGCTCCGGCCGGACCGCCAGGCCGGCCTCCTCCCGGGCCTCCTTCACGGTGTTCTCCGCCACGGTGAGCCCCGCGTCCACCCAGCCGCCGGGCAGGGTCCAAAGGCCGTCCTTCTCCTGCACCAGCAGGATCTTGTCCTCCCGGAAGATGGCAGCCCTGCTGTCCAGCTTGGGGGTCTGGTAGCCGTCCTCGCTGCAGAAAAGAGGCTTCACCTTCTCCAGGGGCAGCTCCCCGATTTGGGAGAGCATCTCTGCCGCCATGTCCCGGATGCGCTGAAAGCGCTCGATATCATAGACATCCTTCCCGTAGTAAAGCCCGGCCTGGGCCAGGGCCTGCAGCTCCACCGCCCAGGCCAGCCATTGGTTTTTGTTCTCCACGGCCTGCTCCTTTACCGCTGACAGACATGCACGTTCATGTGGGGATAGCTCATTTCGATACCGTCTCTGTCAAAGCCCCGCTTGACCTCCTCCATCAGGTCAAAATACACATCCCAGTACCGGTCCGTCTCGCACCAGACCCGCAGAATGTATTCAATGGCGCTGTCCTGATAGGCGCTGACCCGGGCCACGGGGGCCGGATCTTCCAGAATGCCGGAGATTTGGCCGGCAGAGGCCAGCAGGCTTTCCTTCACCTTGTCCACCGGGGCGTCATAAGAGGCGGTCACCTTCAGCTCCACCCGGCGGCAGGGTTCATGGGTGTAGTTGGTGATGTTGGCGGAGACCACGGTGCTGTTGGGCAGCTGCACCAGCTTGTTGTCCACAGTGAGGATCTTGGTATAGAACAGGCCGATCTCCTGCACCGTCCCCTCGCAGCCGCCGGCAGAGACATAGTCCCCGGCCTTAAAGGGGTGGGAGATCAGCAGCTGAAAGCCGCCGGCCACGTTGTTGAGAAAATTCTGGACGCTCAGGGAGATGGCCAGGCCAGCCACCGACAGCACCGCCACCAGGGACGTCACCGGGATGCCCAGACAGCCCATGACCATCAGCAGCGCCAGAAACAGCAGCAGCGCCTTTATTGTGGAGCGCAGCATTCCCAGCAGCGTAGCGTCCACATGGGAGTGGGCCAGTACCCGGTCCACCCCTTTCAGCAGCAGCTTCACCGCCAGCAGGCATACCACGGCCAGCAGCGCCGCCGACAGCAGGCTGCCCAGGCTGAAGCCGCCCAGTTCAAAGCCCAGTACCTTTTCCAAAGTATCTATCATTTCCATCGTTTGATCCTTTCAGTTAAATAGCAAAACAGCGCGGGAATGACCAGCTTCTGCTTGCCGGTGTAGAAGGGGTGGCACTTGGAGCAGATCTCAACGGTGATGTCCTTCTTGGTGGAGCCGGTCTCGATCACGGCGCCGCAAGCGCACCGGATGGTGGTCTGCTGGTAATTGGGATGGATTCCTTCCTTCATGGGTCTTATCTCCTCGTCTAAGGCTATCTTGATTGTGCAAAAGCATAGTTACAAGACGCAAAGAGAACTATAACACAGCCTTCCCCGGATTGCAAGCCCTTTTCGCTGGAAAATCACGTAATTTCCAGGGTTTTTCCCGGGGTGATGAAATACAGCAGGCACTGCTTCACCTTTTTGCCGTGGATGCGCTCCATGGCCCTGGCGTAGCTGAGGATCTGGCCCCGGTAGCGCTTGCCCCGCTCCTGGATCTCCTGAGCCGTGCGCACCCGGTCGGTCTTATAGTCGATGATGACCAGGCCATCCGGCTCGTCCAGGCAGCAGTCCACCACGCCCTGGAGCAGCAGCTGCTCCCCGGCGGCGGCGCCGTAAATCTCCGCCGCGTCGCACAGCAGGGAGAACTTGAACTCCCGCAGCACCTGGGGGCAGCTTCGCATCCGCCTGCCCAGATCCGAGGCAAACAGCCGGGCAACGGCGGCCACATCCACCGCCTTCGCCTCCCGCCGGGACAAGAAGCCCCGGGCGCAAAGGCGCTGCACCTCCCCTTCGATCTCCTCCCGGCTGCCGCCTTTGGCAAAGTCCATGTATTGCAGCACCAGGTGGGTGGCGATGCCCTTCTCCGTGCCGGTGAGGGGCTTGTCCTTCCTTGCAAAATCCGGCATACGGAAGGGAGCATGGGGCTTGACGGCCAGGCTCACTGCCTCGGCGTCTGGCTCCTCATGGCCCTTCAGCTCCGTAGCAGTGACCTTGGAGGGCAGTTTCTCCGCCGCGGCGTGGGGATAGGCAAAGGCCATGTTCCGTTCCAGCTCCGCGGCAGCGGTCGGGTCACCTGGGGCGGCTGCCGCTTCCTGTTCCTCCGCCGCCTGGGTCTGGGCCGTGACGCTGCCGATGTTCATGCTCAGGTGCGCCCCGCCGTCGGCCAGGGCAGCGCAGAGCAGCCAGTTTGCCATGGCCCCCGCCTGGCTCAGCACCTCCGGGGCCATGGGCCGGGTGACGCTGCTCTCCGCCTTGGCGATGGCAGCTTCCGGGTCCTTCATGGCGGCAGTGATGAACAGCCGCTCTTTGGCACGGGTCATGGCCACATACAGCAGGCGCATCTCCTCAGACAGCATCTCCCGCTCCAGGCGCAGCTTGATGGCGTTGCGGGCCAGGGTGGGATATTCCACATGGCGCCGGGTATCCGTCAGCTTGGGACCAAGCCCCAGCTCCGGGTGCACCAGCACGGTGTCCCGGCTGTCCTGCTTGTTGAAGCGGCGGGCCGTATCGCAGAGAAAGACCACGGGGAATTCCAGGCCCTTGGATTTATGGATGCTCATGATCTGCACGGCGGAGCTTTCCGCTCCGCCCAGGGCAGGCTCCTGCCCCTTTTCGCTGCGTTTTCGCAGCCACAGCACGAAGCGGTGAAGCCCTTGGTAGCCGCTGCCCTCATAGCGCTCGGCCAGCTCTATGAAGGCCATCAGCCGGGCCCGGCGCTGCGCCCCGTCCCGCATGGCGCTGCACAAAGCCAGCAGGTCCAGCTCCGTCAGCAGCAGCCACACCAGCTCCGCCATGGGCAGATCCGCCGCCAGATCCCGCAGCCGCTCCAGCTTTTCCAAAAAGGCGCGGCAGGCTTCATCCGTCTCTGCGGCAGCTTTCAGGGCGGTGTAGAAGTCGCTCTGCCGGTCAGCGCCCCGGATGGCCGACAGCGCATCGGCGCTAAAGCCAAAGGCCGGGGAGCGCAGCACAGCGATCAGCGGGATGTCCTGATGGGGATTATCCAGCACCGCCAGCATGGACACCAGGGTGGACACCTCCACAGAGGCGAAATAATCCCCGCCCTGGACGGCGGCCACCGGGATGCCCTGCTCCGCCAGAGCCCGCCGGTAGGCCGGTCCCACCGCGTTGCCGGAGCGCAGGAGGATGGCAATATCCCCATATTGCAGGGGTCTTGGCCCCGCCGCGCCGATGACGGTGCAGCCGCTGTCCATCAGCTCCCGGATCTTCCCGGCCACCCAGGCGGCCTCCCGGGCGGTCTTATCCGGGCTGTCCTCATCCTCGCCGCCGGCTGCCTCCACCAGGGTCAGCTCCGGCACCGGCACCTCCCCCGGATAGCTTGCGCCGTATTGCAGACTGGCGGCTTCGTCATAATCCATGTCCCCCAAGCGGCGGGACATGCACAGGGAGAACACTGTGTTGGCTCCCTCCAGGATCTCCCGGCGGGAGCGGAAGTTCTCCCGCAGCAGGATGCGCCGGGGCTGGCCGGGGGCGGCAGCCTCATGGTCTGCATAGCTGAGATATTTCTCGGTAAAGATTTCCGGGTCGGCCAGGCGGAAGCGGTAGATGGACTGCTTCACGTCCCCCACCAGAAACAGGTTCTGTCCATCCCGGGAGATGGCCCGGAAGATGGCGTCCTGCACCCGGCTCACGTCCTGATACTCGTCCACCATGATCTCCGCGTAGCGGCGGGACAGCTGCTTTGCCAGTTCCGTGGGGGCACCCTCTTCATCGGTAAGGAGCCGGGCGGTAAAGTGTTCCAGGTCGGCATAGTCCACCAGGCCCCGCAGCCGCTTGTCCCGGCTGAAGGCCCGGTCGAAATCCAGGGTCACATCCAGCAGGGCCTCCATGGCCGGGGCAGTGAGCCGCAGCTCGGACATCAGCTGTTCCGAAGGGGCATACAGCAGCGCCTGCAGATCGCCCATGGCTTTTTTGCAGGCGTCCCGCCGGCTTTTCAGCAGCTCGGAGAGCTGGGGATTGGGGGAATTGCGCAGGGCCTTCAGCTTTTCAAACTGGATGGGCAGGCAGTCCCTGGCCCTGTCCCAGCCGATGTTCAGGCAGCGGCACAGCTCCCGCAGCTCCGCCGCCGTCTGGGCAAAGCTGTCCCTGTAGGCAGCGCTGATCTTCTCCTCCCCGGCCATCAGGCGCAGCAGCCGGTCCATCTCCCCGCTCCAATAGGCAGCAGAAGCGCTGGCCTGCTCCATGATTTCCTTGCCCCAGGGGGTATCGGCCGCATCGGCAGAGGGGCAGCGCAGCTGCTCCACCTGCTTCCGGGCCCATTGCTCCGGCCGGGCGTGGCACTGCATCCGCAGGTGCAGGTTCAAAATCAGGGCCGCCAGCCGGTCGTCGGAGCGGCCGGCGCCCACGGTGTCCGCCAGAGCCAGGAAGCCGGGGTAGTTCTCCGGCCGGGCATAGCGCTCCTCCAGCACCCGCTCCAGGGCGGCGGTCTTCATGGTCTCGGCCCGTTCGTCGTCCACGATCTTGAAGTCCGGGCTCAGGCCCAGAATATGGCAGTTTTCCCGCAGGAGGGCGGCGCAGAAGCTGTGGATGGTGCCAATCTGGGCCCGGCCGCAGAGGGCGTTCTGCCGCCGGAGCCGCCGGTTGCCCGGGTCCTTGGCCAGGCGCTCCGCCAGCTCCTGCATGATCCGGCCCTTCAGCTCTCCGGCGGCGGCCCGGGTGAAGGTGATGATCAGGAAACGGTCCAGATCCACCGGGTCATTTTCGTCGCAGATGCGGCTCATGAGCCGCTGGGTCAGCACCCGGGTTTTGCCGCTGCCGGCGCCGGCGGACACCAGCACCGCGCTGCCACGGGTTTCGATGGCGGCGGCCTGAGCGGCTGTGGGTTTGAATTCAGGCATTGTCTCCGCCTCCTTCCATCAGGGCCCAGACCTTCTCCGGGTAGAGCTTTGGCGTATAGCGGCAGGCCTCGTCCTCCTGCCCGTCGGCAAAGTGGCAGGCGTCGTAATAGTCGCAGTTGAGGCAGGCATTCTCCTGCTGGCTGCGGTAATAGGGGTCGGCGGCGATGCTGCCCTGGCGCAGCTGCCGGGCCATGCCGCTGAGGGTCTTTTTGATGTGCTTTTCCAATGTGCCCATCCGTTCCAGGCTGGCCAGGGCATCCGCCGAAGGCTTGCCGGAGCGGAACTTCACCGGGATATAACACTTGTCCTCCCCCTGCTCCCAGGCCTCCAGCAGGGCCTTGTCATCCAGCACCAGGCCGCTGCGGCGGATCTCCTCCAGCCGCTTCTGCTCCGCCTCATCGTCCTGAGGGGCCCGGCTGAGGGAGACCATGGCGTTGCGGGCGGGGATATACATCACCCCGGCGGGGACAATCTCATGGCCGTAGCGCTTCTCCCCGTCGGTCTCCAGAGCGAAGAGGTACAGCAGCATCTGCAGGCCCATACCGTACCACACGTCGGACAGGCTGAACTTCTTCCGGCCGGTTTTGTAGTCCACCACCCGGAGGTACAGCTTGCCCTCATGGAGCCAGCCGTCCACCCGGTCAGCAATGCCGGTGAGCTCCAGGCTGCCCTCCCCTTCCCCAAGCTCGATGGGGGCGAAGTCCCGGGCATTGGAGAAGTCCAGCTCAAAGTCCAGGGGTTCAAAGTCGGAGCGGCGCAGCTCCGCCGCCATATCCTCCACCACCTGGTACACGTCGTTTTTCAGGCGCTTGAACAGGTAGGTGAAGCGCTGGGTCTTTTCCTGAAAATCGTCCAGTTCTTCATGAATGAACCGTTCAATGTATTGGTCGCAGAGCTGCCGCAGCTGCTCCTGGCTGACCTGTTTGAAGCCACCCAGGGTCTTTACCTCCCGGGCGGTGTTTTCCAGCACATAGTGCATGAAGCTGCCGATCTCCGGCGAGCTGAAGCTGGCCGGCTCGTGGGGCTTGGCCTTCAGGCCGTACTGGCAGAAGTAGGCGAATTTGCAGGAGGCGAATTTGTCGATCCGGGAGGCGCTGAGCCGCAGCCGCTTGCCGTAAAGCTGCTCCACCATCCGGGGGGACAGCCGGCCCCGGCCCAGCTTGGCCGCCGCTTCCAGCCGGGCCATCCGCTCCGGCTCCCTCCGGCGGAAGTAATCCGCCGCGGCCTGGGCGGCGCCGCCGGGGCTTTTCACCGCCTGGGCCGCCAGACTCAGGGCCGGAGCCGGGGCCGCCATCCGCAGGCGGGCGGTGTCGGCGTATTGCACTTCTTTGTCAAAAAGGGCCCTGGCCCGGTCAAAGACGAAGGCCGGGCGCAGCTCCGCCCCGTCCCCGTCTGTAATGGGGCAGCTCATGGTCAGGCTGTCGCTGGGCAGGCTCAGGCCGTTATAGATCAGGGAAAACTCCCGCCACAGCTCGCTGTCGCCGCCGGGGCCCAGGTCCAGATCCATTTCCAGCAGGCGCTGCCGCTCCTCCTGGGAAAAGACCCCGGCCTGCTCCTCGGTTTTGGGCAGGCGCTGGTCGGAGCAGCCCAGCACAATCAGGTGCTTCAGGCTGCGGCGGCGGTTTCGGTCAAAGTCACCGGCGCTGACCCGGTCCAGGGAGACGGGGATGGTGCCGATGTCGTATTGGGAAAGCATCAGCAGAAACAGCTTGCCGAACTCCGCCATGTCCATGGGGCTGTCCCCCAGGATGGCGGCGAATTGCTCCAGGGCCGAGACGCTCAGCTCCCACAGCTGCCGGTACTCCGCCGCCAGTTCTTCCCGGCCGCTTGTCTCCAGCTCATCGGAACGGCGCTCCAGAGTTTCCGGCAGGCGCAGTTCTTCCAGCAGCTGAGCGAAGGCCAGAGCCTGGGCTTCGGCAGTCTCTGCCTGGCCGGCACGCTGGTAATAGGTCAGCAGGGGACGGCTCAGGGCCTTACGGCTTTCATTGATGCGGCTCAGCTTTTCCTCCGCAGCTTCGTCGTACTCCATACCGTAGCCCTCGGGGTGCTGCCGCCATTTGCGGTTTCGCTCCCAGGCGGGGGCGCGCAGCTGCCACTTGAAGATATAGTCCTCCAGCTCGTCGCAGGCGGGGCGGTCCAGGCCGGTGAGGCCGGTGCGCAGGTAGCTGATCACGTCGTCCACCGCCCAGCCGGACTGGTGAATGTCAAACACGCCGGCCATCAGCGCGGCGATGGGCTTGGATAACAGGTCGCTGCGCGCCGCAGTATAGAGGGGGACGCCGTAATGGCGGAAGATGCTCTCCAGGCTGCCCCGGTAGTCTCCAAAGCCCCGGGCCAGGATGGCGATATCCCGCCAGCGGCAGCCCTTGTCACGCACCAGTTCCAGGGCTTTGGCCGCCGCCAGCTCGCACTCGGCGGCCATGCTCTCACAGCGGCAGAGCGTCACCGCCCCGGTCTCATCCGGGAAGCTGCTGTCAGAATAGCTGAACATATTGTCGGTAAAACAGCTGAGGGCCGGGGCTTTGCCGCTTTCGCCGTCCAGCAGCTCCACCCGGGTCTCCCGCCCCAGCTCCTCCGCCGCCGAGAGCAGCGCCCGGCCGGCCCGGCGGGACAGGGCAAAAATCTCGTTGTCACCGGTCATGCTGTCCACCGTCAGGCAGACGGTGAGCTGCACATTCTTCCGCAGCAGCGCCAGCAGCACCTGCTGCTCCTGCCGGGTGAAGTCGATAAAGCCGTCCACATACACATGGGTGTTTGCATCCAGATCGCTCTTTTCGATCTGTTCGGCCAGCACCGTCAGCCGGTCCGCCGGGTCGGCGTGGCCGTTGGCCACCACGGCGTTATAGGCCTCCAGCACCAGGGCCAGATCCTCCAGCTTATCCCCCAGGCTGCCGCCGCATTCCCCGGCGGCGTTGAGCAGCGCTTCGGTGTCGATGGCGGCGGTTTTCAGCTCGTCCACCGCGGAGAGCAGCATGGCCTGCAGCTCCGCCCGGCGCTCAGCAGCGGCG
This sequence comes from bacterium, assembly GCA_004560305.1. Lineage (GTDB taxonomy): Bacteria > Bacillota > Clostridia > Oscillospirales > Oscillospiraceae > Limivicinus. The sequence continues at coordinate 54,047 of SFVI01000006.1, read as the reverse complement.
TAGACCTTCAGCCGGGGACCCAGCTCCCGCAGGGCCAGGGCCATGCACAGCAGCCGCCCGCCCTTGTCCAGCCAGGGCGCGCCGCTGCCGCCCAGCTGACTGGCCATACGCCGGGCAAGGCCGGTGAAGCTGAACACCTCGGCATAGCGGGAGAGGGCATCCCCGCAGCGGCGGCAAAGCTCCCGCTCCGCCTCATGGCTGTACTGCTCCGGCACCAGCAGAATCCGGCCGGGTTTCCGGTCATCCACGGCCTGTTTTATTTCGTTTATGACGGCGGCGGTCTTGCCGGTACCCGCCTTGCCGATCATCAATTTCAGCAACTTTGTTCCCTCCTGCTTCGGGATTTCTCCTTTCTGCTATTTTACCAAACTCCGCCCCCCATGGCAAGGGCGGCAAAAAAGACGGAGATGTTCTCCGTCTTTCAGTCCTTCCCTTATTGTTTCTGACTCCCGGCAATGTACATCCCGGCCAGGATGAGCGCCAGTGTGCAGAGGATGCTGATATAGGTCTTGGAGGCCCGGCTGGTAAGAAAGGCCATGGTGGGGTTAAAGCTGTCCAGCACCGCAATGACCAGCAGCCCCAGGGCCATGGCGATAACCAGATGGGGCAGAATGTATCTGATGAATCTCATGGCTGGCTGCCCACCTCCTTAATCAGCAGAATGTCCCCGATCTCCCGGTACTTGCTCTGGCGGTTAATCAGCTGCCCGTCAAAGGTCATGGTGGCTGAAGCCCCGCCATCCAGATTGTAGGCCGCCCTGCAGCCCAGGTCGGCAAAGAGTTGTGCCAGCTGCCGGATATCCAGGCCTCTGGACCAGTCCGCCTGCCGTCCGTCCACCACCACGAAGCAGTAGTGTCCCGGCTCATAATAGCCGATGGCGCTGCGGGGATTCCGGCCGCCGATGGCGCCCCGGACATTGAAATCCTCCAGCGGCTGGCCATTGGCATCCAGCAGCATGGGGCCGAATTTCCACACCTGATAGGGCTGCCGGGCCAGCACATCCTCCACCGTATACTCTTTCGGCCCGTAGGTGGCCATGGTGCCGTCCCGGAAGAGCACGCAGATGTCACTTTCGGTCTGGCGATCGTCATACAGCACGCCGTTTCTCACGAAGAAGCCGAACTGATCCTGCGCGTTGCAGTAGTCCCCGTTAATGCTCACCACCGCATCGCACATTTGTGCCAGTTCGTCAGCAGGGGTTTTGATAAACTGGTTGAAATATTCATTCTCCACATAGGTCTGGAAGTTCTCAATCCGGGAGATATAAATATCCGCCACGTAGTACACCAGGGGTTCGCCGTTGATCTGGGTGCTGACGGTGTCGATGGTCACGGAAATCTCCGGGCTGGAATAGCTGTTCTCCGTCACTACCGTCTCCGGGGTAAAGCGTCCGGCAAAGGTCTCCTGCCACGGAGTCTCATATTGGGGTTCGGCCCGGCTTGGCCCGGCTTTTTCCGGTGCAGGCGTCAGCACCACCGGCGTGGAGGCGGCAGAGTTGGGGCCGGGGTTCATTCTGGGCAGCACATGGTGAAACAGCGCAAAAACGCAGAGCACCAGCCCCGTCAGCAGGATGTCCTGAAGGATCATAAAAGGAAGTTTCTTTCTCATTGTCTTTCCCTCCCCTTTCAATGGGGCAGCTGCCCGAAAGATTGCTGCAGCTGTTCCTGGTTCAGGCCCAGGATTCCAGCAGCAGACCTGGCAAATTGCCAGCAGTAGTCCCCCTGCCCTCTGTTGGTCACAACATAGCGGATGAATTCATCAATGTCCCGCTCCCATTGCTTCAGCGTAAAGCCCCAGCGCTCCCCGTCCCTGGCAGCCTCCGGCAGGAGCTGCTGTTCCAGACTGTCGATCACGGAAAGCACATTTTCCTCCGACAGGGGGCCGTTCAGATAGCACAGCAGCCGCTCCGCCATGGCCTGGGTAAAGCGGGGATTATCCGCCAGAGAGAGCAGCAGATCGCTGTAAATATACCCGGTCTTGAAGGCGTTGGCGAATTCTCCGCCCACATACAGGCCCAGATCCAGATCCACCAGGGCGAAATAGAGCTTCTCGCTTCCGGCATCATAGTAAAAACGCACGTTGGGGGAATTGATATCGAAATTGCCGCTGTAGGACTGGATAATGGCCCAGGCGGCCAGATTATCCATATCCAGATGCGCCATGGCATAGTCGTAGTTTTCGTCGATGCTCATGTCCTCTGTGAGGATGAAGCGGGCTACATCCTCGAAGGGGCCGTCCTCCGCCCAGCGCTTGTGCCACATGGTAACCTGGTCCGGGTCAAGGCCGTTGTGCCGGGCAAAATGCTCCGCGGAGTGGGCCTCCCGGAAGGCATAGATGCCCCAATACTGCCCGTTGATGTACAGCACGGTGTAGGTGTAATCCTGCCGGGGCAGTTCCGGGCAGCACTGCTTTGCCAGCTCATGCATAATTACATCCCGCATATTGGTGGAGAAGGAGCCCTCCTGGGCCGCCCGCAGCAGCACGGAGTCAAAGGCAGTGACACCGTTTTGGAACAGGTCGTATTCCAGCGTCCCGTCATAGGCGTCCCGGAAGTTCAGCTTCAGGGACTTCTTCTCTTGCTTCACCCGGGAAGTGGCGCCGTGGAGCTTCACGCCGCAGTCCTTCCGGAAGCGCTCCTCCCCGTTAAAAAAGGCAATGGAGCCGGGCCGTTCGTAGTCCTCCGTAGGGTTGGAATACAGGCCCCTTTCACCGAACAGGTCCTCCGGATCCGCCACCACACTTGCCACCGGCAGACTGTGCCCCTCGTTAATGATATAGCTCAGATCCAGGCTGTCGCTCTCCAGCTTGCCCGGCTCCAGGCTCACCGCCCGGACCACCGTGGTGGCCATGAGGGTGATGGGCCCTGTGTACCGCTCCGACGCCGCCGTGGGCCGACTGCCGTCCAGGGTGTAATAAATCTCTCCTTCGGCCTGCAGCTCCAGGGAGATGCTGTCCACACCTTCAAAGACACCGTCCTGGGTCAGGGCTTCCGGCCGCCGGGAAATCAGCATGGCGCCGCCGCTGTTTTCCCGGCCCATGCTGCTATGACGGAAATAGAAGAATCCCTGCTGCTCCGGCATTCTGCCGAAGCTGCCGTTGGCGGGGAGCCCATGGAGAGATACACAGTCCCGGATCTCCCCCTCCTCGTGGGTCAGATACAGCTGCTCCCGCAGGCTGTTCAGGGCGAAGGGTACGCCCTCATCGCAGGGGATAACAGCCAGTTCCCCGGGTGCCAGGGTTCTGGCAGGAAGCTGCCAGGCCAGCAGCTCCTTTCTGCTGTCAGACAGATAGTATTCGCTGAGAAGGATGTTGTGGTCGGAATTGTTGCGCAGTTCAATCTGGTCGTAATACTGCTTGTCCTGGCTGGGGTACAGGCGGTTGAAGCACATGACCTCGTTGATGGCCAGTTCCGGCGTCCGGCGCTGGGCCATGGCCGCCTGATAGCCGGCCTCATCGTTGGCAAAGCCTGGGCTGGGCAGGGCACAGGCCCGCGCCTGCCCGTCCTCGCCGGCAAGCCAGCTCTCGTCCGCCTGGGAAGCGCCAAAGCAGAAGCTTTGGCACTGCTCTCCGGCCGCATCCCAAAGGCTCATCTCCTCCCCCTTGGCAGACAGGGAAAAGCTGACCCGGCCGCTGTCCTCTTCCTGGCCGCAATACAGCAGCAAATATTCTCCCGCCGCCAGCTGACCCTCCGGCAAGGGCCAGCTGTGGGAGCCGTCCGACAGGGTGTAGCCGCCCAGCTCCACCGTCCGGGAACCGGCATTGTGCAGCTCGATCCAATCGGGGAAGTTCCCCTGTTCATCCATCAGGAAGGCCCTGTTGTCGGCCATGACCTCGCTGATGCGCAGCCCCGGCTGCGGGGTTCCCCTTTCCGGCGTTTCCCTTTCCGGTGCTTCATCCCGCTGCCCTCCGGCACAGCCGGGCAGCAGCGCTGCCAGCAGCAAGCCCAGGCACATCGCCCGGAAGCGGTTCTTCCCTTTCAGGCCCTCCATCTCCTCTCCTGCAAACCTTATGGCTTCACAGTAAAACTCTCTCTGGACTATAGCATTTTGGCCTCTGTTTTTCAATACACCGCCTGCTGATCCGGCAAAGCTTTTCATTTTATTCATTCATTTTCAAGCAAAAAACGCAATTTCTTTCGTTCCGGTATTGATTGCGGTGCAATTGCGTAGTATAATACATAAATCCTAATGTTAGAAAAGAGGCCTATCCATGAAGCTGTCATCCAAAATGGAGCGCTGCGGGCTCTCCCCCATGCGTAAGTTCAACCCTTACGCCAACGCAGCCGCTGAGCGCGGAATCAAGATCTACCATCTGAACATCGGCCAGCCCGATATTAAGACCCCTGATATTTTCTACAAGGCCATTGAAGAGTTCCATGACCCGGTCCTGTCCTACGCTCCCTCCAGCGGTGTCCCCATGCTGCTGGACGCGGTACGCGGCTACTACAAGCGTATTGGTGTGGAGCTGGAGCGGGGGGATATCCTGCCCACCACCGGCGGCAGCGAGGCCCTGCAGATGGTCATGGCCACCATTCTGGACGACGGCGATGAGATCATCATCCCGGAGCCTTTCTATCCCAACTACCATACCTCCGTCACCCTGGCCGGCGCCACCATTCACCCGGTGCCCACCAAGCCGGAGGAAGGCTACTCCTACGCCGACCGGGCCAGCGTGGAAGCCTGCATCAATGAGCATACCCGGGCCATCATGATCACCAACCCGGGCAACCCCACTGGCGCTGTGCTGTCCGGGGATGAGCTGAAGCTGATGCTGGATATTGCAAAAGAGCATGAACTGTTCATCATCTGCGACGAGGTGTACCGGGAGTTCACCTACGGCGGGGAGCCGCTGATGTCCGGCCTGCAGTTTGAAGGCTATGAGGACAATGTGATCGTCATTGACTCCGTGTCCAAGCGCTTTTCCGCCTGCGGCGCCCGGGTGGGTATGCTGATCTCAAAGAACAAGGAGTTTATGGCCCAGGCCATGAAATGGTGCCAGTGCCGCCTGTGCTCCGCCACGGTGGATCAGGTGGGCGCCGCCGCCCTCTATTCTCTGGATCCCAGCTACTTTGACGAGATCCGGGAGGAGTACCGTCACCGTCGGGATACCATGGTCAGCAAGCTGAAGGAGATCCCCGGTGTGGTCTGCGAGATGCCCAAGGGCGCCTTCTATGTGATGGCCGCCCTGCCGGTGGACGATGCCGACAAGTTCCAGATGTGGCTGCTCAACGAGTATAACGACCATGGGGGCACAGTGCTCTTCGCCTGCGGCGAGCCCTTCTATGCCACCCCCGGCAAGGGCCGCAACGAGGTGCGCCTGGCCTACACCATCAACGCCGAGGACATCACCCGCGCCATTGAGATCCTGGGCCGCGGCATTGAGGAATACAACAAGACCCACTGATCCTTCCATAAAGTCAAACGCCTTACCGGTTCAGAACGAACCGATAAGGCGTTTTTTCATTTCAGTATCCGTCTGGCTTCAAAGCCGCCCTTTCTCTCGCTGAGGGGGGAGATCACAACCCCGGTGGCGGAATCCTGGGCGTGGACATAGTTGCCGTCCCCGATATAGATGCCGGAATGGCCGATGGTACTGCCCTTGTAGAAGCAGAGCACATCGCCGGGCTCCAGGGCGTCGGCCTCCACATGGCTGCCGTTTCTGGCCTGGTCGGCAGCGGTGCGGTTCAGTTCATAGCCAAACTGCTGATACACATAGTAGACCAGGCCGGAGCAGTCAAAGCCGGTCTCCGGGGATTTGCCGCCCCACACATAGTTATAGCCCACGTATTGCTGGGCAAATTCCGCCACCTCCTGGCCGGTGGCATAGGTGGCGCTGGGCTCGGCGGCGTCGGCGGCATCCGTGATCTGGGATGGCCCGGGATCAGGCGCCTGAGTGGGTGTTGGTGTGGGCACCGGGGTGGGGGCCGGGGTCATGTAGGGGATGGAGCCGGGCGTGGGCGCGAACATCCACTCCGGGTAGGGGGTAGCCGTAGGCTCCGGCGTTGGTGCGGGCGTAGGGGAAGGTGTGGGCTTCGGTGTTGGCGTGGGCGTAGGGCTGGGTGTCGGTGCCGGTGTGGGCGAAGGGGTAGGTGTAGGCGTAGGAGTCGGACTCGGCTCTGCCGTGGGCGACGTTGTTGGCGAAGGCGTGGGTTTGGGCGAAGGGGTGGGCGTCGGCGTCGCCTTGGGCCGCTGGGTGGGCTTGGGCGAAGGGGTGGGTTCCGGCGATGGGGTCACCGTGGGCAGCGGCCCAATCTGCTCCATGATTTCTGACAGCCCCTCCAGCTGCCGGGCCACAGAGGCCTCCTGGCAGCCGGTCAGCAGCAGCGCCCCGGCAATTATAAAAATCAACAGGCTTTTTCTCATCTTCTGTGCTCCCTGAGCAGTTCTCAGTAGGTGTAGCCCGCCCGGTCGGCGGTACCAAAGGTATCCCGGATGAAGGCCATATTGGCCTCGGTCTCCTCCAGGACGATGTAGTAATCAAAGGTTTTGCAATCCATGCCCTTCTCCGGAATTTCCGCATCGGTACAGACATAGGTTCCGGCAGAGGAGAGCAGATAATTGGCCAGCACCCGCACCTCAATGCTGTAGTCCTGGCCGATGAACACGGTGTAGGTCAGGCCCTGGGGGATATGGTATTGATCGATGACCCGGTCAAACTCGCTGCGGATGGAAGCCCAGAACGCCGGCTTTCCCTGGGCACGGGCCCAGTCCAGATTCAGCTGTTCGTTGGTATCCGCCAAAAAGCAGGGTACCCGCTGCTCGGTTCGAAGGAAATACTTGGGTGAAGGGGCCAGCATCAAAAGGCACAAGGCGCAAAGGCCAGCCAAAGCTGCAAGCCTCCTGCGGCTGTTCAGCACCGCTTCCTGTATTTCCTGCTCTATAAGGACCAGGAAATATCCCGTCGTAAAGATTTGCAGGGTGGCAAAATACCGCTCAAAGGCGGCCAGACGCACCGCCTCACCCTGAGGCATGAAGAGAATGTACATGGCCCCCTGGCCCAGGCAGTACAGCAGCCAGAAGGCCCCGCCGATGACAGCAAGGCGGACAAAGCGCCGCCGGCTCCTGCAGCGCCGGGCCAGCAGCAGAGCGCACAGCAACAGCGCCAGCACCGGCAGCAGCGTCTCCGGTCGGCACAGGGTCTGGGCCATGCTCCGGATGATGGTGCTCACATCTTCCGCAGTCTTATCGGCAAAGCCGGGGAACAGGCCCGCGAGGCTCATGCTCCTTTCGCCGGAAGAAAGGCCGTAGGCCAGCTTCACATGAACCGACCACAGCAGCTTCACTGCCGCCATCGCAGCGGTCATCACCAGCGCTGGCTTCAGGGCCAGCTTTTTCTTCGGACTGTCCAGCAGTGCCAGCAGGATCAGCACGGCGGCAAAGAAGATGCCGCTCTGCTTCACCGTGACCACATAGCAGCAAAGGATCAGCAGGGGCAGGAAGGTCTCCCCGTTCTCCCGGCCGTACAGCCAGAGGCAGACCCCGGCCAGGCCGATCAGGGGCATCAGGTTATCCACATACAGGCTGGTCAGCTCAATATTGCAGCCCACAACGCACAGCGCGAAGACCGCCCAGAGCGCCCAGTCCCAGCCGGCTTTCTTCCCCCTGGGAACCAGTGCCAGCGGGGCGGAGAGGCAGGCCGCGATCAGCACCGCCTGGCACAGCATCTGGAACCACTCGCTGTAAATCCCCGCCATCCGGGACAGCCAGTATACCAGCACAGAACTGCCCAGCGGGTATTTGGGAAAGTAAATGTGATAATCCGCAGCGGTGGGAAAAGCGTCATTGGCCAGCAGCACCTTCACCGCCGTGGCCCAGTGGCTGAAGTTATCGATATAATAAAATACCTGACCGTAGACCAGGTACAGAGCCAGACCGCACAGCAGAAGCCACAGCAGCAGTCCTGGCGTAAGCAGCGGGCGAATCCCTTCCCGTTTCCACAGGCTGTATCCGGCCAGAGCCACACCCAGGGCCAACAGCAGCCAGCTCACCGGCAGAAGTATCCCCAGACAGCCTGCCACAAACAGCCCCAGTCCCACGGCACATAGGCTTACCGGCAGCGCCAGCTCCACCGGCAGCCGGAAGCGGCGCATCCAAAAACGCAGATGGCCATAGCAGGCCAGAACCAGCCACAGCAGGCGCAGGACTTGAAGCAGCTTGTCAATCACCGCAGCTGCCCTCCTCCGGCTTGGCAAATTCCCAGCCATGCTCCAGCAGCCAATAGTGGTGCTCCTCCAGGGGCTGGGCCAGTTCCTCCTCAGTAAGGGCCACATCCTGATGGTCTCGGGCTTTCTTTTTTGTCTCATAGACCTTCAGGTCCAGCAGGCTGAAGGGCAGGCCCAGTTCCGCCGCCACCGGCAGCAGCACATGCTCCGCCACCGCCTCCCGGATCTCCAGAGAGCCGGGATAGGCCGCTTCCGCCTGGCACAGCCGCTCCTGCAGCGCCGGGTCAGCATCATAGATGGCAAAAAACTTTTCCACATTTTTGTACATGTTCTCAGCTCCGATTCCGTAGTTTCCATGTTTTCCGATTATACTACAGTCCTCCCCGCTTGTCAAAAAACTCCCGGCGGCCCAAAGGCTGCCGGGAGTGGCGTTCAGATTATTCCAGTTCAAAGGCGCCGGTGTAGAGCCGGTAGTAGGTGCCTTTTTCTTCGATCAGCTTCTGGTGGCTGCCCCGTTCGATGATGCGGCCGTGGTCAAGGACCATGATCACGTCGCTGTTGCGGACGGTGGAGAGCCGGTGGGCAATGACAAAGACGGTTCTTCCCTCCATCAGCTTATCCATGCCCTGCTGGACGATGGCCTCGGTGCGGGTGTCGATGGAGGAGGTGGCCTCGTCCAGGATCATCACCGGGGGGTCGGCCACGGCGGCCCGGGCAATGGCCAGCAGTTGGCGCTGGCCCTGGGACAGGTTGGCACCGTTGTTCTCCAGCATGGTGTCATAGCCTTCCGGCAGGCGGCTGATGAAGTCGTCAGCCCCGGCCAGCCGGGCGGCGGCAATGCAATCGTCGTCGCTGGCGTCCAGCCGGCCGTAGCGGATGTTCTCCATGACGGTGCCGGTGAAGAGCACCGTTTCCTGCAGCACCAGGCCCAAGGAGCGGCGCAGGTCCGCCTTTTTGATCTTGTTGATGTTGATGCCGTCGTAGCGGATCTTGCCGTCGGCAATGTCATAGAAGCGGTTGATCAGGTTGGTGATGGTGGTCTTACCGGCGCCGGTGGCACCTACGAAGGCCACCTTCTGCCCCGGCTCGGCATAGACGCTGACGTCGTGGAGCACGGGTTTGCCCTCTTCATAGGCAAAGTCCACATCCGTCATGCGCACATCGCCCTGCAGGGGGGTGTAGGTCACGCTGCCGTCCCCATGGGGATGCCGCCAGGCCCAATGGCCGGTGCGTTCCGTGGTTTCCGTCATGGTGCCGTCGTCCGCCACCTTTACGTTCACCAGAGTCACATAGCCTTCGTCCGTCTCCGGCTGCTCTGCCATCAGGGTCATAACCCGGCTGGCGCCGGCGCCGGCCATAACAATGGCGTTGATCTGCTGGCTGAGAGTATTCACGTTGCCGGTGAACTGCCTGGCCATGTTCAGGAAGGGCACCAGGATACTGATGGAGAAGGCTTTTCCGGAGAGACTGAGGCTGGGCACATCCAGCAGCAGGAACACGCCCCCTGCCAGAGCCAGGGCCACATAGAGAATGTTGCCGATGTTACCGATGATTGGCCCCAGAATATTGGCATAGGCGTGGGCACGGAAGCTGTCCTCACACAGGGCGTTATTGACCCGGTCAAAATCCTCAATGCTCTGCTTCTCATGGCAGAAGACCTTAATGACCTTCTGGCCGTTCATCATCTCCTGAACGAAGCCCTCGGTTTTGGCAACCGACTGCTGCTGGCGCAGGAAGAACCTGGCAGAACCGCCGCCCACCTTCTTTACCACCAGAAACATGGCAAGCACGCCCAGCAGCAGCACCATCGTCATCCACACGCTGAAATACAGCATGATGGAAAAGACTACCAGCACAATGGCCCCGGACTGGATCAGGGAGGGGATGCTCTGGCTCACCAGCTGACGGAGGGTGTCGATGTCGTTGGTGTAATGGCTCATGATGTCGCCATGCTGATGGGTGTCAAAATAGCGGATGGGCAGGTCCTGCATACCGTTGAAGACCTCCCTGCGCAGCTTATCCAGGAAGCCCTGGGTCATGTAGGCCATCAGCTGGGTATAGGTCAGCATGGAGATCAGGGACAGCAGGTACAGCACCGCCAGCAGGCCGATATAGGGCATGATCTCCGCCTTGGCAGCCAGCCAGTCCCGGCTGACATACCATTTCTCGATGATGGCCAGTACATTCTGGACAAACAGGGAGGGAATGGAGGACACCACGGAGGAGAACAGAATGCACAGCATGGTCAGCGGTGCCAGCACCGGGTAATAGCCGAAGAACTTCTTCACCACTGCGCCCAGCGCCGAAAAGTTTGCCTGGGGTCTGCCGCCGCCTGCGCTTGCTCCGCGGAAGCTGCCATGAGGGCCGTGTTTATTCATTCTCCTCACCTCCCTTGTTCTGCTGCTGATAGATTTCCCGATAGATGGGGCTGCGCGCCATCAGGCTCTGATGGTCGCCCATGTCCACAATGCGTCCGTTTTCCATGACCAGGATCAGGTCCGCGTCCTGGACGGAGGCGATGCGCTGGGCAATGATGATCTTGGTGGTCTCCGGGATGAATTTGCGGAAGCCCTCCCGGATCAGGGCGTCGGTCCGGGTATCCACGGCGCTGGTGGAGTCGTCCAGAATGAGAATTTTGGGCTTTTTCAGCAGGGCCCGGGCGATGCACAGCCGCTGTTTCTGGCCGCCGGAGACATTGGCGCCGCCCTGCTCAATCCAGGTGTCATAGCCGTCGGGGAAGGAACGGATAAAATCATCTGCCTGGGCCAGGCGGCAGGCCTCCTCCATCTCCTGGTCGGTGGCGTTTTCGTTGCCCCAGCGCAGATTGTCCTTGATGGTGCCGGAAAACAGCAGGTTCTTCTGCAGCACCATGGACACGGCGGAGCGGAGAGCATCCAGGTCATAGTCCCGCACATCCACGCCGCCCACCTTCACGCTGCCCTCAGTGACGTCATAAAGCCGGGGGATCAGCTGTACCAGGGTGGACTTGCCGGTGCCGGTGCCGCCCAACACGCCCACGGTCATGCCGGAGTCAATGTGCAGGCTTACATTCTCCAGGGCGCTGCGCTTGGCCTTCCGGCTGTATTTGAAGCTGACATTCTCAAAATCTACGGATCCGTCAGCCACGGTGCGCACCGGCTGGTCCGGATTGTGGAGACTGGTCTCCTCGTCCAGCACCTGGCAGATTCGCTTGGCCGATTCGGCGGACATGGTGAGCATCACATAGATCATGGAAATCATCATCAGGCTCATCAAAATCTGCATGCCATAGGTCAGCATGGCGGAGATCTGACCCACATCAATGGTGGTGCCGCCGGAGCTGATGATCAGCTTGGAGCCCACCGTCAACACAAACAGCATATTGAAGTACACGCAAAACTGCATCAGCGGCGAGTTCAGGGCCACGATCCGCTCCGCCTTGGTGAAGTCGGCGCAGATATCCTGAGAGGCAGCGGCGAATTTTTTCTTTTCATAGTCCTCCCGGGTGAAGCCCTTGACCACCCGCATGGCCCGGACGTTCTCCTCGATGGACTCATTCAGCTTATCGTACTTGTTGAAAACCGCCCGGAACGCCGGCATGGCCTTGCGGGCGATCATCGCCAGCCCGAACACCAGCACCGGCACCACAACGACAAAGGTGGTAGCCAGCTTGCCGCCCATGATATAGGCCATGGTAATGGCGAAAATAAAGGTCAGCGGAGCGCGGACGGCGATGCGGATCAGCATCATGAAGGACATCTGCACATTGTTCACGTCCGTGGTCATCCGGGTCACCAGTGAGGCGGAGGAAAAGCGGTCGATATTCTCAAAGGAGAAGTCCTGCACCCGGGTGAAAATATCCCGGCGCAGGTTTTTGCCGAAGCCGGAGGAGGCTCTGGCACAAGTAACAGCCCCAAGAGCGCCGCAGGACAGGGACAGCATGGCCATGACCAGCAGCAAAAGCCCGGTCTTCAGTACTCCGTCCATGGGCGCCCCGGCCTTGATATCGTTCACCATATCCGCCGTGATAAAGGGGATCAGCACTTCAAAGAATACTTCCCCCACCATCAGCAGCAGGGTCAGCAGGGTTACTTTTTTATATTCCCGAATGCTGCCCACAAGTTTTCTGATCATTCTCATCGCATCCTTTCTTACAGGTTTTCAATGCGTTATCCAGCATAACGTCCAGAATCTCCCCCAGGGCCTCCAGCTGCTGCTGGCTCAGGCCACAGCTCAGTTCAGCCAGAATGGCGCTGTCCATATAGCTCATCTCCTGCTGTAGCTGCCGGGCTTTCTCCGTGGAGAAAATGCATTTATGCCGCCGGTCATGACTGCTCTGGCAGCAGCGGATGAAGCCCTTCCGCTCCAGGCGCTTGAGAATCTCCGTCATGGTGGGGTGGGTCACATGACTGGCGTTTTCCAGATCCCGCTGGTTTACTTCGGCAGCGCCGGCGGCTTCCAGGCGCTCCAGCTCCTTCAGCACCCCCAGCTGCACCCCGGTCAGGTCCTTTTCCAGCAGCCGCTGGTCCAGCTGCCGCTTGAAAGTCCTGCCCAGGATAGAAAATCGCATCCCATAGGGCAGATCGTATTTCATGACTTCACCTTCTTTTTATTAGGTAGTGCACTACGTATTTTATCAGTCTTTTTTTCAAAGTCAAGGGAAAACCGCCACAAAAAGACGCCGGCCGAAGCAGCCGGCATTCATGCAGTTTCACGGCAGGATATTGACAAACTGTGAAGGATTTGCTACAAATTGTGAATACGAGGTGATATTATGCCCATTTTTGGAATGGCCGCGCCCCACGATCCGGCTCAACTTCAAGCGGCGGCGGATTTCTGCCGTCATAACGGCCTGCGTTTTCTGGCCCTGCCCGCAGTCCGGCTGGCCGGACTGCCAAAGGAGCTGGAAGGGGTTGCCCTGCTGGATGCGGGCCAATGTGTATTTCTGGAGGAAAGCAGCCACCGGGCCATGGAGACGGCTCTGGAGGCGCTGCCCCCCGATCAGCCGGTGATCCTGCTGCCGGAGAGCCGGGAAACGCTGCCCGCCCTTGCCCTCTGGGTCAACTGCTGGCTGAACCGGCAGAGCGGCGGCCAGGAGCTTTGGGACGTGTATGACGCCAACCGGCGGCCCACTGGCCGGCTCCACCCCCGGGGGCAGGAGCTGGGGGAGGGAGATTACCATTTGGTGATCCACGTCTGGATCCGGGACAGCCAGGGCCGCTACCTGCTGACCAAGCGCAGCCCCAACAAGGGCTACGGCGGTATGTGGGAAAGTCCCGGCGGCGCCGCCCAGGCCGGGGACGACAGTCTCTCCGCCTGCCTGCGGGAAATCCGGGAGGAGACGGGCCTGACCCTTGACCCTGCCCGGGGCAGGATCGTAAAAACCTACCAGGAAGACCATTTTATCTGCGATGTGTGGCTTTTTCAGCAGGATTTTGCCCTGGAGGACGTGGTGCTCCAGCCCGGGGAGACCTGCGACAAGCGCTATGCCACCCGGGAGGAGATTCTGGAAATGCACGCAGAGGGCCGTTTTGTCCCCTTCCAGTTTATTGAGGAAGTGCTGGACGCACGATAGTAAAAAAGCAGACCGGCATATGCCGGTCTGCTTTTTTGATCGTATTCTCTTTCCGAAAGGCTTACTTGCCCATGTTCATCTGGGCAGCCACCTCAGCGGCGAAGTCCTCTTCCTTCTTCTCGATGCCCTCGCCCTTCATGAAGCGAACAGCGTCAACAAACTTGACGGAGCCGCCCAGAGCCTTGGCAGCGCTGGCGATGTACTTCTCCACGGTCATGGAATTGTCCTTCACGAACTCCTGCTGCAGCAGGCAGTTCTCCTCGTAGAACTTGTTCAGCTTGCCGAGGACGATCTTCTCCTTGACCTGCTGGGGCTTGGAGGCCATCTTGGGGTCCTGATCCATCAGGGCCAGAGCGATCTTCTTCTCCTCTTCCAGCACTTCGGCAGTAACGTTGCTCTTGTCCCAGAAGCGGGGGTTCAGAGCGGCGATCTGCATGGCAACATCCTTGCCGATCTCGGTGGCATCAATACCGCCCTCCACAGCCAGGTTCACCAGCACGCCGATCTTGCCGCCGGCGTGAACGTAAGCCACGCTGGTGTTCTTGTCAAAGCGGGCGAAGCGGCGGATCTGCAGGTTCTCGCCGATGCTCATGACCTTCTCAGGCAGGGTTTCGGCCACGGTCAGCTCGCTGCCGGGGTACTTGCAGTTCAACAGGGCGGCCACGTCGGCGGGGTTATCCTGCAGGACCACCTTGCAGATGTCCTTCACGAAAGCCACGAACAGGTCGCTCTTGGCGCAGAAGTCGGTCTCGCAGTTGACTTCCACCACGGCGCCCACGCCGCACTTAGGGCAAACTTCGGCGTAAGCCATGCCCTCGGCAGCGATGCGGCCGGCCTTCTTGGCGGCCTTGGCCAGGCCCTTCTCACGGAGCCATTCCACAGCCTTGTCCATGTCGCCGTCGGTCTCGGTCAGGGCCTTCTTGCAGTCCATCATGCCAACATTGGTCATCTCACGGAGAGTCTTAACATCCTGAGCGGTAAATGCCATAATCATTTTCCTCCTATAAAATCTTTAAGAAAAGGGGCGCTGGCGCTTCCGGCCACGCCCCTTGCGTATATCAATTACTCTTCAGCGGGAGCGTCAGCCTCGGCGGGAACTTCCTCAACCTCAGCGTCAACACCCTGACGGCCTTCCTGAACAGCGTTGGCCATGGTGGCGGCGATCAGGCGGATGGCGCGGATGGCGTCATCGTTGGCGGGGATCACATAATCCACTTCGTCGGGATCGCAGTTGGTATCAACGATGGCGACGATGGGGATGTGCAGCTTGCGGGCCTCGGCAATGGCGTTGTGCTCCTTGCGGGGGTCAACCACAAACAGGGCGCCGGGCAGCTTCTTCATATCCTTGACACCGCCCAGGTACTTCTCCAGCTTCTCCATCTCGCCCAGGTGCTTCATAACTTCCTTCTTGGGCAGCATATCGAAGGTGCCGTCTTCCTGCATCTTCTTCAGCTGAGCCAGGCGGTCAACACGGGTGCGCATGGTCTTGAAGTTGGTGAGCATGCCGCCCAGCCAGCGGGCGTTCACATAGTACATGCCAACACGGCTGGCCTCTTCCTTGACGGAATCGGTGGCCTGCTTCTTGGTGCCGACGAAGAGAATGGTCTGGCCGTTGGCAGCCAGGTCACGCACGAAGTCGTATGCCTCTTCCATCTTCTTGACGGTCTTGGCAAGGTCGATGATGTAGATGCCGTTACGCTCGCAGTAAATGTACTCGGCCATCTTGGGGTTCCAGCGGCGGGTCTGGTGACCGAAGTGGACACCGGCTTCCAGCAGCTGCTTCATGGATACTACTGACATTTGATTTCCTCCAAATTTTGTTATTTTCCTCCGGGAGTCTCAACCCCTCCACCAAGCCCCGGCAACGGAGCCACATGGGGGAAAGTCCACTCCCGTGTGAAATGCCTTGATATGATACCAGAAAACCCTCCGGATTGCAAGTGTTTCCACCCTTATTTTTTGCGTTTTTTTGAATTTTTCTCCCGCGTTGGAGCTCTTCATTGACTTTCATTCCCGGGAATGATAATATTTAAACAGTCAACATCCAAAAATTTTATAAGGAAGTGGTAAAATGATCCTTACGCCTGAGCAGCAGGCCCTGTTGGATGGGGCCAAGGGCGAGGTAATGGCCAAGGTGGTCAAGACCCTGGTGATGTATGGTGACACCTTCGGTGCCCAGCGCATGGTGCCCGTCAACAGCAAGTACGGCCATACTGTTATTTCCTATGGTCTTAACGCCTTGGGTCCTGTTCTCAACCTGTTTGACCAGCTAATCGATGCCGGCCTTACTGCCGACCAAAAGTTCACCGCCGACCCCCGGCCCCTGGACAAGAATGTTCCCAGCTCCTTCCTGGACGATTTTGTCTTTCAAAAGCTGATGTATTCTCAGCAGGATCGCTTTGAGGAGCAGTTGAAGAAGCTGGGCATCGTGGACGATGACGCCTACAGTTGCACCTGCTACGTGGATCAGATGGGCAACAAGCCTGCCAAGGGCGAGGTGCTCAGCTGGGCGGAATCCTCCGCCGTGGTGTACGCCAACTCTGTGCTGGGCGCCCGCTGCAACCGCAATTCCGGCATTCTGGAGCTGATGGGCTCCATCGCCGGCTTTGTGCCGGAGTTCGGCCTGCTGACCGATGAGGGCCGCAGGGCCACCTGGGTGGTGGAAGTCCGCTGTGAAAAGAAGCCGGAGGCCCAGCTGCTGGGTTCCGCCATCGGCATGAAGGTCATGGAGGAAGTGCCCTATGTGAAGGGCATGGAAAAATGGCTGGGGACGGAGCTGAACGACGAAAACTGCACCTATCTGAAGGACTTCGGTGCGGCCACCGCCTCCAACGGCGCCGTGGGCCTGTACCACATCGCCGGACTGACCCCCGAGGCCAAGGAGCAGGGCGAGGCCCTCATCAAGGAAGGCGCCCAGGTCTACGTGATTGACGACGCGGAGCTGGAGCGGGTGAAGGCCAGCTACCCCGTGATTTGGAAAAATCCCGACGCCAGGCCGGAGCTGTGCTTTGTGGGCTGCCCTCACATGACGCTGCAGCAGATGAAGGACTGGGCGGACGCTATCGAAGGCAAGCTGCGGGCCAGGGGTTTGGATAAGGTCACGGTTCCCACCGTGTTCACCGCCTCCCCCGCCGTGATCAGGGAGCTGGAGAAGACTTCCACCTTCTGGAAGCTGCGCAGCTACGGTGTTGTGGTCAGCTATATCTGCCCCCTGATGTACATGAACAACCCCCTCTGCAAGAAGAAAGCGGTCATCACCTGTTCCAATAAGCTGCGCACCTACACCAGCGCCAGATTCTACACTGAGGCGGAGATCCTCGACATCATCACCGGCAAGGAGGGACAGAAATGAAGCAGTTCAAAGGCCGCGTCGTGGTTCCCGGCACCTGCACCGCCGAGGCTCTGGTGAGCCATGGCGGCTTTAACACCCTGGCCAGCTACCAGATGGCCATTATGTTTGGGGATAAGCAGGTCAAGTGCGGCGACCAGAACAACCCCGACCTGTACAAAAAGCCCATGCTGGGCAAGGCCCTCTGCCTGCCCATGACCATCGGCTCCACCACCGGCGGCATGGTGCTGTACACCGTGTGCTCCCTGGGCAAGCAGCCCGCCTGCATGCTTTTCAGTATGCCCATCGACTCTCTGGCTGCTTCCGGCGCCATCCTGGGCGACGTGTGGACCGATGCAAAAATGCCCGTTGTGGACTGCCTGGGGGAGGAATTCCTCAACTATGTCCAGACCGGCATGACCGTCACCGTAGGAGAAGACGGTCTGGTCACTGTGGAGTGAGTTTCTCTTTTGATAACGCAAAAAGGACATGGCAGAAGCCATGTCCTTTTTGCGTTATCATTCGACGGCTCATTCGCTGGCGAAGAAGTTGGAATAGTCGGTGCTCAGGTCCTTGCCCTCATAGGTGCCGGTGATCTTGCTCATGGCCCGGTCATAGGCCTCGGTGCCCGGCTCGTAGGGGGTGGGCTGATAGTTGTTGTACATATCCTTCTTGGCCGCTGCCGCTTCCAGGTCGCTGGAAACGCAGCAGGGGATAATCTCATAGCTGTCGTTATGGATGCTGCCGTCCGGGTCCCGGCGGATGGTCAGCTGGAAGATGGCGGTGTCCGGGTCGGTAGGGCCGGAGCTGCCGCCGAAGGACCAGTTGCCCATGGAATAGAGGATGATGCCGCCGTTATACTCCTCCATGGGCTGGAGGCAGTGGGAGTGGCTACCGTAGACCAGGTCGGCTCCGGCGTCCACGCAGGCCCGGGCCAGCTCCACCTGGCTCTCCTTGGGGCGATACTTCAGTTCGCTGCCCCAGTGGAACATGCAGACGATGTAATCCGCCCCCTGCTCCTTCAGCTGCTGCACACCGGCCACGGCCTTTTCCAGGCTGGGGTTGCTGCTTTCCGCCTCGCCCACAGAGTACAGGTCACCGGCGGTATAGATGCCCATTTTGATGCCGCTTTTGGTGGTAATGATCTGGGCCTGCTCGTTCTCGCCGTAGGGCATACCGACGCTCTCCAGGGCGGCCTTGGTGTCCTCCACGCCAGCGTCATAGAAGTCCCGGGTGTGGTTGTTGGCCATGGTGACAAAGTCCACCCCGCCCTGGGGCAGGATGTTGATCCACTCCGTAGGGCAGAGGAAGTAGAAGTAAGTAGCGGTGTAGTCATAGGTCAGATTCTTGTCGGAGAAGCTGCACTCCAGATTGCCCAGGGTGATCTCGTCATCGGCGAAATACTGAACGGTGTTGGCAAAGGGGTAGGCGTAGTCCCCGTTCATCTTAGAGGAGTAGTGCAGGGGGTACTTCTGGTTGCTGTTCAGGGTCAGGTCGCCGATGCAGGAGACGGTGAAATACTCCGGCTCCGGTTCCGGGGTAGGCTCCGGCGTAGGCTCGGGAGTAGCCTCCGGCGCGGAGACGGGCAGGGCGTCCCCTTCCGGGGCTGCGGTGCTCTGGTTGCTTTCGGGCACAATGGTCAGGGCCACGTCCAGCCGGGCTTTGGTGATGAATACCAGCGTCAGGCACAGCAGGGCCAGGCAAACGATCTGCAAAATCTTTTTCATATCCATGTCCTCTATCTATTTTAATGATGCGAATACAGAGACGAATCCGGCTCAGATAAGTTTCCTGATGATGGGAATCTTTCTCCCCAGGGCCGTGGCGGCAAAGCAGGCTGCCGCCAGCACCGCCGTGAAGCCCAGGATGCTGAGCACAGGGGCTTCCAGGGTCATGGGCAGGCCCAGGGCCTCCAGAATGTTGATGAACAGGGGATGCAGCAGGTAGACCCCCAGGGTGCAGTCCGCCAGGGCGGCCCAGAGCCGGGGGCGGCGGAAGGGCCGGTCTTTCAGGGCCTGGAAGAAGCAGAAGCACATGGTGGCCTGGGTCAGGGTGGAGAGGGAGAAATAGCTGAAGAGCCAGCCGTCGGCCACTTCCTTGTAATTGGAATACCAGATGTTGCCCCAGGTGGTGAGGACCGTGCAGGCGAGGAAAACTGCCGGGGCGATGAACAGCCACTGTTTACCGAAGCGCTGCCGGCTGAGCCACCAGCCCCAGACCCCGTAGCCCAGGTAGGGCAGGTAATCCAGAGAAAAGTCCAGGGTGATCCGGTTCAGGATGAGGGCGGTGTCCGGGGTCAGGTTGCAATTGGCGCAGAGAATGGACACCCCGAAGAACAGAAACAGCAGGTACTCCCCTTTCAGCTGCCCCTCATGGATGGCGGCGTGAGCCACCGGCAAAAACAGGCAGCACAGGGCCATGGCCGTCAAAAACCAGAGGTGGTAATGGCCCTTGGCCAGGTCAAAGAAAAATGGATACCAGTCCCCAAAGTCTCTGGCAACCAGGCGGGAGCCCAGAGCGTAGACCAAAGACCAGAAGGCAAAAAGCAAGATCAGCCGCAGTACATGGGTTTTCAGAAAGCGGCGCAGGTCCAGGGACTCCCGGTTCAAAAACAGCGCCCCGGTGAGCATGAAGAACACCGGCACCCCGCCCCGCATCATGGTGCTGATCAGGCTCAGGGGCACAAAGGCGGAGGCGTCCAGGGGGCAGATGTGGTACAGGGCCGCGCTGGTATGGATCAAGAGGACCATGATGCAGGCCGTCAGGCGGCACAGGTCCAGTTCAGTTCGTCTCATGGTTTTGTTTTTCCTTTTCTGATATCAGGGCCAGCTTTTCCTCCCGGCTCAGGCCTTTGATCTGCCGCTCCCGGCTCATGGCCTCGTGGCGGCTGGGGTGAATTTCATAGTAGGCCAGCTCCACCGGCAGGTGGGAGCGGGTATACTTGCCGCCCCGGCCAGCCTGATGGGCGGCCAGACGGGCCGCCAGGTCATTGGTCCAGCCGGTGTAAAGGCTGCCGTCCCCGCAGCGGAGCATATATACATAGTTCACCGGCGCACCTGCCGGATGTTCTTTTCAAACTTGCTCCGGGCGCCCATGACCTCATGGCCGCAGCCGCAGCAGCGGAGCTTGAAATCCGCCCCGGTGCGCAGCACCAGCCAGTCCCGGCTGCCGCAGGGGTGGGGCTTTTTCATGGTGAGGGTATCGCCCACCTGGATATCCATGGCTGTTCAGCCTCCTTATTTCTTCAGTTCCTCCCAATACCGCCGGGCGGCCTGCTCAGTCTTGTTGTCGCCGTATTCGTAGTAATGGGCGTTTTTCAGCTCCTTGGGCAGGTATTGCTGCTTCACCCAATGGCCGGGGAAGTCATGGGGGTATTTGTAGCCCTGCTCCCGCTCAAAGCCGGTGCCGTCGGCGTGCATATTCTGCAGCTCCCGGGGGATCGGGCCGCTGCGGCCGGCACGGACATCCGCCTGGGCGGCGGCGATGGCCATATAGGCAGAATTGGACTTGGGGGCGGTGGCCAGCAGCAGACAGGCCTCCGCCAAAGGCAGCCGTGCCTCCGGCAGGCCCAATTGCAGGGCCGAGTCCACGCAGGCCTTCACGATGGGCACCGCCTGGGGATAGGCCAGGCCCACGTCCTCGCTGGCGGAGCAGAGGATGCGGCGGCAGGCGCCCTGCAGATCCCCCACCTCCAGCAGGCGGGCCAGGTAATGCATGGCGGCGTCCGGGTCAGAGCCGCGAAGGGACTTCATCAGGGCGGAGAGAATGTCATAATGCTCGTCCCCATCCCGGTCATAGCGCATGGCGCTGCGCTGGGAGATGGCGGCGGCGTCGGCCAGGGTGATCGCCTCCCGCTCTCCTGCAGCGGAAAACAGCAGCTCCACCGCGTTGATGGCCTTGCGCACATCGCCGCCGCAGGCGGTGCTGATCCGCTCCGTCACGCCGGCTTCCAATGTCAGCGGTGTCTCCCGCCGGGCGTTCATGATGGCCACCGCCCGGTCCACCGCCTTGCCGATCTCCGCCGGGGTGACGGGCTTGAACTCAAAGACCGTGGAGCGGCTGAGGATGGCATTGAAAACGCAGAAGTAGGGGTTCTCCGTGGTGGAGGCAATGAGGGTGATGCGCCCATCCTCGATAAACTCCAGCAGGGACTGCTGCT
Source organism: bacterium (assembly GCA_004560305.1). Classification (GTDB taxonomy): domain Bacteria; phylum Bacillota; class Clostridia; order Oscillospirales; family Oscillospiraceae; genus Limivicinus. The sequence goes on along the minus strand of SFVI01000006.1, from coordinate 32,845 downwards.
GCTTTTTGTTGAAATACTGGATCTCGTCCAGGTACAGCAGCACGCCGCCGGGGGTGAGGAAGGTATCCAGCTCGTCAATGATCTTTTTGATATCCGCAATGCCGGCGGTGGTGGCGTTCAGCTTGCGCAGGCTCCGGTTGGTGCGCTGGGCAATGATGCGGGCCACGGTGGTCTTTCCGGTGCCGGAGGGGCCGTAGAAGATCATGTTGGGGATCTGGCCGCTGCTGACAATGCGGCGCAGCATCCCGTCCGCGCCCAGGATATGGCGCTGGCCCACCACGTCATCCAGGGACGCAGGCCGTATTTCATCTGCCAGGGGCTTATACATCAAATTCGCACACCTTTCCTAATGTACACCGCATTATAACACCTGTCCCGGCGTTTGTAAAAGGGATAGTTATGAAAGAATGATTAAATTTTGCCTCCGGGAACTTTGCCTTGTGGACAAGCGTCAAATTAGGCGGTATAATGAGAGCCGACTTTCGAGGAAAAGGAGAATTGAGAATGGCAAGAGGAAAAATCAAAGCCGTTTTGTTCATAATCGTTTTTGTGCTGGCCGTGGCCATCGGCTGCAACGCGCTGATCGATCTGTCCGAGAACAAGGCGCCGGAGGTGACGGCGGACCCCTTCCTGACTACCCCCAGCCCTGACGTGGGACAGAGCCTCCCCCTGGAGACAGCGGCGCCCACCGCCACGCCCATCCCGGTGCATACCGTGGCCCCCACGGTGGCGCCTACTGCTGTGCCTACCCCGGCGCCTACGCCGGAACCGACACCCGTCCCGGTACCTACGCCCACCCCGGCCCCGGTGGGGCAGGTGCTGGACAGCGGCAGCGTCCGCTCCCAGACCGGGCTGCCCATTGACATCCGGGCTGACTGGGTTGCCACCGTGCTGGACAGCGACCGGGTGCAGGTGCAGGTGACAGTGGTGCTGGAATCCTACGCGCTGCAGATCGCCGAGAGCTATAATGCGGTGAACGTCAGCGTGGGCGACCAGTATGCCAGCTGCAATTCCCCTGCGGTGGACTATGACGGCAGCGCCAAGCTGGAGACGGTGCTGGGCACCACCACCCACACCCTGTATCTGGCCCAGGGAACCAGCGATGTGTTCCCCCTGGCGGTGGAATACCACTTCGGCGGCACCTACAGCGGGGAGGAGCTGCCGGTAATCGAGTGCGGCGGTTCCATCGTACTGAGCCGCTGAGAGAGGGACTAAAACCATGAGGACACAGGAACAGGTCAATGAGATCGTCCGCCTGCTGCTGGCGGAATATCCCCTGGCGGACTGCACCCTGGACTGGAAAAAGGACTATGAGCTGCTTTTCTCCGTGCGTCTGGCGGCCCAATGCACCGACGAGAGGGTGAACCAGGTCACGCCGGCCCTTTTCGCCCGCTTCCCCACCCTGGAGGCCTTCGCGGAGGCGGATGTGGGAGAAGTGGAGGAGTATGTGCACTCCTGCGGCTTCTTCCGGGCCAAGGCCCGGGACATTGTGGCCTGCGCCAACGTGCTGCTGGAAAAGCACGGCGGGCAGCTGCCTCGCACCATGGAGGAGCTTACGGCCCTGCCCGGCGTGGGCCGCAAGACCGCCAACCTGATCCTGGGGGATGTGTTCAAGATCCCCGGCTCCACGGTGGTGGACACCCACTGCATCCGCATCTCCAACCGGCTGGGTCTGGTGGACAACCTGAAGGACCCGGTGAAGATTGAAATGGAGCTGCGGAAGCTCCTGCCGCCGGAGCACTCCTCCGACTTTTGCCACTGCATCGTGCTGCACGGCCGGGCCGTCTGCGACGCAAGAAAGCCCGATTGCGCCGCCTGCTGCCTGAAGCACCTTTGCCAGACCTTTTCCGGCTGAAAAACAACCCCAGGCCCTTGAGCCTGGGGTTGTTGTTTTTATAGTACTCCTTCCAGCTTCAGCAGGAAGGTTTTCACGTCCAGCCCGCCGGCATAGCCGGTGAGCTGGTTTTTTGCCCCCAGCACCCGGTGGCAGGGGATAATAACGGAGATAGGGTTATGGCCCACGGCTCCGCCCACCGCCTGGGCAGACAGTTGGGCCAGGCCCCGCTGCTCCGCCAGCCGCTTTGCCAGTCCACCGTAGGTTACGGTCTGACCATAGGGGATCTCCAGCAGCAGCTGCCAGACGCGTCGGGCAAAGGCGCTGCCCTTGGGGGCCATGGGCAGGGCGGACACATCCGGCTGCCGGCCGGCAAAGTAGGCATCCAGCCAGCGGCGGGTATGGGCAAAAATCTCTGACTCTCCGTCGGAAGGTTCCGGCAAGCCGGAAGGGAAGTACTTCTGCCCTTCCAGCCACACTCCGGTGAGGGCTCCGTCCTCCGCCGCCATCACATAGCGGCCATACGGGGCATCATAAAAAGCGGTTTGAATCATTCTTCGCTGCCTTCGCCTTCGTCCAGCTTCTGCCGGCGCTTTTTGTAGGCCGCAGCAGAAAGGGAGAGGGCCAGCAGGCACAGCACGAAGGTGCAGCCGCCCACCAGGGCCACCGTCCAAAAGGCGGCCTCCGCCGCGCCGAAGCTGCGGTAGCTGTAGATGCCCATAAAGCCGCCGGAAACCACACCGGCCAGCAGGCTCATGAGCAGGTTAGTCTTGAAATTGGGCTTCAGCTTCCGGTCCCACAGGCCCTGTTTGATGCAGGCCGCCGTCACATACACGCTGGAGAGCATGAACACCGCCCATTCCCCCAGCAGCAGGCGGTAGGCCTCCACACCATAGACCAGCAGCTGCACCGCCATGGCCGCCAGCAGCCCCCACCAGAGCAGCCAGAAACCCCGGCTCTCCAGCTTCAGCAGCTTCTGCTCCTGCATTTCATCCAGATTGTTCTTTTTTTCCTGAAACAGCTTCATTGTTCCTTCTCCTCCCAAAACAGTTCATCCAGGGTTTTGCCCAGTGCGTGGCAGATGGTCAGGCACAGGCGGATGGTGGGGTTATATTCCCCTTTTTCAATGGCGTTAATGGTCTGGCGGGAAACCCCCGCCGCTTCGGCCAGGGCCTGCTGGGTCATATCCCGCTCCGCCCGGGCCGCTTTCAGTCTCAGATTCTTTGACATCTCATCACCTCTGGCAGTATAGTAGCACACAACTTACAGAATGTCAAGTATATCTTACAAAATATCAAATAAAAAAGTCCGGCCTTGGTTCCGGACTTTTGGGAATATGGACTCACAGCAGGGCGATGAGGGCCTGCACATCCTCTTCTCTGGTGGCCCAGCTGGTGGCGAAGCGGACGGCCACCCGGCCATCCGGCAGCCACTGCCACAGGTTGAACTGGACGTTCTGGCGCAGCCGCTCCATCTGCTCTTTGCTGAGGATGACAAACTGCTGGTTGGTGGGGGAATCCATCAGCAGCTCGTAGCCCTTGGCAAGGCAGGCGGCTTTCAGCTCCATGGCCAGGTCAATGGCGTGGCGGCTGATTTTGAAATACAGGTCATCGGTAAAGAGGGCGTCAAACTGCTGGCTCACCAGGCGGGTCTTGGCCAGGAGAGCCCCGTGCTGCTTGACGGTGGTGAGAAAATGGGGCGGCATATTGCCCCGGGTGAACACCAGGGCCTCGCCGCAGAGGGCGCCCACCTTGGTGCCGCCGATGTAGAACAGGTCGCACAGCGCCACAATATCCGCCAGTGTTACATCCGTGGCCGGACTCATGAGACCGTAGCCCAGGCGGGCCCCATCCATATACAGGGGCAGGCCGTAGCGGCGGCAGGTTTCAGAAAGAGCGGTCAGCTCCGCCTTGGAGTACAGGGTGCCGAACTCGGTGGGGTGGGAGATATAGACCATGCCGGGCTGCACCAGGTGCTCCCGCACCTCGTCGTTGAGAAACTCCGTCATGTACCGGTCCAGATCGGCGGCCAGCAGCTTGCCCTCCACATGGGGGATGGGCAGCACCCGGTGGCCGGAATACTCAATGGCCCCAGCCTCATGGATGTTGATGTGGCCGGTATCGGCGGCGATGACCCCCTCGTAGCTGCGCAGCATGCTGTCGATGGCGATCTGGTTGGTCTGGGTGCCGCCGGTGAGGAACCAGATTTGCAGATCGTCCCGGCCGCAGGCAGCGCGGATTTTGGCCTTGGCAGCTTCGGTGTGGGGATCGTCCCCATAGCCGGGCAGGGAAACCATGTTCACATCCATCAAATGCCGCAGCACCTGGGGATGGGCCCCCTCGGTATAGTCAGAAAGAAAATACAGCATAAAAATATCCTCCGAAAGTAGGTTCGGAGGATATTTTAAACCAGTATGGAGGGAATTGCAAGACTCAGGCAATGGTCAGATGGCCCACGGCGGCGGCCCGGAGGCCCTGCACATCGTCAATGCCGTACATCACAAAGCGGTCGCACATCATGCTGTCCTGATCCAGGATGGCGCCGGTGAGAGTGGCGACCCGGCGCTTGCAGGGGGCAAGACTGTCACAGTCCGGGCCGCAGAGCAGGGACCAGTGACCGTCGTCATCGCTGGCCATGCGGGCGGTGGGGATGGCGGAGAGCTTCACGCTGCGCACATCGCTGGGAGTGACCAGCATCAGTTTTTCGTTGGTCAGCACATACTCCATCTTGCGCAGCTTCCGCACATCCAGCATGGGGGAGCAGATCCCGTAAATACCGGCGGCGACGATCACAATAACCACACCCAGCTTGACGCCGGCCCCGGTCTTGATGGCAGTGGGTATGTAAAAGGCCAGGAGCAGAATGAGAATGGCAGCAGCGATCACACCGCGGCGGATATAATAGGCCTTATGGGTCCGATCCATGGCTTCAAACTGCTCCGCCCGGCTGTGCCACAGAATTTCCTCGCCATGCTCCAGATAATCCTTCAGTTTTTCCTTCATGTCCATGACCTCCTGTCAATGCTTTCCTTTCGGGTTCTACTGATATTATACAAGGGAACGCATTAATTGTGTGCCAAGGAGGCCGGGGCTGGCGTTAAGTTAGCTTAACGCCAGCGAGGGCAAAAATTGCCCCCGCTGCCAATATGGGGAAAGGCAGCGGGGGCGGGAGAAAAGAAAGAAAGAAGGATATCGGGTTCAGTCCCCTTCGATCATGCGGTAGCCCACGCCCACCTCGGTGAAGATGTACTGAGGCTCGGCAGGGTTCTTTTCGATCTTGCGGCGGATGTTGGCCATGTTGACCCGGAGGATCTGGTTGTTGCCCTTGCTCTGGGGGCCCCACAGCTCCTTCATGATGAAGTCATAGGTCAGGACCTTGCCGGCGCATTTGCCCAGCAGGGCCACGATTTTATACTCGTTCTGGGTCAGTCGGCAGTTCTCCCCGGCAATGAGCACCTGATGCTTGTCATAGTCGATGGTCAGCTCCCCGGCCGTGAATTTGCCGGTGTTGGCGATGGCTCCGCTACCAGGGCCGGAGCGGGTATGCCGCAGGGCTACCCGCACCCGGGCCAGCAGCTCCGCCGGGCTGAAGGGCTTGGTCACATAGTCATCGGCCCCCTTATCCAGGGCCTGCACCTTATCCCGCTCATAGCTGCGGGCGGAGACCACAATGATGGGCATACTGGTCCAGGAGCGGACAGCGCTGATGATATCCATGCCGTCCATATCCGGCAGGCCCAGATCCAGCACCACCAGATCCGGGCAGTGGGAGCTGATCATGGAGAAGGCCTCGCTGCCGGTGGAGGCCAGAATCACGTCATAGCCGTTGGCGGTGAGAATGGCCTTGATCAGGCCGGATATGGTCTTTTCGTCCTCTACTACAAGAATTTTGTCCCGGATGGTCATCCTTCAGCCTCCTTCTTATTGGGCGTCCTCCAATGGCAAGGTAAATTCAAATCGTGCGCCGCCGGTCAGGTTTTCCGCCCGAAGACTGCCGCCGTGGGCCTCCACAATGGTGCGGCAGACGCTGAGCCCAATGCCCATGCAGCGGGAATTGTCCGCCCCGCCCCGGCCGGAGAGCTGCAGGCTGCCGTCAAACAGGTGGGGCAGCAGCTCCGGGGCCACGCCGCCGCCGTTATCCTCCACGCCGATAAGGGCAAAACCATTCTCATAGCGGGCGTCCAGGCGGATGCGGGTGGTGCCCTGGCCATGCACCAGGGCGTTATCCATCAGGTTCAGCAGCACCTGTTCAATGAGCATGGCGTCCATGGGCAGCAGCAGCGTTTCCTCCGGCACGGAGACGGAGACCGTGACGCCCTCATGGCGCTTGCGGAAGTTCAGCACCGCTTCGCTGAGCACCTCCTCCAGGATTTCTCCTTCTTTTTGGATCTGCCCCATCTCCCCGCCGCTGATGCGGGTGATGGAGAGCAGGTTCTCCACCATGCGGTAAAGCCAGTCCGCGTCCTGCTTGGCGTCCAGCAGCAGTTCGTTTTTCTGCTCCCGGCTGAGGGCGCCGCTGTCCTCCAGCACGGTGGCGATGGAACCGCTGATAGCGGTGAGGGGCGTGCGCAGATCGTGGGAGATGGCCCGCAGCAGGTTGGCCCGCATCTTCTCCCGCTCCGACTCGGCCCGCAGCTTCTCCTGGGCCTGCACCCGGGTGGTCAGAGTGCTGACGGCAAAGCCCACCGCCAGCATGGTCATAAAGGTCAGGGGATAGCCGTAGACAGAGAAATCCAGCTTCAGATAGGGGTAGGTGAAGGCATAGTTCACCCCCAGCACACTGAGCAGCGCCGCCAGCAGGCCGTAAAAATAGCCCTCGGTGGAGAGGGCCACCACCAGCACCGCCAGCACAAAGATCATGGGCACATGGGTGTCAGAGGTGGTGAGCCGCTGCAAAAAGGCGCAGAGAGCCGAGGCCGAGGCCATGGCCGCCACAAAGATCAGCCAAGACCTGGCCGACAGAGGGAAGTATTTTTTTACGATGCTTTTAAGCCGGTTCACAGACCTCAACTCCATCTCTACTATACCATAATCCTTTGTTAAAAAAGCGCTAAGAAATTTACAGGCAGGAAAACAGCAGGGCGGGATGCCCTGCTGTTTGGGTTTTGTCGTGTATTATCTCTCGTCGTCAAAGAAGCGGTCAAAATCAAATTCATCGTTATAGCGCTGGGAGGGGTCGATCTGGCTGGGTTCTCGCTGCCGTCGGCTCTCGGCGTACATCCGCTCCTGCTCCATGCGGCGGCGCTGTTCCATGCGGCGGCGCTGGCGCAGGTGCTGCTGCCGCAGGCGGCGGTAGCGCAGGACCAGGGCCAGGTACACAAACAGGAACACCAGCACCAGCACGATCAGGGCAATGACCCAGCCATTGGAGAGCACCTGGCTGATGCGCTGCTTCATGTACTCCAGCTTGCTGAGGGCTACCTCATTGCTGTTGACCAGCTCCACGCTGCCCAGCTCCTTGCCGTCCAGGCTGAGGGTCAGGCGGCCCAGAGGCGTACCGGCGGCAATGGGGGCCACCAGCTTGTCCTCATAGACGGTGATGCTGCGCTGGATGTCCTCCGCCGCCACATCGTCCGGCAGCAGCACGGTGATGCCCTTCTGGGGGTGGAGCATGACGCTGCCCTCGTCGCTGAGGTCCACGGTGACGGTGGTGATGTTCTCGGTGGCGCTGAGGATATTGCGGTGGGAGAAGTTGTCAAAGACCCAGTCATACATGGTGATGCTGTCTTTGAAGTTCCAGAAATTCTCCGTATCGCCGTTCAGCTCGCCCAGGCAGCCCATGGCGATGGCCATCACGTTGATGCCGTCCCTCTGGGCGGTGGAGATCAGGCAGTAGCCGGCGGCGTTGGTGTAGCCGGTTTTGATGCCGGACGCCCCTTCATACAGATAGCTGCCGGCCTTGGCATAGTAGGAATTGGGGCTGATGAGGGCGTTGGAGTTGTTCATAATCGCGCCGTTGTTGACGGCAGGATTATCCGACTGATAGCTCTGGGTATTGGCAATCTCCATGAACAGGGGGTACTGCATGGCGGCGGTAGCCATCAGATAAAGGTCGTAGGCGGAGCTGTAGTGGTTCTCCGCCGGCAGGCCGTTGGGATTCATGAAATGGGTGTTGACACAGCCCAGCTCCGCCGCCTTTTGGTTCATCTGATCCACAAAGGCACTGATGCTGCCGGAAACATAGGTGGCCAGCACGTTGCAGGCCTCGTTGGCGGAATGGATCATGGTGCAGTACAGCAGGTCCTTCACAGAGATCTGGGTGCCGGGGGTGATGCCGGCATTGCTGCTGTCCTCCGCCAAACCCGTGAGACAATCCGCCTGAGCGGTAACGATATCTTCCAGAGTAAACTGACCCCGATCCAGCGCCTCCAGCGCCACCAGCATGGTCATGATCTTGGTCAGGCTGGCGGGGGCCCGCTGCTGGTCCTTATTCAGCTCATACAGCACCTCGCCGCTGTCCAGGTCGATAATCAGGGCGGCCTTGCCGTTCAGCTCCGGTGCATCCAGAGCGCAGGCCCCGGGGGCGGCAAAGGCCAGCACCAGGCAGAAGATCAGCATAAGAGGAAAAATGCGGAAAGTTTTCATTTTGTTCTCCCGTTTTCTCTGGAATATGGTATAGTGTGGATGTATAATGTGTGCAGACTAAATTATTATAAAGTTTTCACGGGAAAAATGCAACCTAAAGTTCCTGGCATTGACAGGGACCGGGAGAAAAGGCGGAGTGCATAGATGAAAATACTGGTTGTTGACGACGAAAAGCTGCTGGTAAAGGGGATCAAGTTCAATCTGGAGAACGAGGGCTACACCGTGGACGCCTGCTACGACGGGGAGACGGCGGTGGAGATGGCCCGGGCCGGAGGCTATGACCTGATCATCCTGGACCTGATGATGCCCCGAAAGGACGGGCTGGAGGCCTGCCAGGAGATCCGCAGCTTTTCCACCGTGCCCATCATCATGCTCACCGCCCGCAGCGAGGACGCGGATATGCTGATGGGCTTTGAGTCCGGCGCGGACGATTATGTGACCAAGCCCTTCAATATTCTGGCCCTGAAGGCCCGGGTCCGGGCGCTGCTGCGCCGGGCCTCCATCGCCGCAGCGCCGGAGCAGGGCAGCGGCAGCACCCTGAAGGCAGGGCACATCACCGTGGACGAGCAGCGCCGCAGCGCCATGAAAAACGGCGTGGAGGTGGAGCTGACCATGAAGGAGTTCGACCTGATCCTGTTTCTGATAAAGAACCCGGGGAAGGTGTTCAGCCGGGAAAGTCTTTTGAATCTGGTCTGGGGCTATGACTACCAGGGAGATACCCGCACCGTGGACGTGCATATCCGCCGCCTGCGGGAAAAGCTGGAGCTGACACCGGCCCAACCCCAGTATATCATTACCAAATGGGGCGTGGGCTACTACTTCGCGGGGTGAGGAGATGAGGAGTTTACGCTTCCAGGTGTTCTCCTTCCTGGCGGCGGTAATGGTGCTGCTGTTGCTGCTGCTGAACGTTTTCCCCATTGTTTCCTCCCGGGACACGGTATTTTTGGAGAAGGAGAGCTCCATATCGGGCAAGGCCTCCATTCTCTCCACTTCCCTGGCCAAGCTGGACAAGCCGGACCGGGACAGCGTGGCGGAAGTGCTGCGGCTGCTGGATATCACCGGCTTTGACCGGACGGTGGTTGTGGATCAGGACGGCCGGCCGGTATACAACAGCGCCGGCATCCAGGCCCGCTCCAGCGAGGAGGCGGACATTGTCACCGCTTTGGGCGGCAAGACGGTGTTCCGCTCCGACTACAACGGGGAGGCCTTCCTCAGCAGCTGCGCCATCCCCATCAGCCGCCAGGGCGCCATCACCGGGGCCGTGTACCTGCTGGAGAAGGACGTGGAGCGGGCAAACATCATCATGGATACCCAGAGCCAGATCCGGGTGATCTCGGTGGTGGTGATCCTGATTGTGGTAGCGCTGGCGCTGGTGTTCTCCTCCACCATCATCCGGCGTATCCAGGCGCTGGCCATTTCCATGCGGATCGTGGCCGCCGGGGATTACAGCCACCGGCTGCACACCACCGGCCGGGACGAGCTCAGCGATCTGGGCAGGGAGTTCAACCTGCTGACCGAACGGCTGGATGACACCGAGCGGCAGCGCCGCCGCTTCGTTTCCGATGCCTCCCATGAGTTGAAAACGCCGCTGGCCTCCATCCGGCTGCTGTCGGACAGCATTGTGCAGAATGAGGACATGGACGCGGACACTGTGCGGGAATTTGTCACCGATATCGGCAACGAGGCGGAGCGGCTCCAGCGCACCACGGAGAAGCTGCTGGACCTGAGCCGGCTGGACGATGACATTCAGGTGATGCCGGAGCCGGTAGACATGAAGCAAGTGGCAGTGGACGCCATGGTGCTGCTGCGGCCTCTGGCCGACGAGCGGCAGGTGCGCATCCGCTGTGATCTGGCGGACGGCTGCGTGGTGATGGCCACGGTGGACGATATGTTCCACATTATTTTCAACCTGATCGAGAACGCCATCAAGTACAACGTCACCGGCGGCAGCGTGTTCCTCAGCCTGCGGGGCGATGAGGACGAGATCAAATTCACCGTGGAGGACACGGGCATCGGCATTCCGGAGGAGGACCGCTACAACATTTTCACCCGCTTTTACCGGGTGGACAAGGCCCGCTCCCGGGAGGCCGGCGGCAGCGGCCTGGGGCTGAGCATCGTCCACGACGCGGTGAAGGTCCACGGCGGCAGCATCATGGTAGGAGAAAATAAGCCTCAGGGCTCCCGGTTCACGGTGAGCTTCCCCAGGCCCACAGCGGAAGAGACAGGAATATGAATAGCATTGAGAGAATACAGGAAAAACTGAAAGAGCGGGGCCTGGACGGGCTGCTGCTCACCGATGAAAAGAACCAGCGCTATGCCGCCGGCTTTGCCTTCACTGACGGGGCGGTGCTGGTGGGCCGGGAGAAGGCCTGGCTGGTCACCGATTCCCGCTATATCGAGGCGGCAGAAAAGGCCGCCGCGGCAGGGGTGACCGTTTGGCTTTATGACCGGGAGCGGCCTCTTATGGAGCGGCTGAAGGAGGCCGTCCGGGAGGCGGGCATGGAGCGCCTTGCCGCCGAGGACAGCAAGCTGAGTCATCGGGATTACCTGGGCTACGAAAAGGCCCTGGGCATGGAGCTGCTGCCTGCGGGGGAGCTGATGACCCAGCTCCGGGCCGCAAAAACCGAGGAAGAAATCCACGCCATGCGGGCCGCCCAGGCCATCGCCGAGCAGGCGCTGGAGGATGTGCTGGGGCTGATCCGGCCCGGCATGACGGAGAAGCAGGTGATGGCGGAGCTGGTATACCGCACGCTGCGCTACGGCTCCGAGGGCAATTCCTTTGACCCCATTGTGGTTTCCGGCCCCAACACCAGCCTGCCCCACGGCGTGCCCGGGGACCGGGTGATCCAAAGGGGCGATTTTGTGACCATGGACTTCGGCTGCCTCAAGGACGGCTACTGCTCCGACATGACCCGCACAGTGGCAATAGGGGAAGCTTCTGACGAAATGCGCAATGTATATGACATTGTGCTGCAGGCCCAGCTGGCAGGCATCGCCGTGGCCAGGGCCGGCATTCCGGGGAAAGAGATCGACGCCGCGGCCCGGAAGGTCATCACAGAAGCGGGCTACGGCCCCTATTTCGGTCACGGCTTCGGCCACAGCCTGGGGCTGGACATTCACGAATCCCCCAGCGCCAACCTTCGGGGAGAGGAGCCCATGCCAGTGGGGGCTGTGTGCTCCGCCGAGCCGGGGATCTATCTGCCGGGGCGCTTCGGCGTGCGCATTGAGGATGTGATGATTCTGCGGGAAAAAGGCTGCGAAGTAATCACCAAGGCCCCCAAAAAGCTGATCATTCTGTAAAAATGCCGTGCTTCGACAGAAATAGTACTTGCAAAACAGCAGCATATACTGTAAAATGTCTGAGATAAATATATAAATTTTGGGAGGTCCCTTTTATGATTACAGCAGGCGATTTCAGAAATGGCGTCACCTTCGAGATGGACGGTCAGGTCATGCAGGTGGTTGAGTTCCAGCATGTGAAGCCCGGCAAGGGCGCTGCCTTCGTCCGCACCAAGATGAAGAACGTCATCACCGGCGCTGTCACCGAAACTTCTTTCAACCCCACTGCGAAGTTCGAGAACGCCACCGTTGACCGCATGACCATGGAGTACAGCTATGCCGACGGCAACCTGTACTACTTCATGAACCCCGAGACCTATGAGCTGGAGCCTGTTGACGAGTCCGTCCTGGGCGACAACTTCAAGTTCGTCAAGGAGAACATGGAGTGCACCATCTACTCCTACAAGGGCAAGGTCTTTAATGTGGAGCCTCCCTTCTTTGTGGAGCTGGAGGTCACCGAGACCGACCCGGGCTTTGCCGGCAACACCGCCACCAACGCCACCAAGCCCGCCACCCTGGAGACCGGCGCCGAGATCAAGGTTCCCCTGTTCATCGAGCCCGGCGAGAAGGTCAAGATCGACACCCGCACCGGCGAGTATCTTTCCAGAGCATAAGATAAAAATAAAGGGGGAGACATAGCGTCTCCCCTGTTTTTAACAAAAAGGAGGTTTTCTAAATGACTGTAGTTGAAAAGGCCGCGTATCTCAAAGGACTGATGGAGGGTCTGGGCATTGCGCCGGATTCCAAGGAGGGCAAGCTGTGGGGCGCCCTGGGCGACCTGCTTTCTGACATGGCTCATGAAATCGAAGACCTTCAGGCCACCGACATGGACCACGCCGAAGCCCTGGACGACATGGCCGAGGAGCTGAGCTATCTGGAGGATCTGGTCTGCGACCTGGATGACCCGGAAGACTTTGACGACTATGACGATAAGGACTGCGACGGCAACTGCTGCGCCTGCAGCTGCTGTGAGGATGAGGACGAAGACGAGGAGGATGTCGACCAGGAGCTGGAGTATGACGGCGTGATCTACGACGTGACCTGCCCTGTCTGCGGCGAGGAAATCAGCTTCGACGAAGAGACCCTGGAAGCGGGTTCCATCCAGTGCCCCGCCTGCGGCGAGACCCTGGAGTTCGACTTGTCTGAGGACGAGGACTGACAACACCAAAAACTGCCCGCACCATATGGCGCGGGCAGTTTTCAAGGCGTCGAACTTTGTCGACGCCTTGAAAACTTATTCAGGAGCATTCAAAAATGCTCCTGAATAAGCATAGATTGAACGCAGAAAGGGGACTCCCGTCCCCTCTCTGCACTCTCCCCATGCATTTCTATACGTTGCCGATAGCTTTGTCTACAGGCCAAAAACTGCCCGCGCCATATGGCGCGGGCAGTTTTTTATGTGTTATGTGCAGAATGGTTATGCGCTTGTTCATGTCCATTCGCTTATGTACTCTTTCGCAAGGGAGATGGCCCGTGCTGTGTTGCTGTTTTCGCCGTTTCTGAACTCTTTGCGCATATGATTCTCCAGATACTGGGCCAGTTTCACAGGCCAGCTGGCTTTATTGCGGATGGTAACGGTGTCGCTGATGCGGCCGCTTTCATCCATCAGGGTCAAAAGGCAGCTCTTGCCCGGGGGACAGTTCATGATCAGCCGGTTCTCCTCCACGGCGGCATGGCAGCCCTCACCGATGCAGATGATGCGGTAAGCGTCCAGCTGGTCGCTGCAGCCAAAGGTGTAGAGGCCCAGTTCCTCCCGGCCGCTGGGGTCAATGTAATAGTCATAGATAAAATCGCCCTGGGCGTTGGTCAGCTTGATGAACTGGAAGGGCGGCTCATAGGCGGTGGCAAACAGTTCGATCTCCGTGAGTCCGGCGCCCCGGCCCTCCGTCTCCATAAGACAGATCTCCAATTCTTCCACTTCGGCCCGGTCGAAAAGGATCTCCGTGCCGGAGCCATTGGGCTCCAGGGGGCCGGTCATGCAGAACACGCCATTATCCAGGCGGATGGAAGCCTCCAGCACATTGTCACTGAGGGAAGGATTGTCATAAAGCACCACCCGGCTCAGGGGCGTGGGTTGGGTGAACTTGATGATGACCCGCTTTTCCCGGTCCTCCCCTTCGGGGATCCAGGTATTGTCGGAATAGCCGGCAGCCTCATGCCACTGACGACGGTCCGTCAGAACAAAGTCGTTCAGGGTGGAACCGTCCCCGGAGCTGACCCAGAATTCCGCTTCATAGCTGAGAGAGCTGCTCTCCCGCTGCCAGAAGACCTTATCGCCGTTGATGATGCGGTCTGCTCTTTCCATGGTATCCTGAGACGCATAATGGCGCAGGACGGCATAGCCACCGCTGCTGAGCAGGGAGCGGGACAGGGTATCGGCCCGGACCGGCAGGCGCAGCCGCTCCGCCCAGTTGTAGACATGACTGCCGCAGTCGGTGATATACTCCTCGGCGTTCTGTTTTTTGGTGGAGGCAATGTTCAGGGCATAGTAATCCGCTTCGGCCCAGTAGGCGGTATTGTAAGCGAAGGCGCGATAAATCTCCGGCTCATAATCGCTGCGGGCCTTCAGCACCTCGCCCATGGCCTTTTCAAAAAACATGGACACGGCCTGATGGTCGTCATGTGAATCCATGTCGGTGCAGAAGATCACATCCGGCGTATAGCGCAGGAGCAGGGTGCGAATGTCCTCATACATATGACGGCGGGTGTAGGAATTGGGGTTGAAAGGCTGGTGCCGGTCCGTGCCGTAGGTACTGTTAAAGCCGGCATGGGAGGTGATCACTTCATCATCCGGGCAAAAGTAGATGCTGCGGCCGTTTATATTCAGCCAGTCGCCGTAGCCCAGGAAAATCAGTCGGTCAGCGGGGATGCCGCATTTTGCCATGGCGGCCTCGGCCTCGGCAATGCGCTGAGCGCCGGAAACCCGGTAGTCGCCGTTGATAACATAGGCCACATACACGTCGCTGCCGTACTTCACATATTGTTCCAGCACACCCAGAAGAATGTTGGTCTCGTCATCCTGGTGAGGAACCAGCGCCAGCACCTTCCGATCGCCAAAGACCTGGGCCTTGCCCTCATCCACATCCTGATACACACCGTTGCGACAGACGCTGTACCAGATCAGGGTAAGACTCAGCCCCAGCAGAAGGAACAGAAAGGTGCAGCCCCAGAAGAGCCAGGGCATCAGCCGGGGGCGGAACAGGCTGAGCACCAGAGCGCCGAGAAAACAAAGCGCGAATACCAGCAGCAGGGCCTTGGCCGGAAAGTGGCCGTCAGCCCGGGTGGTCACCATATCCAGAACAAAAGCCAGCTCTGCCGCCAGCAACAGCGCGAAGATCAGTCCGCCCAGGCGCAGCCTGGGTTTCTTTATCCCGGTCTCCATTTTCTCAAACCCCTCGATCGCTTGTTTTCCGTTGTTTAAAAAGTCAAAAATGTACTGCTCCCAAATATACCCTGACGGCCGAGAGTTCTCAGCCGTCGTGGGATGGTTTAATCCAATATGTTCGCCAGCTCCGGCGCGTTGGCGCTTTCGCTGCGGCAGGTGACGGCGCCGGCCTTCTGGGCCAGCAGGGCCGCGTCACGCAGGCCCATGCCCCGGATGCCGGCCAGGACAATGGCGGCAGTGGCCGCGTCACCGGCGCCGGTGGAATTGACCACCCGGGTGGCAAGGCCAGGCAGGCGCAGCAGCTCCTTTTGGTCGGCGGCGATCATGCCCTGGGCCCCAAGGCTGATGAACACCCGCTGCACGCCCCTGTCCACCAGGGCCAGGGCGGCCCGCTCCGGGTCACGCTGGCCGGTGAGGCATTCTGCCTCCAGAGCGTTGGGCTTAATGGCCGCCAGCCGGTGCAGCACCGGCTGCAGCTTCAAGGCCTTCACGGTGGATACCGGGTCGGCATACACCGGGATGGGGCAGTGATTGCAGATATACGCAATGGTCTCCGGCGGCAGGTTGGCGTCCACCACCACCGCGCCGGCCTGCAGACGGGGCAGGATAGGCGCCACCAGCGCCGGCGTCAGGGCGGAGCAAAGCTCCATATCGCTGACAGCCAGTTCCATATCCCCGGTCTCATCGGTAATGTAGAGGTAGGTGGAGCTGCGCATATCCTTGAACACCGGGGCCATGCTCAGATCGATCCCCAGGGCCTGGCAGCTGTCCACAACGGCGGAGGCGTAGACGTCCCCGCCGATGGGGGCCACCAGACTGACTTCCAGCCCCAAAAGCCGCAGATCATGGGCGATATTGCGCCCTACGCCCCCGGGACGCATGGTCACGGCGCCGGGGTTGGAGTCCTTTTGCACCAGCGGCGCGTCGGGACGGCCCCAGATATCCATGTTGATGCCGCCAAAAACAACGGCGGCATTCGCCGGCTGCTGCTTGCTCAGTTGATATGCCATATATCCTTCGCGTATTCGGCGATGGCCCGGTCAGCCGCAAAGATGCCGCTCTGGGCGGTATTCATCAGGGAGATACGGCCCCGCTCGCTGTCGTCCTTGATGCGGTCATACATCCGGCGCTGGCAGTCCACATAGGAGCGGTAGTCGGCGATGAGCATATACTGGTCGCCGCCGTAGAGCAGGTTGGAAACCAGGTCGGAATAGCTCTTGCCGTCAGAGAAGCCCTGGCGGAAGCGGCCCAGAACCCGCATGATCTCAGGATCGGTCTGCGCCATGCCGTTGGGGTCATAGCCGCCTTGGCGCCAGCGGGCGATGTCATCGGTGTGCAGGCCGAAGAGGAACATGTTTTCATCGCCCAGGCGCTCGTACATCTCCACATTGGCGCCGTCCAGGGTGCCGATGGTGACAGCACCGTTCATCATCAGCTTCATGCAGCCGGTGCCGGAGGCTTCCTTGCCGGCGGTGGAGATCTGTTCAGACACCTGCGCGGCGGGCATGATGGCCTCGGCGGCGCTGACCCGGTAGTTCTCCACAAAGTAGACCTGCAGCCTGCCCTTGCAGACGGGGTCGTTGTTGATGTCATTGGCCATGCTCAGCAGCAGCTCAATGATGCGCTTGGCGGTCTTGTACCCGGCGGCGGACTTGGCGCCAAAGACAAAGGTGCGGGGTACAAAGTCCATATTGGGGTTATCGTGCAGCTGCAGCTGGAGGCTGGCAATGCTCATGGCGCAGAGCAGCTGACGCTTATACTCATGCAGGCGCTTGACCTGAACGTCGATAATGGCGTCGGTGTTCAGCTTGAAGCCGTCGTTGCGCTTGGCAAACTGGGCAAAGCGCCGCTTGTTTTCCTGCTTGATCTGGTTGACCCGGGCGCGGACCTGGCTGTCAGAGGCAAAGTCTGCCAGCTTGATCAGCTCTTCCGGCTTGGTCAGATAGTCATCGCTGCCCAGCAGGTCCACGATGAGGCCGTGGAGGCCGGGGTTGATCTGGCCCAGCCAGCGGCGGTGGTCAATGCCGTTGGTGACGTGGGTGAAGCGCTCGGGGCGCAGGGTGTAAATATCCTTAAAGAGGTCGTTTTTCAGGATCTCGCCGTGGAGACGGGAGACGCCGTTGACCTTGTAGCAGGCGGCAAGGCACATGTTGGCCATGTGAACCTGACCGTCGCTGATGATCATGTTGCGGCCCACCTTCTCGCTGCTGCCGAAGCAGCTGACCAGATAGTCGCACCAGCGGCGGTTGATCTCGCACATGATCTCCCACAGGCGGGGCAGCAGCTGCTGCACCAGGGACTGGGGCCACTTTTCCAGGGCCTCGGCCATGACGGTATGGTTGGTGTAGGCAACGCTGCCCTTGACGATCTCCCAGGCCTCGTCCCAGCCCAGGCCATGCTCATCCATGAAGATGCGCATCAGCTCGGGGATGATGAGGGTGGGGTGGGTGTCATTGATCTGGATGGTGTGGTGCTGGGCAAAGCTCTTGATGTCGCCCCACTTTTTGATGTGCTTGCGCACGATGTCCTGGGCGGTGGCAGAGACGAAGAAGTACTGCTGCTTCAGGCGCAGGGACTTGCCTTCCATGTGGTCATCGGCAGGGTAGAGCACCTTGGTGATCACCTCGGCCATGGTGCGCTGCTCCATGCTCTTGACGTACTTGCCCTCAGAGAACAGGTACATATCCAGGGAGTTGGCACTCTTGGCGTCCCACAGACGGAGAATGTTGATCTCCTTTCCGCCGTAGCCGGCGATGAGCATATCCCGGGGCACGGCGATGACAGCATCGTAGTCTCTGTGCTCGGCATGATAATGGCCGAAATTGTCCCAATGGGCCTCGATCTGGCCGCCGAAGCGAACCTCTACCGCGTCCTCATAGTGGGGGATCAGCCAGCTCTCAGCGGAGCTGCGCCAATCGTCGGCCACCTCGGTCTGCTTGCCGTCTACAAACTTCTGCTTGAACATACCCAGCTCATAGCAGATGGAATAGCCGGTGCCCTCCAGGCCCTCGGTGGCGATGGAGTCCATATAGCAGGCGGCAAGACGGCCAAGGCCGCCGTTGCCCAGGCCGGCGTCCGGCTCTTCCTCAAAGATGTCGGCAGCGCAGCGGCCCATGTCCTCCAGGGCGCCGATGACCGCGTCGGAGATGCCCAGGTTATAGGCATTCTTCATCAGGCTGCGGCCCATCAAAAATTCCATGGACATGTAGTGAACTTCTTTTTCCGCGTGTTTGGGGTTCTCAGCGGCCAGGAGCCGGCTCATCAGCTCGCGAATGACGATGGCGGTAGCCTGGAAAATCTGCCCGTCGGTGGCGATCTCGCTGGTTACTCCAAAATGGGCGCAGAGCTTATCCTCGATGGCGCTGCGCACCTCGTCGCGGGAAATCTGGTTGGTCATTGATTCTCTTTCCTCCATGCTTGGCTGCTTCGCCGCAGGGCGGCAGTCCGTCAGCCATGATAAAATATCAAAATTCCGGTGCGGCGTGACTGGGGCGCCGCACCGGGAATTATGCAGATTCAGGGCTTTTTTGCCGCTCAGTAAACGATGATTCAATCGGCAAGATGCCGCAGACGATTGATTCAGCGTTTGCTTTAGATGCGGCTGCCCTTGGGCACCACCATCGGCAGCTTGGCGTTGCCTGTGAGAACGGTGCCGGCGGAGAAGGAGCAGTACTTGTCCGCGATCACGCAGTCAAGCTCAGCGCCCTCGCCCACGATACCGCCGCGCATAACGATGCAGTTGCGCAGCTTGGCACCCCGCTCAATGCGGGCGCCGGAAAAGACGATGCAGTTTTCAATGCTGCCTTCGATCATGCAGTTATCCGCCACAAGGCTGTTGCGGGAGACGGCGGTCTCGCCGTAATAGGTGCTGACCTCCTCATGGATCTTGGTGCGGACGGGCCGGTCAGCGGGGAAGATCTGGCGGCGGCATTCCGGCTTGAGCATATCCATGCTGGCCTTATAGTAAGCCTCCACCGAGCGGACGGCAACGGCATAGCCGGGGTGGACATAGGTGTCCATCCGGCCGCCCTCGGCCAGGAAGGCCGCCACCGCGTCCTTATGGAAGCGGTACAGGTTCTTGGCGCGGCAGTCGTCCATCATCTTCAGCAGGGTGTCCTTATTGATGACATAGCCCTCCAGAGAGGGGAGGCCCTCGCCGTCATCGGTGCGGTCAAAATAGACCTGAGTGACAAAACCGTCCTCACCCACCACGTAGCGGTGGTGGCTCTGGGCAGGGGTATGGTCGGCACAGATGGCGGTGATCTCCGCGCCGGAGTGCTTGTGCTGCTCCATGACCTTGGTCAGGTCAATGTTGGCGCAGAGATTGCCCAGCAGCAGCACCAGGTGCTTCTGGGGAATATCCCGCACGTAGGAGCCCACGGCGTTGAGCGCCTCGATGGTACCGGCGTAGTTGCCCCGGTGATACTCCGGCAGGCCGAAGGGGGGCAGCATCCGCAGGCCGCCGTTGCGGCGGCTCATATCCCAGGCCTTGCCGCTGCCGATATGGTCCAGCAGGGACTGGTAATCCCTCTGCATGATGACGCCCACATCCAGGATGCCGGCGTTTCTCATGGAGGAGAGGGCAAAGTCGATCAGTCTGTATCTGCCGCAGAAAGGCAGAGAGGCGGCAGTGCGGACGCCCACCAGTTCTCTCAGTTCAGGGGCAGCGCTGTAGGCAAAGATAATTCCATGGAAATCCTTCATTGCTTAAACCTCCTCCCCAGTGTAGATCATGGCGCCGGCAGGCACGGCCGCGCCGCTTCTGATCTCAATATCCGGGCCGCAGGTGGCAACGCCCCAGGCATCCGTGCCGTCGGGGGCCGCGCCAACATGGGCGCCGGCGTGGACAACGGTGTTCTCGCCAACGATGGCGTATTCAACAATGGCGCCTTCCTCCACCACCGCGCCGGGCATCAGCACGCTGTAAAGCACCGTGGCGTCTTTGCCCACGATGACGTTGGGAGACAGGACGGAGTTTTCCACATGGCCGTCGATCTCGCAGCCCTCGGTAATGATGGAATGGATGATCTCTGCGTTTTCGCCGGTAAAGTGGGGCGGGCAGACCGGGCTTCTGGAGCCGATGGGCCAGGAGGCATCATAGAGGTTAATGAGGGTGGGAGAGAGCATATCCATATTGGCGTCCCAAAGGCTGGTGATGGTGCCCACGTCTCTCCAATAGCCTTTGAAGCGGTAAGGCCACAGCTTCTCGCCGGCATGGAGCATGTTGGGGATGATGTTCTTGCCAAAGTCCTTGGAGGAGTTGGGGTCGTTCTCATCGGCGATCAGATACTCCCGCAGCTTCTTCCAATTGAATATATAGATGCCCATGGAGGCCAGGTCGCTCTTGGGCTGCTTAGGCTTCTCCTCAAACTGATTGACAAAGCCGTCCTCCCCCAGGTTCATGATGCCGAAGCGGGTGGCCTCCTCCATGGAGACCTGAAGCACGGCGATGGTGCAGGCGGCGCCCCTCTCGGTGTGCTCCCGCAGCATATCGGCATAGTCCATCTTATAAATGTGATCGCCGGAGAGGATCAGCACGTTTTCCGGGTCATAGGCCTCGATAAAGCCGATGTTCTGATAGATGGCGTTGGCAGTGCCGGAGAACCAGGAGCCCTTCTCGCCGGCGCTCTGGTAGGGGGGCAGAATATAAACGCCGCCGTCGGTCACGTCCATGTCCCAGGGCTGGCCGCTGCCGATGTAGCTGTTGAGCTGCAGCGGGCGGTACTGGGTCAGAACGCCCACGGTGTCAATGCCGGAGTTTGCGCAATTGGAGAGGGGGAAGTCAATGATCCTGTACTTCCCGCCAAAGGGTACGCTGGGTTTTGCCACTTTCTGAGTCAGTGCATAGAGTCTTGAGCCCTGACCGCCTGCAAGCAGCATCGCGATACAGTTCTTCTTCATAAGCGGTCTCCTTCTTCGTTCTTTATCTTTCAGCCGCCCCCACAGCATGGAGGCCCTGGCCGGAAATACTAATTAAAGCGGTTCATCGCCCGATCCGCCCCCTGGGTAATGTAGCACTGGGCGGCCTGGGCGGCCCGGGCGGCAGCGGCGAGCATATCCTCCGCGTCCTGGTTCTTAAAAGAGGACAGCACCCAATCCGCCATGTCGTAGTCCGGGTGGGGAGGGGCGCCCACGCCGATGCGGATGCGGGGGAAGGCGTCCGTGCCCAGCTTGGCGATGATATCCTTCAGCCCGTTGTGGCCGCCGGCGGAGCCCTTGGTACGGATGCGCAGCTTGCCGATGGGCAGGCTGATCTCATCGGACACCACAATCACATGCTCCGGCGGGATCTTGTAAAACCTCGCGGCCTGCGCCACCGCATCCCCGGACAGATTCATAAAGGTCTGGGGCTTCATCAGCAGGACGGATTCGCCGCCGATATCACAGGTGGCGGTAAGGGCCTTGAAGCGGGCCTTGTTGATATTGACATTTTTCTCTTTGGCCATGGCGTCGGCCGCCATGAAGCCGGCATTGTGGCGGGTCATCTCATAGCGGGGGCCGGGATTGCCCAAAAACACGATGAGCCAGCTGACCCCGCCGGGTTTCTTGAAAAACATGAATCTGTCACCTGCAGCCCCTGCTTATTATAAACCATCAGGGACGAAATTTCAATTTATAAAGGGAAAGAGAACGAAAAACACCCGGCAGCGCCTCCCAGAGCGGGAGGCGCTGGGCGCGGGCTTGGATTTTAAAACGAACGCGCTTTTTCCGGCGCCGTCAATCGAACAGATTGGAGATGGAAACTTCCTCGTAGATGCGGCGGATGGCCTCGGCAAAGACGGCGGCGGTGGAGATATAATGGATCTTGTCGCACTTGGGCTTATCGGCGGGATAGGGGATGGTATCCAGCAGCAGCAGCTCCTCGATGCAGCTTTCTTCAATGCGTTGAATGGCCGGGCCGGAGAGCACGCCGTGGGTGGCGCAGGCATAGACCTTCTTGGCCCCGCCCAGCTCCTTGATGGCCTTGGCGGCGCCGCAGAGGGAGCCGGCAGTATCCACAATATCATCCAGCAGGATGCAGGTCTTGCCCTCCACATTGCCGATGATGTTCATGACCTCGGACTGATTGGCCCGCTCGCGGCGCTTATCCACGATGGCCATATTGGTGCCCAGCTTCATGGAGAAGGCACGGGCCCGGGCAGTGCTGCCCACATCGGGGGAGACCACCATCACATCCTCATTGCCCTTGCCGAACATCTTGACAAAGTGCTTGACGAACAGGTGGCTGCCCATCAGATTGTCCACAGGGATATCAAAGAAGCCCTGGATCTGGGCGGCATGCAGGTCCATGGTCAGCACCCGGTCAGCACCGGCGGCAGTGATCAGGTTGGCGACAAGCTTGGCGGAGATGGGGTCACGGCTCTTGGCTTTACGATCCTGACGGGCATAGCCAAAGTAAGGGATCACGGCGGTCACGCGGCCGGCAGAGGCCCTGCGCATGGCATCGATCATGATCAGAAGCTCCATCAGGTTGTCATTCACATGGTTGCAGGTGGACTGAACGATGAAAACATCCTTGCCTCGGACAGGCTCGGACACGGAGACGGAACACTCGCCGTCTGCAAACTGGGTGACGTTGGCGCTGCCTAAGGTTCTGAAGAGCTCGGAGCAAATATTTTCTGCCAGAGCGGGGTTAGAGTTGCCGGTAAAAACCTTGATCTCTTTGCCGTGTGAAATCATTTCTCTTTATCCTCCGTATTATGTGCTGTCTCATTTTGTCACAGTTGCCGCATGGTCATACTGCGTTGATTTTATTATAACACCCTGTTTCAAAAATTGGAATAGAAAACCTTACTTTTCCGTGACAAAATACAGATAAAAAACCGATTTACAAGCGCCCTGTTTTTGTGTATAATGATTTGGTAACGCTAAAAACGGATTGCTTATGAATAAATTTGAAAGTGGTTGATACAATGCTGGAATTTGAAGAATATAAGGCCAAACTCAATAACGCCAAGCCCACGCTGGAGGTGCTCAAGGGCGCGCTGAAGCTGGAGGCCGCCCAGAAGGAGATCGAGGAGCTGGAGGCTGCCAGTGAGCGGGAGGGCTTCTGGAACGATGTGGAGCGCTCTCAGAAGGTGCAGAAGCGGCTGAAGAATCTGAAGGACAAGGTGGAGAATTATCAGAAGCTCTGCGCCGCCTGGGACGATATGTATGTCATGTGCGAGATGGCCATCGAGGAAAACGACGGCTCCATGCTGGAAGAGCTGCAAAGCGAGTTCGCTTCCTTCTCCGAAAAGGTGGAAGCCACCCGCCTGAGCACTCTGCTCACCGGGGAGTACGACACCAACAACGCCATCCTCACCTTCCACGCCGGTGCCGGCGGCACCGAGGCCCAGGACTGGGCTTCCATGCTGTACCGGATGTACAATATGTGGGCCGACCGCCACGGCTACAAGGTGAAGGTCATGGACTATCTGGACGGGGACGAGGCCGGTCTCAAGAGCGCCACCATCATGATCGAGGGTGAAAACGCCTACGGCTTCCTCAAGAGCGAGCACGGCATCCACCGGCTGGTGCGTGTCTCTCCCTTTGACGCCGCCGGCCGCCGCCACACCTCCTTTGCTGCGGTGGAGGTCATGCCGGAGATCAGCGACGACAACGAGATCGAGCTGCGGGACGAGGACATCAAGATGGATGTGTACCGTTCCTCCGGCGCAGGCGGCCAGAAGGTCAACAAGACCTCCTCCGCCGTCCGCCTGACCCATATCCCCACCGGCATCGTGGTGGCCAGCCAGGTGGAACGAAGCCATTTCCAGAACCTTGAGAACTGCAAAAACATGCTCCGGGCCCGTCTGGCTGAGATCAAGGAGCGGGAGCACCTGGAAAAGATCAGCGACATCAAGGGCGTGCAGATGAAGATCGAATGGGGCAGCCAGATCCGCTCCTATGTGTTCATGCCCTATCAGCTGGTGAAGGATCACCGCACCGAATATGAAAACGGCAACATCGACAACGTGATGAACGGCGATCTGGACGGCTTTATCAACGCATTTTTGTCCATGAAGGCAGAAAGCTGAGGCGCCCGCACCTTATACCGTTATGAAAGCGCACCCTCTGGTGAGGGTGCGCCGATTACTATCAGAAAGGTTTTGTTAGCTTGTTTTCCCGGCTTTTTTCTGAAATCAGCAGGCGGGATGTCCGGCTGTCGGTGATCGGCAGCGGCATTCTGGCCTTCGGTCTTTACAACGTTCACGCCCTCTCCGGCGTCACCGAGGGCGGCGTGCTGGGGCTGACGCTGCTGCTGGACCACTGGTTCGGCATCTCCCCGGCCGGCAGCTCCCTGGTGCTCAACGCCCTGTGCTATCTGCTGGGCTGGCGGGTGCTGGGCAAGCGCTTCATCGGCCTGTCCATCATTGCGGGGGGCTGCTTCTCCGCCTGGTACGCGCTGCTGGAGCGATTCCCGCCAATCTGGCCCGGCATTGCCGCCTATCCCCTGGCGGCGGCTGTGGTGGGCGCGTTGTTCGTAGGTGTGGGGGTGGGTCTCTGCGTTCGCTCCGGCGGTGCCCCCGGCGGGGATGACGCCCTGGCCATGGCCCTGGGGCAGCTGCTCCACGCCCCGCTGCAATGGATCTATTTTGCCAGCGAC
Organism: bacterium; assembly: GCA_004560305.1. Classification (GTDB taxonomy): domain Bacteria; phylum Bacillota; class Clostridia; order Oscillospirales; family Oscillospiraceae; genus Limivicinus. Next base: position 8,114 of record SFVI01000006.1, on the reverse strand, counting down.
ATGATCGTGCTGCTGCTGAGTCTCAGCTACATCCCCCTGGGCCGCATCGCCTATTCCCTGCTGACGGTGATCCTCTCCGGCCAGATCATCGGCCTGGTGGCAGGAAATAAAGAAAATAAAGGAAAAGCGTCTCACTGATCGGTGAGACGCTTTTTCCTTACAAATGCAAAATAATATACCGTGAAGGCAAGAGACGTAATGGCCCAGCTGATAGGGTAGCTGATGGAGACGGAGCGGATGTCCCGCCAGACGGGAACCACCGTAAAGACCCAGACCACGCGGATCAGGCACACGCCGATGGCGGTGATCAGGGTGGGGATCAGGGTGTCGCCCAGGCCGCGGAAGCAGCCGCTGAAAATCTCGATGGGAGCATAGGTAAAGTACCAGGGGGCAATGTAGAGCACGATGAGCAGGGCGATCTCCAGCACGGCGGGATCGTCGGTGAAGAGCAGGAGCAGGTTTCTGCCCTGGGCAAAAAACAGGGCGCAGACACCCACCGCCATGGCAAGGCCCATGAGCATGGCGCTTTTCAGACTGCTGCGCACCCGGGCCAGCTGCCGGGCACCGTAGTTCTGGCCGGCGAAGGTCATCAGGGAGACGCCCAGGGCGTTGAGGGTCATCCAGTTGAGGGTATCGATCTTGCTCATAGCCACCCAGGCGGCCACGGTGTCAGTGCCGAAGCCGTTGACGGCCACGGTGATGATCAGGTTGGACAGGCCGTACATAATGGACTGGATCCCAGCCGGCAGGCCGATGCGCACCGTGCGGCGGAAAATGCGCCGGTCAGGCCGCAGGGCACGCAGCTCCAGGCGGTAGCTTTCGCCGCTTCTTGCCATATGCAGGCAGACCAGCACCGCGCTGACGCTCTGGGCGATCACGGTGGCCACGGCGGCACCCATAACGCCCATGCCCAGCTTCACCACAAAGAGAACGTCCAAAAGGATGTTGATCCCGCAGCAAACCATCAGAAAATACAGGGGCCGCCGGGAGTCCCCCACCGCGCGAAGAATGGCGGAGCCCATGTTGAAAAGCATGCCGGGGATCATACCGGCATAGATTACCTGCAGGTAGATGCGGGAATCAGCCATGGTCTCAGCCGGAGTGTTCATGACGTGCAGGAGCCAGGGCGCCGTTAAAAGGCCCAGGGCCGTCATCACCGCGCCGCCGGCAGCGGCCACGACCAGCGCCGTATGTACCGACCGGGACACATCCTCGTCATCCCCCGCCCCATAATATTGGGCAATGATCACCGCCGCGCCGGAGGACACGCCGGTGAAAAAGCCGATGATCAGGCTGAGAATATGAGCGGCAGAGCCGCCCACCGCCGCCAGGGCCGCCTTGCCCACAAAGCGGCCTACAATGACCGCGTCCACCGCATTATAGAGCTGCTGAAACAGGGTGCCCATCAGCACCGGGAAAAAGAAGGCCAAAAGCTGTTTCCAAATGACGCCCTGGGTGATGGCATTATCTATCTTTACCGTCTCGCGCATGATCTGTTATCTCCTATGGGATCGATCCAAAATCCGGCGTTCATCCTATCACTCCCGGCAGGAAAAGGCAATGATCAAATGCAATAAAAAAGACGGGGTTCTTCCCCGTCTTTCTTGTGAAACTGCTTTTATCGGTTGCTGGGGCCAGGGTCGCAGTCACCGAAGATCATGTCATCAATATCCATTTCCACGCATATACCTCCTGTATTTTTTCAACATACTTTCATTGTATGCGCGGACTGCAGGAGATATGACTGCTGTTTTATTTTTCTTTATGGAGCGTCACCGTCACTACCTCCGGGCGGTTGAAAAGCCGGGGGATGGAGATGGAATTGCCCAGGCCCCGGGACACCACCATCCGATAATGGTCAGAGGCATAGACCCCGCTCTCATACTCGGCGCCGAAGCTGCGGTTCACGTTCAGCAGGCCGCCCGCAAAGGGCAGACGGATAATGCCGCCGTGGGCATGGCCGCAGAGGATCAGGTCGGTGCCGATATCGTTATACATCTCTATATAGTCGTTCCTGTGGGCCAGCCACAGGCTGAAATGATCGGAATACAGCTCCCCCAGCCGCAGGGACAGGCCCCAGGGCTTGATCATATCCGCCCGGCCGTTGGGGTCCTCCGCGCCTACGATGGCGATGCTGTCCTCTCCCCGGTACAAAAGCTCGATCTCATTGCTGAGGCAAATCACGCCCCGGCTCTCCATCAGGGCTTCGATCTCCTCCACGCAGCCGTCAGCCCATTCGTGGTTGCCGTTGACATAGTAGGTGGGGGCCAGGCCCTCAATGCCGGTCAGCAGCGGCTCCACGTTTTCCAGGGCCCCGTCCTTGCCGGCAATGTCCCCGGTGAGGACAATGATATCCGGCTCCTGCTGCCGGATCAAATCGACCAGCCGCCGGTTCTCCGGTCCGAAGGACGCCCCATGTAGGTCCGACAGCTGCAGCACCTTGCAGCCGTCAAAGCTCTCCGGCAGCTTGCGGAAGGAAAGATCGTATTCCGTAAGCTGCAGATGATATTTGCTGTCTAGGACCAGCCCCGCCGTCAACAGGATCAACAGGGCAAACACCAGCAGCGCTGTTTTGAAAATTTTATGCTGTTTCATTCTGCTTTCCTTTCTTGGATCCTGCTTATTATACCACCCCTGCCTGTCAAATGCAGTATAAAATTATGGCGGAATGATAAATTATTTGCGGAACAGCCGGAATACGCCTTGAATCGGCGAACAAATTGCGCTATAATAACTTGGTCTGCACCTGGCAGTCAAAAGAAAAGTTTAAGAAGGATGACATACCATGAGCGCATCAACTGAAAAGAAACTCCGTCAGGCCGCCCGCGAGGCCGGAACTGACAAGAAAACCCTGGCGCTGGAGAAGGAAGTCAAGGAAAAGGCCAAGCAGAAGCGCCGCTGGGCGCTGGGCACCATCGGGGTCTGCCTGCTGATCGCCCTGATCCTGTTCCTGAATTCCAACGTGCTGTTCAGGGCCACCGCCCTCACCGTGGGCGATGAGAGCTACTCTGCCTCGGAGATGAGCTATTACTACGCCAACCAGTACTATTACTGGGCCAACCAGTACGGCAGCTACGCCTCCCTCTTCGGGCTGGACACCTCCGGCGGCATCAAGGGGCTGGATAAGCAGTCCTGCGCCATGGCCGGCGAAGGCGTGAGCTGGAAGGATTACTTCCTGGAAAATGCCCAGAATGAGCTGATCCAGGAAAAGGCCCTGCGGGACTATGCCGCCCAGAACGGCATAGCGCTGGACCAGGAGGAGCTGGACGCTGTGGAGAGCAGCTTTGACGGCATGGATGAATACGTCCGCTCCCAGGGCTATGCCAATGCGGACAAGTTTTTCGCCGCCAACTACGGCACCGGCGTCAACACCAACACGGTGCGCCAGGCTTACCAGAACTCCGCCCTGGCCTCCAAGGCCCTGACCAGCTACTCCGATTCTCTGGAGTACAGCCCGGCAGAGCTGAAGGAGCAGTACGCCAGCTATAACGGCGAGCAGGATTATTTTGACCTGGCCTATTACTATGTGGCCGCAGAGAAAACCGAGGTGGCCGGCGAAGACGGCGAGACCACCCAGGAAGTGACCGCCGAAGCCCTGGCCGCCGCGGAGGAGACCGCCAAGGCCATCCAGGCCGCCTACAACGAGGCCAAGGATGAGGACTTCACCGCCCGTCTTGACCAGGCCGTGGCCGCCCAGGTGGCTGACGCCGCCAGCAACCACTCCACCAACACCCAGGGCTCCGGCCTCAACGCCGCCTATAAGGACTGGGTCATGGACAATGCCCGGAAGGCTGGGGACATCACCGTTACCGCCGACAGCAACGACAGCGGCTATTATGTGGTGGTATATATCGGCCGGGAGAACAATGACTACAATCTGGCCCAGGTCCGTCACATTCTGATCAAGGCCGAGGCCGACGCCGACGGCAACTACACCGAGGAGGCCAAGGCTGCTGCCCTGGCCAAGGCCGAAGAGATCCTGGCCGAGTATGAGGCCGGAGACAAGACCGAGGAAAGCTTCGCCGCCCTGGCGGAGCAGTATTCCGAGGACAGCGGCTCCAACACCAACGGCGGGCTGTACGACAGCGTGGTCAAGGGCCAGATGGTGGCCGAGTTCAACGACTTCTGCTTTGGCAATCATAAGCCGGGCGACACCGCCATCGTCTACGGCGAGAGCGGCAGCTACGCCGGCTACCATGTGATGTACTATGTGGGCGAGGGCGAAAATTACGCCCAGGCCATCGCCCGCAGCGACCTGGTGAACCAGGCCGTCAGCCAGTGGCTCAGCGAGCTCACCGCCCCCTACACCGCCACCGCCGGCTTCGGCATGCGCCTGGTGGGATAAGAACGCTATACCCCTGCCGGATCGCGGCAGGGGTATTTTTAACCCATGAAACAGGAGAAGCGTTATGGACGAAAGAATCATCAGAGCAGGAATGCTTTTGGGCGAGAGCGCCATGGAAAAGCTTCGGCGCAGCCATGTGGCGGTGCTGGGGCTGGGGGGTGTTGGCTCCTGGTGCGCGGAGGGGCTGGCCCGCTGCGGCGTGGGAAAGCTGACCCTGATGGACGAGGACACCGTCAGCCTCAGCAACACCAACCGGCAGCTCTGCGCCCTCAGCTCCACCCAGGGCAAAAGCAAGGCGGAGGTGCTGGCGGCGCGCATCCGGGACATTAACCCCGCTATCGACGTGCGCCCCATCACCGGCCGCTATGAGGCGGCCAGCCGGGAGGCTTTTTTCGCCGGCTATGACTTCGTGGTGGACGCCATCGACCTGGTCAGCTGCAAGGTGGACCTGATCCTCTCCTGCCGGGAGCGGGGCATCCCCATCATTTCCGCCCTGGGCACCGGCAACAAGCTGGACGCCCAGCAGCTGCGCATCAGCGACATTGCCAAGACCAGCGGCTGCGCCCTGGCAAGGGTGGTGCGCAAGGAGCTGCGCAGCCGGGGTGTAAACCACCACCCGGTGGTGTTCAGCCCGGAGGAGCCCACCGCCCCGGCCCAATGGGAAGCGCCGCCCCCGGGACGGCGGAGCATCCCCGGCTCCCTGGTATGGGTGCCAGCCACGGCGGGGATGCTGCTGTGCCAATACGTGGTGACGGAGCTGGTAAAAAATGAAGGGCCAGGGGAATGAATGCGGAAACTTTTTCCTCTGCTTTCACGTCTGAAAAAATGAGGACAATCCTGCCAAATTTTGAAATGGAGGACGAGAAAATGAAAAAGAGTTTATCCCTGCTGCTGGCCCTGCTGATGACCCTGTCCCTCTGCGCCTGCGGGGCAGGGAGCAAAGATGCTTCCTACGAATATGCTTCGGAAGCTCCCGCGGCGGAGCCGTACATGAGCGCGGACATGGCCGCCGAGGAGGCCGGCTTCGGCGGCTTTGCTGTCGCTGGAGACGCCAACACCGCCGGTACGTCCGGCTCCGATGCGCCGGAAACAGACCCCTCCAAGATCATCTATTCCGCCAGCGCCACCGTGGAGACCACGGATTTTGACGGCAGCATCGCAAAGCTCCTGACCCTGGTGGAGGAGAACAAGGGCTGGATCGAATCCAGCAGCATGAACGGCGCCAACTACCGCAGCATTGCCCGGGGCAGCAGCTACAACCGCAGCGCATCCTACACCCTGCGCATCCCCAGCAACAAGTTCGAGCTGCTGATGGGCAGCCTTTCTGAGATTGGAAACGTACCCTACAGCCACACCTACACCGAGAACGTCACCAGCCAGTACTACGACACCCAGGCCCGGCTCACCGCCTATCAGACCCAGGAGACCCGGCTGCTGGAGATGATGGAGAAGGCAGAGACCGTCAGCGATGTGATCGCCATTGAAGAAAAGCTGACCGAGCTGCGCTACCAGATCGAGAGCCTCCAGTCCGCCCTGAAAAACTGGGACCGGCAGGTCAGCTACAGCACCATCGACCTGGAGGTGATGGAGGTCAGCGAGTACACGCCGGAGCCCCAGCAGAGCTACGGCCAGGAGCTGTGGCAGGCCCTCACCGGGGCGTTCAGGAATCTGGGCCAGTTCTTTAAGGATCTGTTGGTGTTCCTGGTGTCCGCCATCCCCACCATCCTTGTGCTGACAGCATTGTTCTTTATCTTCCGCCCCCTGTTTCGGAAGCTGGCCGCCCGGCGTCGGGAGAAGAAGGCCCTGCGGCAGCAGGCTAAGGCCGGGACGGAGAAGAAGGAATAGGCCCCAGGCAAAAATCTTTCAAAAAAATAAAGGGAAATAAAAGCAAAGGTCGTATAAGAGTAACGGGAGGCAAAATCGCCCTCCCGTTGCTTTTCGTTTGACCCATTGAATAACAGGGAAGCAGGTGAACGCCATGTTCTGTCCCCGCAGGGAGCGAGAAATTGCCGAGCATACCATCATCGGGCCCTATGGCATTCTGTCTGAAAACAGCAAAGGCCGCCTGAAGCCGGAGCCGGAGTGCGAGATCCGCACCTGCTTTCAGCGGGATATCGACCGGATCACTCACTCCAAGGCCTTCCGCCGCCTGAAGCACAAGACCCAGGTGTTTTTGCAGCCGGAGGGGGACCATTACCGCACCCGCCTGACCCATACGCTGGAGGTCAGCCGCCTGGCCCGGACGGTGGCCCGGGCGCTGAACCTGAACGAGGATCTGGCAGAGGCTGCCGCCCTGGGGCACGACCTGGGCCACACCCCCTTCGGCCACGCCGGGGAGCGGGCCCTGAACAAGATTTTTCCCGGCGGCTTCAAGCACTATGAGCAGAGCCTGCGGGTGGTGGATATTCTGGAGCGGGACGGCCGGGGCCTGAACCTCTGCTACGAGACCCGTATGGGCATCCTGCACCACACCCACGGCCAGCCGGACGACACGCCGGAAGCCACGGCGGTGCGCCTGTGCGACCGCATCGCCTACATAAACCACGATCTGGACGACTCCATCCGGGCGGGGATCATTCAGGCCGACAAGGTGCCGGAGATCATCCGCCGTAACTGCGGAGAACGCAACAGCCAGCGGATCAATTCCCTGCTCACCGACCTGATCCAAAACAGCGGAGAGGGCCAGCTGCGCATGTCCCCCCAGATGCAGGCAACCTTTGACTTTTTCCACAGCTATATGTATTCCGACGTGTACACCAACCCCCTGGCCAAGGGGGAGGAGAGCAAGGTGGACGGCATTCTGGCCCGGCTTTACGAATACTATGTGAAGCACCCGGAAAAGCTGCCGGAGGATTTTGCCGCCGTCATCGAGGACGAGGGTGTGGAGCGGGCCGCCTGCGACTACATCTCCGGCATGACCGACGGCTACGCCATGGAGAAGTACGGGGAGCTGTTCATCCCCTTTGCCTGGACCGTTAAGTAAACACAGTCAGGAGGTGGGCCTATGGCCTTTCCTGAAAATTTCATAACCGAGCTTGTCGACCGCAACGACATTGTGGAGGTGGTGTCCTCCTATGTGCGGCTGAGCAAGCGCAGCGGGGCCAACCTGTTTGGCCTGTGCCCCTTTCACAGCGAGAAAACCCCCTCCTTCTCCGTATCGCCGGACAAGCAGATCTATCATTGTTTCGGCTGCGGCAAGGGCGGAGGCGTGATCAACTTCATCATGGAGGTGGAGAACCTCTCCTTCCCGGAGGCGGTGGAGTTTCTGGCAAAGCGGGCGGGGATGCCCATGCCGGAGGAGACCAACGACCGGGAGAGCAAAAAGCGTGCCCGGATGCTGGCGCTGAACAGGGAGGCCGCCCGCTTCTTCTACAGCCAGCTTTCCACCCCCGCCGGGGCCGCCGCCTGCGACTATATGCGCCAGCGGCAATTGAGTCCGGCCACGGCCAGGCGCTTTGGCCTGGGCTTCGCGCCGGACAGCTGGAACAGCCTTACCGACGCCATGAAGGAAAAGGGCTTCACCGAATACGAGCTGGCAGACGCGGGACTGGTGCGCCGGGGCAAGAACGGCGGGGTGTATGATACTTTCCGCAACCGGCTGATGTTCCCGGTGATTGACGTGCGGGGCAATGTGATCGGCTTTTCCGGGCGCATCCTGGGTGAGGGCGAGCCCAAGTATATGAACAGCCCGGAAACCCTTGTATTCAACAAAAGCCGGAACCTTTTCGCCCTGAATCTGGCTAAAAAATCAAAATGCGGATATATAATC
>SFVI01000005.1 GCA_004560305.1 bacterium | reverse complement strand
ACCGTTCAAATAATCGCGGAAGTTGCTCTCAATGTTTTCGGGGTCTGCCAGCAAACGATCAAATGTGTACTTGCTGGTGTTATAGAACTGATAGCCGGATGCACGGCGGAGAAAACCGTCAGTAACAGCCAGCTTCTTAACCTTTTCATATGTATCCAGCACTGCTTGATGAGTAGGAAGCAAGCAGTCATGAAAACGCTTAACAACCGTCATCGGCAGAATTACAAGGCCATACTCATGAGGTTTAAACGGTCCACGCAGAAGGTCTGCCACGTTCCAGATCATAGTTGCTTTTTCAGCGATATTAGTACCCACTACATTGAATCTCTCATTAGCCATTGTTTATTTCTCCTCTTCTGGAATCATGTCCATAATATCGTCAATTTTACAGCCGAGATATCCGCATATTTTAACCAGGATTCCGACGCGCACATCTTCATTGCGTCCAAGCTTGGCCATAGCGTTCGTACTGATTTTTGCTGCGCGCACCAGATCTGTCTTCATCATGTTTCTTTCTTTAAGAATGTCCCAAAGCTTATCATAATTGACTGCCATAATTAGTTCTCCTAACGTATCTGAACCATGTTGGTATAGTATCTCAAAGTTGGTATAGTATCTCAAACTAACATTCATCATATCACAAACTGTTGCATTTTTCAACTTGCAATTCTCAATTTCGACATTAAATGTCGTCTCATGGCGACACTTGGGCTATCGATATTTGATCGTATCAGCTGCTGTTAATCGGTGCATTTACCCTTTCAAAGAATGGAGCACCTACTCCATTTTCTGAAGCTCAAATCTGTCAGGGATATATCTATACCACCCAACGATATTTACCTTCCAACATCGACCCGTACGGGTGCATTCCGGAGCCTGAAACGCCCCGAAAACATACAGCATATAAAATCCTCCCGATAGTCTCATGAACCATCGGGAGGCATTACTATCTCTATAAAGTTTTCTCAGATTACCGTCTGCTGGTCGATCCAGCGGGCGAACATCTCGCGCTTGATCATTTTCCGGTTTCCGTTGAGCAGCAGCCATGGTGCTTCCGGATTTTCATGGATCATCTCGTACATCTTCTTGGAACCAATATGGAAGTATGCGCTGGTCTCTTCAACCGTCAGCAGATATCTTTCATAGAACGGAATCTGCAGCTGCTTCAACGCAATGAACTCAGGCTTCTGTTCAACATACTCAGACATGATCGGTTTCTGCGGTGCCCGTTCTGCTTTCTTTGCAGGACGGCTCTGCTTCTTCTTTGCAGCGGCAGCTCTGTCGGTAGTGCTCGCCTTTGTTTCCTCGATTTCGAGCTGAGCTGCTTCTGCTTTCTTTGCTGTAGCGCTCTTCTGTGCGGAAGAGGCAGTCTTTCTTATGGTTTTGCGCTCCGGAATGTCTGGCGCATAAGACGGGGTTTTGGTTGTTCTGGCCATAATAGAGTCCTTTCTTCTGCCCTTTTCAGGGGCTGATCATAGATTTCTCGTCAAATCGAACTCTTCTGAAAAACAGGGGATTGAGGTACTGGTGAAGTACACTCCGGCCATAAACCCCGGTGTAATTTAGTTTATCTTATTCTGGTCGGGTAAAAGCGTCATATGCCGTGGCAAACGAATAAAATTCTTGTCATGATCCTTCCCTCACTGTTGCCTGTGCATCAAAAATACGACGGAAAACATTGTACCATAGAGACAGGAAAAAAGCAAAAGAATCCGGGAAAAGGGGAGGAACCGATGGAATACGTATATATCGCGCTGCTGCTTCTGGCCTGCTTCGTGCCGGCGGGATACCTGGTGCTGAAAACCAATCAGGCCAAAAAACGGGGCTGCGGACGGGGCTGCGCCACCTGCGGCAACAGAAACTTCTGCCACCGCAGTGAACTGCGGGTGGACAGGAAAAGATAAGCAAACCCAAACGAACACCGCCGCCGGAGACCAGGTCTCCGGCGGCGGTGTTCATTATTACCCAATCAGTCCAGGATCAGCCGGCAGATCCGATCCACATCCTCCAGGGGCAGCTCCGGGTACAGGGGCAGGGTCAGCACCCGCGCCGCCACATCGCTTGCCACCGGGGTCAGCGCCGGGTCAAAGCCAGGTAGGCCGGCATAGCATTCGAAAGCGTTGGTCACCGGGTAGAAATACTTCCGGGCCACAATACCGTTCTCGTTGAGCCGGGCAAAGACTTGATCCCGGTCATACTTGTAGCCGTCGAACACCACCGGGAAGTAGGCGTAATTGGATTCCACTCCCGGCTGCTCCCGGTTCAGCTTCAGGCCGGGCACGCCCTCCAGATGCTGGCGGTAGCGCTCCACCACTGCCTTGCGCTGCTGGAGCCAGGCATCCAGATGCCGCAGGTTGCAAAGCCCCATGGCGGCGCAGAACTCGTTCATCTTGGCGTTGCCCCCCACGAAGGGTACGGACTCCGGCCCGTGGATGCCGAAATTCTTCAGGTCGTTGATTCTCTGCTTCAGCGCTTTGTCCCTGAAGCAGAGGGCGCCGCCCTCGATGGTGTTAAAGACCTTGGTGGCATGGAAGGAGAACATGGTGGCATCCCCGAAGCAGGCGGAGCTGACGCCGTTTTTCTTCACACCGAAGGAGTGGGCCCCGTCGTAGATCACCTTCAGGCCGTGCTTTTTGGCGATGGCCTCAATGGCCTCCGTGTCGCAGAGGTTTCCGTAGACATGGATGGGCAGGATGGCCACGGTCCTGTCGGTGATCAGGGCCTCAATTTTGGCCGGGTCCATGGTAAAGTTCTCCGGCTCAATGTCACAGAACACCGGCGTGCAGCCGCAGCGGACGATGGCATGGGTAGTGGAGGCGAAGGTGTAGGGGGAGGTGATGATCTCGCCCCGCAGCTCCATGGCCTGGATGATGTTCTCCAGGGCCAGGTGCCCGTTGGTCAGCAGCGCCACATTTTCCGCGCCCCAGTATTCGGCCAGAGCGGCCTCCAGCTGCTGGTGCTTTGCACCCATGTTGGTGAGCCAGTGGCTGTCCCAGATATCCGCGATCTCCCGGCAGAACTCCTCATAGTCCGGCAGGGACGAGCGGGTCACATTGATCATATCGTTCATAGTTTCTCCTTCAGCTTACAGCTGACTTTCAAATTCGGCGCAGTATTCCAGCAGCTTCCGGCTGCGCTCCTTCACCCGGCGGGCGGGGATGCCCACATAGACGCCCCAGGGCTCCGCGCTGCGGTTCACCAGACTCATGGAGCCAACGGAGCAGCCCTCCCCCAGCTCCACGCCGGGGAGGATGGTGCAGCCGCTGCCGATGATGCAGTGCTTCCCGATGGACACCGGCTGCTTGATCACCGCCCGATACTTATCCGGCAGCAGGGGATTGGTCATGTGCTCGCCGGAGTAATCGTCGCTGATGGCGTAGACGGCCCCACGGGAGGAGATGGTGGTGTAATCCCCGAAGGTGATGCCGGCGCTGCCGCCGTAGAGCAGGCAGCTGGCCGCGATATGCACATAATTGCCCAGCTCCACCTTGCCGCTGAGCACGCAGAAATCGTCAATGCGGACATGACTGCCCAAGCGGATGTTCTCCGCCCCGTAGATGCTGCACTTGCGGCTGATGAGCACGTTCTCGCCGTATTCCTTCAGCCCCAGGCTTTTCAGTTCTTCCGGACTGTAAAAACTGTTCATAGCTTCCTCCTTATCCTTCAGGCCCGCCAGTCGATCAGGCTTTCGATCATGTCCAGGTCAAAAACCGGCACGCCGCAGCCTTCATGGATGCGCCGGCGTTCGGCAAAAGAGTCGTCGATAAAAATAGAACCGGCCTGGATGTAGGGCAGCTTGCTCTCCCCCTGGTCAAGGCGGATGATCCGGTCAAACAGACCGGGATGGATGCAGAAGCGCTGCAGCTCTCCGTCCAGATCCCCCGCGTGCTTGGAGATCAGGAACAGCTTCTTGCCCTGATTTTTTGCCTGGTAGAGAAAGGCCATCAGCTCCGGGTTCACCTGACCCCGCAGCACCATGGTGTCGTCAAAGTCCACATACACGTTCTCATAGCGGAGGCCGCTCTTGAACCGGCTGATAAAGGCCCGGTCCAGCAGCAGGTCGCTGCCGTTATCGATAATATCCACGTCATAGCCCCACATGTTGTAGAGGGTCAGCAGCGGCATGTTGACGCCCCGGTTGCGGGTGGCGCCCATGGTACCTGCGATGCGGGGGGCCACCTCCATCAGCCGGAACTGCCCCTGGCCGTTTTCCTTCAGCTGGAAGAACCAGGCGCCGTTGAAACGGAAGCGGCGGTTCAGGTCCTCCGCGATCTGGTTGATCCGCTGATCCTCCGGCAGGAAATGGCTGCGCACAGCGATGCCGCTGCGGATCCGGTCCCGGGAGCGGGACCCCACATAGCGCAGCGCCCCGTGCCGGTCGGTAAAGCAGTCCACGGTGAACTCCTGCCCGGGGAGATACTCGCAGATGGCGTATTCCACCCCGTCGGCCAGGGCCTCCTCCAGGGCGGCCCGGTCGTCGATGCGCCGGGCGCCTACGGAGCCCTGGCCCACCGAGGGCTTGATGAACACCGGGTACTCCCGGATCTCCTCCGCACCGGCATAGAAGCGGGGCAGATATTCCGCGCCCCGGAGATGGTCATAGGTCAGGTTTTTGGAGCGGCAGATCTCCACCGTCTCCAGGTCCGAAGTCACCACCTTGGCATGCAGCCGGTCCTGTTCCCGGGTCAGGGTCAGCACCGCGCTGTCATGGGCGGGATAGACATAGTCGATGGCGAATTCGTCGATCACCTGGTTGAGCCGGTCGATCAGCCCTGGCTCATCCACGTAGGGCAGGCCCTCCACGCAGTTTTCAAACACAAAATCCGCATGGCAGGCCACGCTGGTGGCACCGTAGAGCTTGACAAACTTGCTGTAGCGCAGCGCATGATGGATCTCAAAGGCGATCTCCGTCCCGGCGGGGAACACCAGCACCTTCCTGACCTCAGCCATGGAAACTCACTCCTTTGCCGCACCGCCCCGGTGCAGCAGATTTTTCAGAATGGACAGAATATAGCGGAAGCTGTCCAGCTTAAAGAGCAGGGAGCCCAGCAGGTAGATCCCCACCCCCGCCAGCACCTGCAGAGCCAGGGTGGCAAAATCTCCCAGACCCAAAAAATTCAGCGTGTACACCAGCAGGCCCATCGCCGTGGACAGCAGGATGGCCGGCAGCATATCCCGCAGCTGCTGGAGATAGGGGTAGTTCAGCAGCCGGCTGTTGGGCCAGGCGTTGATGATCTGGGCCAGAACGCCGGTGAAGACACGGCTCAGTGCCATGTAGATCACGCCCATCCGCATGGTGATCACCAGGGCCAGGAAGCCCACGGCCTTCTTGATGATCTCCAGGATCAGAAACATATCGCTGCGGCCCATGGCCTTGATGGCGTTGAGATTGGCGGTATGCAGGGGGTAGAAGGCGTAGCACACGCAGAAGATCTGCATATAGGGCACGCAGGGCAGCCACTTTTCCGTCAGTAGCAGCCGCACCAGCGGCTCGGCGCAGGCGGCCAGCCCCGCCATCATGGGCATCATCACATAGGTGCTCATTTTGATGGCCCGCCGGGTCATCTCCCGCACCTGCTCCCGCTTGTCCTGCTGGGCGGACAGCACCGGCAGCAGCACGCTGTCAATGGAGGAATTGATGTTCTCCACCACCAGCACCGGCAGCTGATCGGCCTTGTTGTAATAGGCCAGGTCGGCGGAGGAATAGACCACGCCCACCACCAGCTGGTACAGCTTGTTGTATACCGTGTCCAGCAGGGCGGACACCAGCAGCTTCCACCCGAAGGAGATCAGCCCGGCCAGCCGCCGGAAGGAAAACATCCGTTTCGGCTTCCAGCCCACCGTGACCCACAAAATGGCGGTATTCACGGCGGCGTTCAGCAGCTGCTGCATCACCAGCGCCCAGACACCGCAGCCGCCGTAGGCCATACCGATGCCCACCACCGCGGAGAACACCGTGCCCCCCAGGGTGGCGAAGAAGAAGCGGCGAAACTGCATGGTCTTGGACACATAGGCCTGCTGCACGTTCTTCACGCCGGAAACCACCAGCGTCAGCCCCAGCACCCGGATCACCGGCACCAGACTCAAGTCCTTGTAGATCCGGCTGATCAGCGGCGCGGCGAAGAACAGCCCGATATAGAGGATCAGGCAAAAGACCAGGTTGAAGTAAAACACCGAGGAATAGTCCAGGTCGTCGGTGTCCTTTTTCTGGATCAGGGCGTTGGCCATGCCGCTGTCCACAAACACCTGCAAAACAGAGGTGATCACCGTCACCAGGGCGATGGAGCCGTACAGCTCCGGCGCCAGCAGCCTTGCCAGCACCACCGACACCACGAAGGAAATTACCTGGGAGCCGCAGCGCTCCATAAAGCGCCAGATCAGGTTGGATATGACCTTTTGCCTGCTGTTATCCATCAAACATCTCCGTAGCCCCGGCCCCGGCGGTAAAGCCGCTGCAAGGCGGGGAAGTAGCATTTCACAAAGTTTTTGATCCGGTAGCTCCGGCTCTGGCGGCGGAGGATCTGCCGGTAGGGGCCCTTCCGCTGCTCCTTGTCCCGGCCCTCAATGTACATCAGCTCAAACTCCCGCTCCAGGATGGCCTGCTCCGTCATGCCCCGGTATTCCTCCGGCACATGGGGCAGGAAGGCTTTCAGCATCTCCCGGCTGCCCACAATGAAGTTTTTCAGCTTGTCGTACTGGTGGTCCACCCCGGAGCTCCAGGCCGCATCGTTGCTGTTGATCCGATAGACGGACATGACCCGGTCCAGATAACGGATCTTTCCGTTGAGCCGCAGCCACAGGGCGTTGGCCTGATCGGTAAAGCCGTAGCGGTAGGCCACATGATAAAAGTCCTGGGTGTCCGTCAGAATTTCCGCCCGGGCGGTGAAGGAGCTGGTGTGATAGGCCTTGGCTGCCCCGGCCAGGATCAGCTCCATGGGCAGGTCCATGTCCTCCCCATGGTCCAGCAGGGGCCGGTCCGGGGCGGAGCCGTCGCAGTAGTGCAGCAGCGTATTGTGCACGCAGGCGCTGTAGTCCGGGTGGCCCTCCAGAAAGTCCACCTGCCGCTGCAGGCGGCTGTCGTCGCACCAGTAGTCGTCCCCTTCGCAGATGCAGATGTACTTGCCCCTGGCGTTGGGGAAGAAGTATTCGGTGTAGAAGTTGCCGCCCTTGGAGAAAATGTTCTCCTTCATCAGAAAGGCCCGCACAACCCCGGGATACCGCAGGGCGTAGTCCCGGATAATCTCTGCCGTGCCGTCGGTGGAGGCGTCGTCGCTGACCAGAATCTCAAAGGGGAAGTCCGTCTGCTGGCTCAGAAAGCTATCCAGGGTCTGGGCAATGTATTGCTCATGATTATAGGCCGTGCACAGGATAGACACCATGCAGCTGCTTTTTTCCATGTCTGACTTCTCCCTTGCTTCAGTCGATATAGCCCTGCCGCCTGCGGTAGAGACGCTGCAGGCCGGGGACATAGCTCTTGATAAAGTTCTTCAGCCGGTAGCTCCGGCTCTGGCGGCGGAGGATCTGGCGGTACGGGCCCTTCCGCTGCTCCTTGTCCCGGCCCTCAATGTACATCAGCTCAAACTCCCGCTCCAGGATCTCCTGCTCTACCAGGGGCCGGACTTCCGCCGGCGCGTGGGGCAGAAAGGCCCTCAGCATCTCCACCTTCCCCTGAACAAAGCCCCTGAGCTTGTCATATTGCCTGTCCACGCCGCTGGTCCAGGCCGCCTGATTGCTGAACAGCCGGTACACCGACATGCTCCTGTCAATGAACCAGATCCCGCCGCTGAGCCGCAGCAGCAGCGCCCAGGCATAGTCGGCAAAGCCGTGGGCCGTGGCCGCCCGGTAGAAGTCCGGCGTCTGAACAATGATCTCCCGCCGGGCCATCAGGGAACTGGTGTGGTAAGCGTCGATGGGCCCGTGGATTACGTTTTCATAGAGCACCTCATGGTCGCCCCGGCTGGGGATCAGCAGCTCGTCCGGCCGGCTGCCGTTGCAGTAGTGCAGAGTGGTGTTGTGCACGCAGGCGCTGTAGTCCGGGTGGCTCTCCAGGAAGTCCACCTGCCGCTGCAGCTTGCTCTCGTCCGTCCAGTAATCGTCCCCCTCGCAGAAGGCGAAGTATTTCCCCCGGGCATGGGGGTAGAAAATATTCTCGTAGATATAGCCGATGCCCTTGGAAAACTGATTCTCCTTCTGGTAAAAGGGGCGGATGATCTCCGGGTACTTTTCTTCGTACTCCCGGATAATGGCCGCCGTGCCGTCGGAGGAGGCGTCGTCGTTCACCAGCACCTCAAAGGCGAAGCCGGTTTTCTGGCTTACAAAGCTCTCCAGCGCGGAACGGATGTACTGCTCGTGGTTATAGGCCGTGCAAAGGATGGAAACAAGGCAGTCGTTCTTGTCCATGGCTGCTCCTTCTCAATACAAACATACAAATTCATTCTATTATACAGCGAAAGCCCCTGCATTTCAACAAAAAGATAGAGCGCCGAAGGGCGCTCTATCAAACATCGAAATGCTATTCGCCTATTTCTTTCACGTATGGTTTTTCCCAGGGCGGGTCTGCCAGCACATACGCAATGCTGGGGCACCACTGAAAGGGATCGTCCCGCTTCAGCCAGTTTTTCAACCTCCAGATCAAGGGGCAGTTCCACTCCGGCAGAGGCTCCCATCCCTGGGAAACGAACCAGGCCTCATATCGTGCTACGGGCACGTTGTAATTGAGAATCAGTTTGTAACCGAAGCGGAAGGTTTCCTCTTTTGTCTGCATGTCATAGGTAAAATACAGTTCAGAGGGGGGTGAATCCTGACCATCCCGGAAGGTCATAAATTCGTTAAAATAAGTCGACATAATAGCCTGACCCTTGCACTGAAGTTCTATCTGTTCGTCTGAGGAGCAGAGCGGATTATCCACGGTGGTAAAAAGCTCAAAGGGCGTACCGTCCACAGTATAGAAACAGGATAAGGACATATAGCCGGGAACAAGGCATCCATAGAGAAAAAACGCATCTGCTTTTTCGGAAAGCACCTCCAGCATCAAATCGAGCAGTTTCTGGCGCAGCACTAACTGCTCAGAATGAATGATAGTCATGGAATACGCCCTCCAAACAAAGCAACATCAGTTGCCATTATAAATCCGAACGATACTTTTGCTCCCGTCGATGGAATAACTCACATCGTAATAATCCGGGACGGTAGATGCGCCGGAATACGCCATTTCGATCGAAACTGAAACCGTCTTCCCCGCCGCCAGTGCCGGCGTCCACGCCTGTTTCAACTGCTGCAAACCAGCGTAGGCCCCACTTGAAAGCTCACGGTATCGGCTATTGGGGTTGGTCAGGTCAGGCGCCATGGCGGAGAACATCCGCTCGATTTCGGCCTTTGCACGGGAATACCGACCAGGCCCGGACACGGATATTTCTCCGTTAGTCAATCTTACCCTGGCTGCCCCATCGGTGTACAGGTAGCAGGAGTGGTTATCCGTCTCATACCTGGAATTTGGACGAAGGGGGCTTGGGCCGGAAGCAGGAGAACGGAAGGCAAAGGTGCCGATCACAAAATTGTTTCGGTATTTTGCGTTTTCCTCCGCCGGCAGAGGTCGTGCCCCGATTCCAGTATAGCCGGACTGAGAAGAAAAATCAAGACTTTTATGAAGGGCGGTGTCAGGATCAAAGGTGTAGCGTGCCTGATAATTGCGGATGCCGGATGCAAGCTTGTTGTTCAAAATTTTTGGGGCTCTGACATCAGCGGGAGTGATACGAACGCCGGTCTCCTCGTAGAAGCAGTCAGCAACGGCAGGATTTGCCATATTGAACTTTTTCACTTCTTCCAGATTGCCGTTCAGCAGGAACCGTTGCAGTGCGTTGCTCTGCTGCTCCACCGCTGCCCGGCTCATTCTGGGATTTTGAGAGAGTATTTCTCTGATGTGGCTATCTCTCTGCGTGCTGACATCCTGCGGCGTGAGCGGCCTCTTTACTTCCTCGCTTGCGGTCTTGGGAATAAAATGAGCGGCGCTGGCAGCGGCAGAACTCATAGCGCCGTGGATTGCATCTTCTTTGATTGCGGTGGGATTCAAAGGCGCGTTTGGGTCTGTAGCGGAATAGAGGGGGAGGGTCGGGTCGTATATTGCATGAGAGGCGCGCTCGTTGAATCCTGACAGGATATCTTCGCCAACTTCCTGAAAGCCGCTCTTCACATATTCCCTTGCCTGGGAAGAACGTCCTTTTGGCCAGATTTTGTTCTGCCTCGAGTAAATACGCTCTATCCCGCCCCATGTATCGTCCAAACCGCCTATTGATGTAATGGCGGAGAAAAGACCGTTTTCAAAAGCAACTGCTGCGGCCTGACTTTCATCTGCGCCGCGCTCCCGTGCCTCATTATAGGCGTTGCCGCCTGCTTCGAGAAACGCCAATTGGGCGTTTTTGTCGGAAAAAACTTTCTTTATAGCTGTGCTCAGCGCGGGGGATGTCTGTGTGGCCAGTTTACCTGCTTTTAATGTCGAAGCGGCTGCTGTGGCTGGGGCGGTAAATGCTGCTATTGCCAGGGAGGGTAAAACCGCCACCACATCAGGCCCATACTTGTTCAGCATTTCTGCAAACTTGTTATTTTTTGTTAAGCTGGCAGCATACTCCGCGTCCCGCTTTCTTGTAGTTTGTACCCAGGAATTGAGCTTGGAAACAGGGTTCTTTCCAACCCCTACACCCAGAGTCTCTCCGCCCAACGTCCAGAGCTCTTGGCAAAAGTCACCCAGAAGCCAGTCTGCTGCACCTGTGATGCTGCCAACAAAGTTACCGGCGCCTTGCTCAGCAATGGCGAAAGCCAATTTTAGATAGTCAACATCTTTGTCATCTGACAGGCTCTTTTTCTCAGGCGTGCTGCTCCCGCGACTGTTGACTGCGGTGCTGCCAGTGGTTCGTATGGTTTGTGCTGGGGCGCGCTGGGACTGCACGGGTAAGGGTTGCCGCGGAACAAAAGGAGGAACTGTAAGATTTGATTCATTCTTGTTTTGTGTATCTGCCCGCTGTGACCAGTAGGCAGAGCTATCCCTGCGGCTCGTTTGAGATGTAACAGCAGGAACTAAAGCTGGTTGGCTGACTGTTGTCACTGGTTTGGGTGAAGGTTGAAACGAAGTCGAGGGTGAACTGGGAACAGTGTAATGATAATTTTGCGCTGGCGAGGAAACCGCCGTGGGCTGTTTGGTCGTTGTAACACTTGACCTGCTGCTTGCTGCCTGAATGTCATTGTTTCGCTCCCAAAAAGCGGAAGAATCTCTTCTCAGTGTGTTGTTACTTGCTGTGACTGGTTTTGATCTGGCCATTTGTTTCTCCTATAATTATAATTTGCCATATTGGCTTATCCTAATTATAGAATACCACGATGCAATTTCTCTAGTCTCCGCTCTCTCCAAAATGAAAACAGGCGCCGAAATTTCGGCGCCTGTTTTGTGCAATATGCTCTTTTTTACTTTGCCAATGCCGCGGCGGTGCGGGCGGCAACACGGGCGTTGTTCAGCACCAGCTGGATGTTGCTCTCCAGACTGTCTCCGCCGGTCAGCTCCACCACCCGGGCCAGCAGGAAGGGGGTGGTCTCCTTGCCGTGGACGCCCTGCTCCTTGCACTCCCGCAGGGCCTGCTCGATGGCGGCGTCGATCACGTCCTTGGGCATGGCGTATTCCTCGGGAATGGGGTTGGTGACCAGCATGCCGCCCTTGTAGCCCAGATCACGCTGGGCGGCGAACATGGCGGCCAGCTCCTCCGGGCTGTCCACCCGGTAGTCCACGCCGAAGCCGCTCTTGCGGGTGTAGAAGGCGGGCAGCTCCTCCGTGCCGTAGCCGATCACCGGCACGCCCTTGGTCTCCAGATACTCCAGGGTCAGCCCCAGGTCCAGGATGGACTTGGCCCCGGCGCAGACCACCATCACAGGGGTCTGGGCCAGCTCCTCCAGGTCGGCGGAGATGTCCATGGTGGTCTCGGCGCCACGGTGTACGCCGCCGATGCCGCCGGTGGCAAAGACCTGGATGCCTGCCATGTGGGCGATGATCATGGTGGTGGTGACGGTGGTGGCACCGTCGGCCCCCCGGGCCACCAGTGCGGGCAGATCCCGGCGGCTGGCCTTGGCCACGCCCCGGCCCGTCTTGCCCAGATATTCAATTTCCTCCTTGCTGAGGCCGGCCTTCAGCCGCCCGCCGATGACGGCGATGGTGGCGGGCACGGCGCCGTTGTCCCGCAGGGTCTGCTCCACCAGCAGGGCCGTCTCCACGTTCTTGGGGTAGGGCATGCCGTGGGAGATGATGGTGCTCTCCAGGGCCACAACGGGCTTGCCGGCTTCCAGCGCGGCCTTCACTTCGGGGGAAATGTCCAGATACTTGTTCATAGTGTTACTCCTTGTATTCTTGTAGAATGGTAGTATGTCATAACGAAGCCGGAGCAGCCGCTCCGGCTTTGTTATATGCAGCAGGAAAGGAAATTATTTGGACTTGATGTAGGGCTTGCCGTTGGCGGCAGGAACATGGGACTTGCCCACGAACAGCACCAGCACGATCACCGTCACCACATAGGGGATCATGGAGATCAGATGCATATTTACGCCGGAGGAGCCGCCCAGTACCACCTTCAAGCCGGAGCAGAAGCCGAACAGCAGGCAGCCCAGCAGCGCGCCCTGAGGCCGGAACTTGCCGAAGATCACTGCCGCAATGGCAATGAAGCCCTGACCCACAATGGAGATGGGGCGGAACTGGTTGGAGGTGGCCATGGTCACGCAGGCGCCGCCCAGACCGGACAGGAAGCCGGAGATGCACACGCACCAGAAGCGCATGGCGATCACGTTGATGCCCAGGGTCTCGCAGGCCTGGGGATGCTCGCCGCAGGCCCGCAGCCGCAGGCCGAAGCGGGTCTTATAGAAAATGAACCAAACCAGGATCACAGCCAGGAACACCAGATAGGTGGTGGCATAGTTGGCGAACACATTGTCCATAAAGCGGCCAAAAACGGTGCTGGTGTCAAACACGCCGCGAAACAGCATGGGGATCTTCTGTTCCGCGGTCAGGGGAATGGTGTCGGTGGAATTGAAAAGCACCTTGGCGATCATAATGACGATGCCGGGCCCCAGCATATTGATGGCGGTGCCGGCAATGGTCTGGTCAGCTCCCAGTCTCACTGTGGCCAGCGCGTGGATGGCACCAAAGAGCATACCCGCCAGACCGCCGCAGATAAAGCCGATCCAGGGATTGCCGGTGAAGTAGGCCACCACGGTGCCGGTAAAGGCGCCGGCGGTCATCATACCTTCAATACCGATGTTCACAACACCGGAAACCTCAGAGAAGCAGGAACCCAGCGCCGCGTAAAGAAGGGGCGGGGTGTAAATGAGAGTGGCATACAGGATAATGCCAAATTCGCTGATAAAACCGGCCATTTACTTGCTCTCCTCCTTTCCGTCCTGAAGGGAGGCAGTCTTGCGTCTGCCCCGGGGCTGAATGTACTTGATGCGTTCAAAGACAACAGAGATCGCGATGAACAGCACCACCGTACCCACAATGACGTTCACCAGCTGGGTGGGAGCGCCCACCAGATTCAGCTTGCTGCCGCCATAGATCAGCGCACCGTAGAACAGGCCCGCGGCAAGCACGCCGAAGGGGTTGGAGCAGCCCATCAGGGCCACAACGATTCCGGCGAAGCCGAAGCCTTCCTGGCTGGAGAACACGCTGATGCGGCTTCCCATACCCATCAGCTGCAGTGCGCCGCCCAGCCCAGCCAGGGCGCCGGAGATGGCCAGAGCGGTCAGAATAGAGCGGTTGACATTGATGCCGCCGTATTCCGCGGCGGATTTGTTGAAGCCCACAGCCTTCAGCCGGTAGCCCAGGGT
Source organism: bacterium (assembly GCA_004560305.1). GTDB lineage: Bacteria > Bacillota > Clostridia > Oscillospirales > Oscillospiraceae > Limivicinus. The sequence continues at coordinate 47,235 of SFVI01000005.1, read as the reverse complement.
GGTCTTATCAATGATCAGCCACACCACCACCGTCAGCACGATGGCCACCAGGATGCCCCAGTTGGCGGTGGGGCACAGCTTATACTGGCTGATAAAGTCCTTGCTCAGCAGGGTGCTGGCATTGGCGGATATGTTTTTCGTGGCTTCGGCAGTACCATCGCTGTGAATGGCGGGGATGCCGGCAATGAAGTTGGAGAGGTAGAAGGCGATCCAGTTGAACATGATCATGGACAGCACTTCGTTGATGCCCCGCTTCGTTTTCAGCAGCGCCACAACAACGCCCCAGAGGGCGCCTGCGGCCATAGCCACCAGGAAGCACAGGGGGATCAGCACGAACTTGGGCAGATCGCCCAGCAGGATGCCAACCACCGCGGCCGCCATGGAGCCCATGACAAACTGGCCCTCAGCGCCGATGTTGAACACGCCGGTTTTGAAGGAAAAGGCCACGGAAAGGCCGGTGACGATATAGGGGATGGCGTAAACCACCACATAGGAAAATCCCTTCACACTGGTGACACTGGAAAGCAGCCGGCCATAGGCGTCGCCCACGGACAGGCCCATGATCACCAGGAAGAACGCGCCCACCACAAAGCCCAGAATAATGGACAGCAGGATATGGAGGAAGCGGGTTTCCGACAAAATCACCAGAAAGCTTTTCTTTTTATCCATTCTTTTTTCCTCCTGCCATCATCAGGCCCAGGTCGTTCTCATTGGCCTCCTTGCCGGGGATGGAACTGACGATCTGCCCGTCAAAGATCACGCCGATCTTGTCAGAAAGACTCATGATCTCGTCCAGCTCGAAGGAGACCAGCAGCACGGCTTTGCCCTTGTTGCGCTGCTCCACGATGTACTCATGCACATATTCGATGGCGCCCACATCCAGGCCGCGGGTGGGGTTGACGGCGATCAGCAGGTCTTTGTCGTTCTGCACCTCGCGGGCGATGATGACCTTCTGCTGGTTACCGCCGGAGAGGGTGCCCGCCGTCCGCTTCTCGCTGTTCCGGGGACGGATATCAAAATGCTCGATCGATTCGGTGGCGTGGGAGAAGATGGCAGGCCGGTTGAAGATGGCGTGGCGTGAATAAGGCTCCTCCCCGTAGTTTTGCAGGATCAGGTTGTCCTCAATGGTGAAGTCCAGCACCAGGCCGTGCTTCTGCCGGTCGGCGGGAATGCTGGATACCCCATGGTCAAAGCCAAAGCGGGGCGGCTTGTTGAACACGTCCACACCGTTGACCAGAACCTGGCCGGAGGTACCCTTCCGCAATCCGGTGATCACTTCCACCAGTTCCGTCTGGCCGTTGCCGTCGATACCGGCGATGCCCACGATCTCACCGCGGCGCACCTGCAAATTCAGGCCCTTGACTACTTCTACATCCCGGTAGTCCTTGCAGTGCAGATCCTTCACATCCAGCACCACATCGCCCGGTGTCTGGTCCGGCTTATTCACCTTAAAGCTGACGTTGCGGCCTACCATCATGCTGGCCAGCTCGTTCTCATCCACCTGTTCCACGTCCACCGTGGCGATGTACTTGCCCTGGCGGATGATGGTGCAGAAATCGGCAGATTCCTTGATTTCCTTCAGCTTGTGGGTAATGAGGATGATGCTCTTCCCGTCCCGGGTCAGATTCCGCATAATACCGATCAGATCCTCAATCTCCTGGGGGGTGAGGGAGGAGGTGGGCTCGTCCAGGATCAGGATATCCGCCCCCCGGTACAGCGCCTTCAGGATTTCCACGCGCTGCTGCATTCCCACGGAGATGTCCTCAATTTTTGCGTCGGGGTCGATGGAAAGGCCGTAGCGCTCAGAAATCTCCTGCACATTTTTCCGGGCCTCCGCCATATCCAGAGTAATTCCCTTTCTTGGCTCGGTACCCAGCACGATATTCTCGGTGACAGTGAAGGGTTGGATCAGCATGAAGTGCTGATGCACCATGCCGATCCCCGCATTGATGGCATCCCGGGGATTGCTCATTTCAATGGCTTTGCCGTTAACCAGGATCTGGCCGGAGGTGGGCTTGAGAAGGCCGTAAAGCTGGTTCATCAGCGTGGATTTGCCAGCGCCGTTTTCGCCCAGGATCGCGTGGATTTCACCTTTGTGGACAGTAAGGTTGATGCCGTCATTGGCCACGAAATCGCCGAATTTTTTGACAATATCCCGCATTTCAATGACGGGGGTATTCAGGTCCACGAACTCTTTTGACAAGTTGACGCCCCCTTAAAGGATAATTACGCCTGCAGGAGCCGGAAGAAGGCTTCCGCGTCCGCGGCGTGTCTGCCGCGGCAGATGATATGATGGTTATTGATGGGCCGGGTGAGGAAATAGGAGAAGTCGTCCAGCTGCACCTTGATCTGGGTGCGGCAGAGCATGTCACTGAAGGGCGTGTCGATGATGTGGCCCTCCTGCGCGTGGAAGCGGGACAGATCCCCCTCGCACTTGAAGATGGTGCAGTCGTCCTCCGCAAAATTGCCCTGCACGGCCACGCCGATGCCGGACTCAAAGTGGGTGTTGAGGCAGAAGTCCTTGAGCATGGTGGGCGGGATGGTGCAGTGGGCGAACAGGGCGGTGCCTGCCTTGGTGTCGAAGCGGCTGGGATTGCAGAGGAACATGGGCTCTCCGGTGATGGCGCCCAAAACTGCCATGGACAGCAGCGCGGGCACATCGCCCTCGCAGCCGCCGTAAATTCCTTCCGCGTTCAGAATGGCCAGGGCCAGGCAGCCGGTGGTGTGGATGGTGTCCAGCAGGTCGAAGCAGCGCACCGTTACGCCGCAAAGCTGATACCTGTCGCACAGACGTTTCATGGCGCCGTAGACATACAGGGCCTTTTCAATCTCCGCCGGGTCAAAGTCCTTGCTCTTGAAGAGTTGGGTGTACTCGTTCTCCGGGTACTCCTTCTTCTCGTACTCCCGGAGCAGCTCGTCGATTTCGATGCTCACAAAGCCCAGGCCCAGCTTCTCCATCATGGCGTCCGGGCTGTAGTTGCAGGCGATAAGCCAGTCCGAGGGAGCGCCGATGCAGCCCAGCTTCTTGCCCCGGAGGCTGGCCAGGGCCCGGTGGGCATTGGTCAGGCTTCGGATTCTGGCGGCTACCTGCTCCGTGTCGCCGTGGAGGATCTCCCCGCTGCCGCCGTGCTTGCGCAGGAAGCTGAGGATTTCCATGGAGGCGGCCAGGGAATTGCTCTCTCCGCTGGTGAGGATGTAGCAGTGGCGGGCCTTCAGCTGCTCAAATACTTCCAGGAAAAAGCCCTCGCTGCCGCCGGAAGCCACATACAGCAGCGCAAAATTCTCATCCAGATACTGCTCCAGAGAAACCTTTTCCAGGTTTTCGCCCAGCACCTCCGAAAGAGCACCGATATAGCGGGTCATCTTTTCCTCAGTAATCTGAGACAGCGGACTTCTGATCTGATAGTAGGGAATCATAGCCTATCGCTCCTTTATTATAATTACGCGCCGATGCGCGGCGGCAGAGACAGCGGCGTCTCTGCCGGCAGAATTTAGAGATTACACAACATTCTAACATACATGCCTTTTTTTTTCTATATTTTCTTTCAGAAAATCCAAAAAAACCGCCCCCTGAGCAAGGCTCAGAGGGCGGCAGGAAATCAGATTTGCTGGAAATCAGCTGAGGGTGAACTCGGGGCAATCTTCAACGGAGGTGGGAACGGACTTCTCACCGGCGATGATAGCGGCCTTGGCAGCCTCGACGGTCTCCAGAACGTCAGCGGGGATGTGGTCCCGGGTGGGAGCCAGGTCAACGCCGCCGTTGGACAGGTCGTACATGTGGATGCCGGCAGTGAAGTTGCCCTCGGCAACAGCCTTGGAAATGTCCTGAGAAGCAACGTCAACCCGCTTCATGGCGGAGGTCAGCACGTGCTCAGGAGCCAGAGTGGACTGGTCGGTGTCAACACCGATGGCCCAGATGCCTCCCTCGTCGCAGGCGTTGATAACACCGACACCGGTGCCGCCGGCGGCCTGGTAGATCACGTCAGCGCCCTTGGTGATCATGTCCTTGGCGGCGGTGGATCCAGCGGCGATGTCGGTGAAGCTGTTGGCGTTGTACTGCAGAACGTTGGCCTCGGGGCAGGACTCCAGAACGCCGGCGATGAAGCCGATGCCGAAGAGGTTCATGCTGTCATTGACCATGCCCTGAACATAGCCCACGGTCTTGCTCTCGGTGACAGCGCCGGCAACCAGGCCCACCAGGTAGGAAGCCTGCTCCTGAGCGAACATCAGGCAGGCCACGTTGGGCAGGTCGATGGAAGCGTCGTCGATGATGGCGAAGAGCTGCTCGGGATTGGCCTCGGCGGCCTCACGGGTGGCGTCAGCCAGCATGAAGCCCACGCAGATGATCAGGTCGTACTCCTCATCAATGAAGGTCTGGATGTTGGTCTGGTAGTCAGCGTCGGTCTTGCTCTCCAGGTAGTTGACCTCGAACACAGCGGGATCCAGAGCCTGCAGGCCTTCCCAGGAAGTCTGGTTGAAGGACTTGTCGTTTACGCCGCCCACGTCGGTGACCATACCGATACGGACCTTGGCGGGAGCCTCGGTCTTGGCGCCGCATGCGCACAGGGCGAAGACCATGCACAGGGCCAGAACAAGTGCGAGAATCTTTTTCATGTTTTTTCCTCCATAAAATTTTTCTTGCAAAGTAACAATTGTGTGGTGCCCACACATTCTGAATTATAGCACGGGCACCATGTCCAAATCAAGAAGAAACTTGCCTAAAAAATGGCATTTTTATGATGAAACTATGAATTTCTCAAAGGGCTGCCATCTTCACCGCCGTGTCCAGGGCAATTTCCATCATCTGGGTGAAGGAGGTCTGCCGGGCCTGGGCGTCCAGATATTCCTCCCGGTACAGATGGTCGGATATGGTGCAGATGCAGAGGGCCCGCTTCCCGGCATAGGCAGCGTTGCAGTAGAGGCCCGCGGCCTCCATCTCAACGGCCATCACGCCCATGCGCTTCCACTGGTCGTTGCCGTTCTGCCCCTCGGCGGCGTAGAAGTTGTCGCCGGAGAGGATGTTGCCCACCTTCATGTCCACCCCGTGCTCCCGGGCGGTCTCCACCGCCGTGCTCAGCAGGGTGAAGTCGGCAATGGGAGCAAAGCTGCCCTTCACGCCGAAGGTGTTGATGTAGTTGGAGTTGGTGCAGGCGCCCTGACCGGCCACAATGTCCATCAGCTTCAGGTCGTCCCGCAACGCCCCGGCGGAGCCGACGCGGATGATGTTGTCCACATCGTAGAAGTTGAACAGCTCCCAGCTGTAGATGCCGATGGCCGGGATGCCCATGCCGGAGGCCATCACCGTCACCGGCACGCCCTTCCAGGTGCCGGTGTGGCCCTGAACGCCCCGGACGTTATTTACCAGCACCGGGTCCGTGAGAAAGTTTTCCGCGATGAACTTGGCCCGCAGCGGGTCGCCGGGCATCAGCACGGTCTTGGCGATCTGCTCTTTTGCCGCCGCGATATGGGGAGTGGGGATTGACATTGGCGATACCTCCGTGAATTGTATTGTTTTTGAACAAATTATAATGTAGAAACAACCAAAAGTCAAATGAAGCGGCGATTTGAAATTGAAACCACAGAAAGGATATGCTAGAATAAGGACGAAAAACAGATAGGGGGTATACCCATGGACGATATCATGGTCGTCGGTATCGCCGGCGGCACTGGCAGCGGCAAGACCACCATCACCAAAAAGCTGATGCAGCGCTTCGGCGGAGACGTGTCCGTCATCTACCACGACAATTATTATAAGGCCCACCACAACATGAGCTATGAAGAGCGGTCCAGGCTCAACTATGACCACCCCGACTCCTTTGATACCGACCTGCTGATCCAGGCTGTCAAGGACCTGAAGGCCGGCCGCAGCGTCACCTGCCCGGTATACGACTACACCATTCATGACCGCTCCGACAAGGTCATTGTGGTCAGGCCCGCCAAGGTGATCATTGTGGAGGGCATCCTGATTTTCCAGAGCCGGGAGCTGTGCCAGCAGATGGATATCAAGATCTATGTGGATACCGACGCCGACGTGCGCATCCTCCGCCGCATCGTCCGGGACGTGCGGGACCGGGGCCGCAGTCTGGACAGCGTGGTGAACCAGTACCTCAGCACCGTCAAGCCCATGCATGAGCAGTTCGTGGAGCCCTCCAAGCGCAATGCGGACATCATCATCCCCGAGGGCGGCCATAACCAGGTGGCCATGGAAATGGTGATGGAGCGGGTACGCGCCCATATCGAAAGGTGTAAAAACAATGGCTAAACTCTATTTCAAGTATGGGGCCATGGGCTCCTCCAAGACCGCCCAGGCCCTGATCACCCGCTTTAATTACATGGAGCTGGGCATGTCCGTCTGGCTCATCAAGCCCAGCGTGGACACCCGGGACGGGGCCGACGTGATCAAAAGCCGCATCGGTCTGGAGGCCCGGGCTCAGGTCATCACCCCGGAGCAGGACATTATTGCGGAATATCAAAAGCAGCCGGGCCACGATGTGATCATTGCCGATGAGGCACAGTTCTTCACCCCGGCGCAGATTGACCAGCTGCGGCAGCTGGTGGACGAGGAGGATATTCCCGTGCTGTGCTTCGGTCTGCGCACGGATTTCCTCACCCACTTTTTCCCCGGCGCCCAGCGGCTGATGGAGCTGGCCGATTCCCTTACCGAGATCAAGACCGTCTGTGCCTGCGGCCGCAAGGCCACCGTCAATGCCCGCATTGACGCCTCCGGCCGCATCATTACCCAGGGGGACCAGGTCTTTCTGGGCGGCAACGACAGCTATGTGGCTATGTGCCACAAATGCTGGAAGCAGCGCATTTCTGAGCAGTCGGGGAAGTAAGCCCCGCCTGCTCAGTCCTCGTCCTCCCTCTCATCATCAAAGGAATGGCTGTTCAGCTCCGGGAAATCCAGAAATTCTGCCAGCGTCATGCCGAAGGCAATGGCGATTTTGTGCAGGGTTCTGATCCTGGGGTTGAAGGTCTTTCGGTTTACAAAGTTGTCCAGTGTGGAGTGGCTGACGCCGCTCATAAGGCTCAGCTGATAGATCGAGATCCCCCGCTGCCTGCACAGGAGAAGGATTCGGTCCACAAGGATCTGCGAATATATTTTATTCATATTGTTTGCCCTGCTATCAGAAGATAATGCTTTCATTTTCTCAATGATAGCAACAAAAAATCTCCACTATGCCCGTATACGGGCATAGTGGAGATAAGTTGGACAAACAGAAGGATGCGCGCCGGCGGGATAACTCCTTCTCCTGTGGCAGAGCGCTGTTCACGGGGCAAATCAATCTTCGCAGAGCATCAGCAGCTGTTCCATGCTGATGTGGGCGTATTTCTCCTCCATCTTTTTTTCAAGGAATTCCAGCTCTTCCTGACTGATGTTCTGGTATTCTGCCAGCGGCACATCCAGATTCAGCCGGGCCCAGACATGCCATAGGCCCGGGTACTGCTGCGCCCGGTACAGGGTAATCCCGTTGCCCAGGGCTTTTGCGCTCACGGGGTTTGCGTTGCTGTTTGTCATTTTGCCAGACCTCCCATTTCCTCCCGCTCTTTGAGCAGCTCTTCCGTGCGCCCCAGGCCCCGCCAGAGCATCAGCCGGTAGATATCTGCCAGGGGCTTACCGGAGTACGGGCCTTTTTGCAGCGCCCGCAGCGCCGCATCCAGTTCGTTCGGTACCAGCAGGCTCACATGAACATTTTCAGAAGCCATTTTCTCCCACGCTCTTTCATAAAAGAAATCAAAGCCCGGCCCAGGGGGCCTTTGGCTCTGTGGACCCAATATACATGAAAAACTGTTGGTGAGAACCCAACATGCAAAATCCGCACTTTTTTATACAGAATCCGCACCATCCGCACCTGAGGCGGCTGTACGGAGAGGGAGATCGATCATGCTTAAAATAGCCATTTGCGACAATGAGTCTCTGCATCTGTGCTATGCCGCGGAGCTGGTGGGGCGGGAACTCTCTGCCCAGCAGGCGGAGATCGAGGGCTTCCTCTCGCTCCAGGCGCTGCTGGGGGCGGTATCCTCCGGGACCTATACGCCGGATCTTGCCATCCTCAATTGCAACGTGGGACGGGAGGCACTCTTTTTCAAAGGGATGCGTGCCATCCAAAAATTAAACCAACTTGTACCCCGCTGCCGCATTCTTTTCCTTGCCGCCTATCCTGGCCGCGACTGGGTGTTCAGTGAAAGGGAGCGCCGGTATCTCCTATCCAAAAAGCAGAAGGAAAGACAGGACAGGGACGCCTTGAAGCAGGCGGTAAGGATGTTGGAAAACCGCCCCCGCCGCACCAGCATTACCGCCAAAGCCGGGGGCAAAACCACGGTCATTCCGTTGGGGGACGTGCTGTATGTTGAGCGCTGCGGCCGCAAATGCCGCGTGGTCACAACCGGCGGGGACTGTATCGCCAGCCAGCGCCCGGAGGAGCTGCTTCTGGACGTGGAGGACGCCTTTGTCCGCTGCCACCAGGGCTATTGGGTGAACCTGGCCCGGATCCGTTCCCAGGCGCATAACGAGTTTTTTCTGGATGACGGCAGCTGCATCCCCATCAGCCGCACCTATCGCCGCCAGGCCCTTGCCTGCTTTTCCGCCTATTTGGAGGGTTGAAAAAAGGAGCTTGACCCCAGTCAAGCTCCTTTTTTCAGCTTCGCCGCAGCCGGCCCAGGATCAGCAGCAGCCCCAGCAGGGAGGCTGCCATCATGGCAAAGGCACAGCCGCTGCCCTCATCCCCGGTATTGGGCGGCGCGGTGGGAGAGGGCGGCTCCGTGGGTGCCGGGCTTACTGTGGGCGCCGGACTTGCCGTAGGCGCCGGAGTAACTGTGGGTGCCGGGCTGGCCGTTGGCGATGGCGTTTCCGTGGGCGCCGCAGTCTCCGCCCTGTTTACGATCACCGCCGCCCGGGCTTCCTGAAGGCTGTAATCCCCCGCGTAAAACAGGCTCCACACATTGGTTTTCTCAAACTCGATGTATGTCACCTGACCGCTCTGCCGCAGCCGCACCCCAGCGGAAAAGCTGGCCGGCAGCCCGGCGGCAAACTCCGTGTTGCTCTCTGTCAGTTCCTTGCCCAGGCCCTGAAGATCGGCGGCGTTGATCCCGGCCAGCAGCTGTTTTTTCTCCGCCGCGCCCAGGCTGCTCATGGTCCAGACGTAGTAATTCCCGCCCTTGTTGGCCACCACCAGCTTGGCGCTGCCGATGGGATAGGAGCTGTCGCTGGCCGGGGTCACCTTTTCTCCAAAACTGCCCACCGTAAGAGCTGCCGCCCTGGGCTGCTGGGTGACGGTGGAGGCATAGCCCGCCAGCGGCTCCTCGGCCACGGTGTAGTCAATGGGCCTGCCCTGGCTGTCATAAAGGGGGATGTTTTGGAAGCTGCCCTGCCAGCTGCCGTCAGCTTGGGCGTCTGCCGCCGTCAGCGTCAGGGTGCGGATGCTGCTGCCCTTCTCCAGCAGCTTCACCGTCACCCGCTCCGGCAGTGCTTCCTCCCCCTCCCAGCGCTTCACCACCGGGATCTCCCCTGCGCTGTCCTCCTGGCTGGCTTGGGCCGGGAAGGAGCCGACCAGCAGCAGAAAGGCCATGAATACGCAGACAAAACTGATAAGGAGCCGCCTGGCCCCTGTATGGATGTTCATTCTGTACCTCCAATGCCTTATTTACATCCGTATTCTCTGCCAATAATGGCAAATAATGCATGGAGAAAACTTCCAGCCCCGGAGGAGCCGCAAAAGCGGCTCCTCCGGGGCTGGATATGTTATTTGATTTTTACCGCCCGGTGGGTCTCGCCCACCGCCAGGGCGGTGACGCTGCCGTTGCTCACATCAAAGATCCGGGCCTTGAAAGCCTCAAAGCCCTCCTGGGGCACCAGCGCCCGGATGGTCACCCCCGCGGCATAGTCCATCCCGGCCACCTGGCCGCCCAGGGCTGCCACCTCGTTTTTCAGCCGCTCCGCCATGGCGTAGGAGCAGGGCACTTCCGCCTCCACCCAGGGCCGCACCACCGCGATCCCGGCGGCGTCCAGGGCGTCCTTGGCGCTTTTGGTGTAGGCCCGCAGCAGCCCGCCGGCCCCCAGCAGCACCCCGCCGAAGTACCGGGTCACCACGCACACCATGTCCGTCACGCCCTCCCGGCGAAAGACCTCCAGCATGGGGATGCCCGCTGTGCCCTGGGGCTCCCCGTCGTCGGAGTAGCGCTCCACCCCGCCGCGCAGCAGGTAGCACCAGCAGTTGTGCCGGGCGTCATAGTGTTCCTTTTTGATCTGATTGACGAAGGCCTTGGCCTCCTCCTCGCTGTCCACATGGCGGATATGCCCCAGAAAGCGGGAGCGCTTTTCCGTGAACTCCGCCTCGCCGGGCCCGGCGGGGATGAAATATTCGCTCATTCCCAGTCCTCCTTGGGCTCGGTGTAGCCGGGGATGTAGGCCTTCACCCGGCCGAACAGGGCCGGCGCCACCGTGACCTCCGCCTCAATCCCCTCGTCAGTGTATTCCAGGGAATGGATCACTGCCTCCCGGTTCAGGCTGTCCACCAGGGCAGAGGCGGCATAGGGGATCTTCAGCTTCACCCGCTTTTTGCCCTTGTCCAACATCCGGGCAAGCTTCGCCACCAGCTCCGCCGCCCCCTCGCCGCTTTTGGCGGAGATGCAGACCACATCCTCCCCGTGGGGCAGGATGCCGATATAGGCGTCGCACTTATTGAACACCCGGAGGCAGGGCGTGGTCTCGGCCCCCAGCTGGCGGATCAGCTCCTCCACCACCCGGGCCTGCTCCTCCCATTCCGGGTTGGAGATGTCGATCACATGCAGCAGCACATCGGCAAAGCGCAGCTCCTCCAGCGTGGCCTTGAAGGCCTCGATCAGATGGGTGGGCAGCTTGCGGATAAAGCCCACCGTGTCCGACAGCAGCACCTCCTGGGTCTCGTCGATGCGCAGGCGGCGGGTGGTGGTGTCCAGCGTGTCGAACAGCCGGTTATTGGCAGGGATGTCCGCCCCGGTCAGGCAGTTTAAAAGGGTGGATTTGCCCGCGTTGGTGTAGCCCACCAGGGCCACCACCGGCATGGCGTTCTTCTCCCGGCGGCGGCGCTGGGTGCTGCGCACCTTCCGCACCGCGGCCAGCTCCTCCTCCAGCTTCTGGATCTTCCGGCGGATGTGCCGCCGGTCGGTCTCCAGCTGGGTCTCGCCGGGGCCGCGGGTACCGATGGGGGAGGAACCGCCGCTGGCGGTCTGCCGCACCAGATGGGTCCACATGCCGGTCAGCCGGGGCAGCAGATACTTGTATTGGGCCAGCTCCACCTGCAGTTGCCCTTCTCTGGTCTGGGCCCGCTGGGCGAAGATGTCCAGGATCAGCCCGCTGCGGTCCAGCACCTTGACCCCCAGCTCCTCCCCCAATACCCGCATCTGGGAGGGGGACAGCTCGTTGTCGAACACCGCCAGGTCGCACGCGTTGGCCGCGATCAGCTCCTTCAGCTCCTGCACCTTGCCGTCCCCCAGAAAGCTGCGGGGGTCCGGCGTGGGCCGGTTCTGCATCAACATGGCCACGGTCTCGCCCCCGGCGGTCTCCACCAGGGCGGCCAGCTCCTCCATGGACACCTCGCTGGAGCGCTCGCCCTCCTCCATGCTGGCGGCGGCCAGCCCGGCCAGTACGGCCCGTTCTTTCTTTATCTCTGTGTTTTCCATATATAAAGTACGGCTCCTCTTGCGTTCCTTATTTATGCCGCGCCCTTTTCACCCACCTGGGGCAGCCTGGGCGTTTCCACCGGGGCCTCCGGCGCAATGCCGCTGCCGTACTTCCAGATCTTGCATACGGCGCTGATGAATTCCTCGTCGCTGACGTCCTCCCCGCAGGTGAAGCTGAGAAGCGCCTGCCTGGGCAGACGCAGCTCCTCATCCTCCTCTAGCCCCCGCTCTATGGCGGCCACCCGGGAGAAGTAGGAGGCCGGCAGCACCGCCGCCTGGGCGTAGCGGATATCCCCCACCTTGAACAGCAGGAAGTCGTCCAGATAGTAGGAGCTGACCGCAGGGACCACCCCCGCCTCAAAAACGGTGTGGGGCGTCAGACTCCGCTGCTGGATCTGCAGCAGGGTCTCATGGCTGCAAAGCTCCGCCATCACGGTGATGCCCCGCTTCTCGTTGCCGTTTTTCGGCAGATACAGGTATTCCACATAGGCGTTTTCCATCAGCGCCCCTTCACTGTCCACCAGCACCGCGTGCTGGGACTTCTGCAGGGTGCGGGGCGTATATTGGCTGCGGCTCTCGGTAAAGATGGCCTCCGGCAGCAGGCTTTGCCCGAACAGCTGCAGGCTCTTGCTGTGGCTCAGCTCCTGCTGTACCCGCTCCCCGGCCACACCGGGGGAGGCGATATTGAAGCTGAGCGCCTCGTTCCAAACATATTTCTCCGGGCCGGAGCCGGCATTGAAGCTGGGGGCCGCGGTGGGCGCTGCCGTGGGGGCCGCGTCCACCTGGGGCATCTCCCAGGGCTCCAGCTCCTTAGAGCAGGCGCAAAGCAGCAGGCATATCAGCAGCGGCAGAATGATCTTTTTCATAGTCACCTCAAGCAGACTATTTTTTCATGGGTGCAAACTTATTTTTATATTATACCCCATAATCATACGCCCGGCAAGTTCAAAAAAAGGGCCGCCGCTGCCGTTTCCGCCGCATAAATTCCCCCTTGGCCTCCACCAGGATGATGTCCCCGCCGATGCGCACGATGCAGCCCCAGGGCAGCACATAGTCATCCTCCCGGCCCAGCAGGCCGAAAAGCTTGCTCCGCCCCGGCGTCACCAGACTTACCAGCCGGCCCTCGCTGTCGTCAAATTCCAGGTCGCACACATAGCCCAGCCGCAGCCCGGTGTGAATGTCGATGACCTCCTTGTACCGCAGGTCAGAAAAATAACTGGTCATAATGGTTCCTCCCCTATATACAAAAAGTATATAGGGGAGGAGCTTTGTCCTATTCTGCGGTTTTTCCCTTGGGGATGGAGATGGTGAGGATCAACTGGTCCTCCGTCTCCTCCCGGCGGACGCCCGCGTCGATGCCGCCCTGCTTCATCAGGTCGATGCTCCGGGACAGGGTGTTGAGGAACACCCGCACATCCTTCAGCACGAAGGTCCTTCGGCCTTCGGCCTTGGGTACTTCCGGCTCCTCCGGCGCCTCCGGGGCCTGCAGCAGCGCGTCGATGTAAGCATCGGTGGCCGCCACGGTGAGCCCGTTGTCGATGATGTACAGCAGCGCGGCCCGCTGGCTTTCCCTGTCCGGCAGCCGCAGCAGCGCCCGGCCGTGCCGCTCCGTAAGGCCGTTTTGCCGCAGCCCCTCCAGTACGTCCTGGGGCAGCCGCAGCAGCCGCAGCTTGTTGGCCACTGCCGACTGGGACTTGCCGATCCGCCGGGCCGCCTCCTCCTGGCTCATGCCGAACATCCGGATCAGCTGGTTGATGCCGTTGGCCTCCTCAATGAAATCCAGATCCCGCCGCTGCAGGTTCTCCACCAGGGCAATGAGACTAGCGTCCTCCATATTCACGTCCAGCAGGATGCAGGGCACCTCCTTCAGCCCCGCCAATCGTGCCGCCCGCAGCCGCCGTTCCCCTGCCACCAGCTCATAGCGGCTGCCCCGAAGCCGGACGGACAGGGGGTTGAGAATGCCGTAATCCTTGATGCTCCGGCTCAGCTCTTCCAGCCCCTCATCGTCAAAGAGCTTCCTGGGCTGCACCGGGTTGGGAACAATGTCCTCTGTGCTGAGATAAACGATACCGCCCCGCCGCAGCGCGGGCCGGGTGCGTGTTGCCTGCATGATTATGCCTCCTTATCTTGTGGTCTGCGCCAAAAGTCAAGGATAGAATACACTATATCTTGTGCGAAAGCAGGGGAAAAAACGGCCTCGGGCCCGGGGGTAAGAGATAAGGGCGCATAAAAATTTTGCCCCCGGAATGCGGAAATATATTCCAGTTTATTGCGGGGGAATTATTCACTTTTTTGCGGAAAAAACGCAGAATGGCGGCCATTTCTCTTAAAACCGTTCTCCTTGAAATTTCAGCCTTTTCCGCGGGAAAATCATCCCCCGCCGCCGCTGTCAGCACTCACTTTATTCATGGGAAAATGCGGCGCAGCCGGAACGTTCCGGCGGTTAAAAATCCGCCCTTTGGGCAACTTTACCAATATTGACTTGACAAATAATCCCATTTATAATGATACTGACCTAATTCAATGTGGCAGATCGTTTTTATAAGACAGGAGGAATATGCTATCAAGGCCAGAAAGCAGGATATCTTTGTGATCGGGTTTGCTCTGTTTTCCATGTTCTTCGGCGCCGGCAACGTGATTTTTCCACCCTATCTGGGGCTGGTGTCCGGGCCGGAGTGGACCCTGGGCTTCGTTTGCTACTATATTGCCGATATCGGCCTGGCCCTGGCGGCGCTGTTCGCCCTGCTGGACCGGGGCGGTGCCGAGCAATTGATGAGCGACCTGGGCCCTGTTCCCGCCAATCTGTTGATGACGGCCATCGTCCTGTGTATCGGCCCCATGCTGGCCATTCCCAGGACAGGGGCCACCACCTTTGAGCTGTCCATCCAGCCCCTGCTGCCGGGTGTGAACCCGGTGGTCTTTTCCCTGGTCTACTTTGGCCTGGTGCTGGCCCTGTGCATTCAGGAGTCGGCGGTGGTGGACATTGTGGGCAAATTCCTTACCCCGGCCCTGTTCGTGGGCCTGCTGGCGCTGATCGTGGTGGGTGTGGCAAAACCTTTGGGCCCCGTTGCCGCTGAGGCCGCCGTGGAAAATGTCCCCGGCGAGGGCATCATCTCCGGCTACCAGACCATGGACGTGCTGGCCACTCTGGTTTTCGGCTATATCGTCCTGAAAAGTGCGGAGGAGAAAGGCTATACCGGGGAAAAGGCCAGGAAAAAGATGGTGGCCGCCGCAGGCATGGTGGCCGCCGTGGGTCTGCTGGTGGTATATATGGGCCTGAGCTATCTGGGCGCCACCGCCTCCACCCTCTATGACCCGGGAATCAACCGCTCCACCCTGGTTCTGAATATTGTGGGGCGGCTGCTGGGCCGGACGGGCCTTGCCATTTTCGCCCTGGTGGTGGGCCTTGCCTGCGTCACCACTGCCGTGGGCCTTACCAGTGCCGCCGCGGCCTACTTTGAGGGGCTTTTCAAGGGCCGCCTCCGCTATAAGGCCCTGGTGATTCTCATCTGCGCCTGCAGCGCCCTGTTCGCCAACTTCGGCCTGGACCAGATCATTGCCATTTCCGCGCCGGTGCTGGGCATTGTCTACCCGCCCACCCTGGTGCTGATCCTGCTGGCCTTCTTCCGCAAGTGGCTGCCGGAAAAGGGCATCCACCGCATGGCGGCTCTGGGCGCCCTGATCGTGAGCCTGATGGAAGCGATGGAGGGCTTCGGCCTGCCCATGGCCTTCCTGCACCGGCTGCCCCTGTCCAGCCTGGGCTTCGGCTGGATCCTGCCCGCCGCCTTCTTCGGCGTGCTGGGCGCCCTGTTTTTCAAAAGCAAAGAATACGACCCCCTGCCCCCGGATTCTCCAACGAACTAAGGGGGAGCAAAGAGGAGCAAAAAAGACCACCCGCACAGGGTGGTCTTTTAAAGGGTATCGTATGTAATTTTATTCGGCCTTGCCCAGCTTCTTCTGCAGCCAATCCTTGCCGTCCACAAAGCGGGACACGATGAAGGACACCACATAGTCGCCTGCGGCGTTGACCATGGTGGCAGGGGGATCCATCAGATTTGCCAGCGCAATGGAGATGGGGTAAGCGATGGCCAGCTGATCGGGGAAGAATACGGTGCACAGCACCAGGTCGCCGGTGCCGCCGCCGCCGGGAATGCCGGACATGGCAACCGAGGCAAACACGGCCACGATGATGGCCAGAATTGCCTGGCCGGAGGTGAAGTCCAGCCCGAAGATACCGAACAGGAAGGCGACCTTCACGATGGCCAGCATGGCGGAGCCGTCCATGTGCATGGTGGCGCCCAGGGGCAGCACGATGTCGGTGACGTCCTTGGAGATGCCGGTGTCCTCAGCCACTTCCATGTTGGTGGGGATGGTGGCCACGGAGGAGCAGGTGCCGAAGGAAACGGCTGCGGGCTTGAACAGGTGCTGGAACATGACTTTGGCCGCACCCTTGCCGCCGCCAAAGCGGGCGTAGATGGGGGAGAACACTGCCAGATACAGGAAGCTCATCACATAGTAGATCAGCAGGGTGCGGCTGTAGTCGCCGATGAGCTGGGGGCCGTAGGTAGCCACCAGATAGGCGAAGAAACCGAAGAAGCCGATGGGGGCATAGTAGGTGATGATCTTCACGGTCTTCATGATGCAGTTGGACAGGTCCGCCAACAGCTTGGCGGTAGCGGTCTCCGGGCCGCCGGCCAGCTGTACGCCGAAGCCGAAGATTACCGCCGCCACGATCAGGGGCAGGATGGCCCGGCGGCTCCACAGCTCGATAAAGTCCGGCTTGGTGAAGAAGTTGATGATCATGTCAGCCAGGCCCAGCCCGGTGCCGACCTCACCCTCGGTGATCTCATAGCTGCCGGTGACCAGCGGGAACACCCGCACCACAACATACATAATGATGGAAGCGATGGCGGCCGTGACCAGGAAGGTGGCCACCGTGGTGCCCAGGACCTTGCCGGCCCTGCGCATATCGCCCATGTTGGCGATGGCGGAAGCGATGGAGCAGAAAACCATCGGCACCACCACGCAGAACATCAGGTTGATGAACACGGTCCCCAGCGGCTCCAGCACCGTGGCGCCGGCGCTGACCACCTCACCGTCCACTGTGACCACAGGCCACAGCCAGCCCACAATGCAGCCGGCCACAATACCAACCAGCATGGAGAGTATGAACCAGTTGTTCTTCAGAAAAGAATTGGATTTCATAGATGAGCTCCTCCTCAAAAGGATATACCAGATTTCCCTGTTATTATATTTGCGAGCAATTACAATGTAAATTGCAATCAGTGCTTGAAATATTGCAAAAAATGCTATAGACTGGAAAAAACAATGGAGGGATGTCCCATGAACGAGGAACGCAGCATCAGCCGCGCAGGCTATCTCCGGGAAAGCTATCATTATTTTCATCTGCGGGACACGGCGGGTCAGGAGCGGGACTTCCACTTTCATGAGTTTGACAAGGTAGTTCTGCTGCTGGCGGGCCGGGTGGATTATATTGTGGAGGGCCACAGCTACGCCCTGAAGCCCTGGGATGTGCTGCTGGTGAAGCACCACACCATCCACAAGGCGGAGATCGATCAATCCGTCCCCTATGAGCGGATCATTATTTATCTGGACGGCAAGTACTTTGGCCGCAGTATGCCGGAGGCCCGCCTGATGGACAGCTTTGACCAGGCGGACCGCACCGGAGAGCATTTGCTGACGCCCTCTGTCTCCCAGCGGCAGGAGATCCAGCGGGTACTCAGCGCCTATGAGGACAGTGCCAGGGATGAGGGCATTGGCGCCCCCGCCCTGCGGGAGACCTTTATCATCCAGCTGCTCATCCACATCAGCCGCATGACCGCCTCTGCGGCCCCGTCCCGGGAAAGCCAGTATGACCCCAAAATCCAGCAGGTGCTTTCTTATATCAACGAGCATCTCCATGAAGAGCTGACGGTGGACCAGCTGGCGGAGCGGGCCTATCTGAGCAAGTATCACTTCATGCGCCTGTTCAAGGCCCAGACCGGCAGCACCGTCCACGCCTATGTGCGTCAGAAGCGGCTGCTGCACGCCGCCCGTCTCATCCGGGAGGGCGTCTCCGTGGGCAAGGCCGCCGCCGACAGCGGCTTTGGGGACTATTCCGCCTTCCACCGGGCCTTCCGGGAGAGCTTCGGCATCAGCCCCGGCAGCCTGAAAAAGTGAAAAAAAGACATCGGTTCTCAGGGCATGCCCTTTCGGCCGATGTCTTTTTTCTTTGCTTTACTCCGCGGCGCCCATGATCTCCGCCAGCTCCTTGGCGATGTTGTTGACCGTGGTCTCCAGCTCGCCGATGCGGGGCTTCCCTTCGTCCCCGGGCTGTTTTTCCGGGGCTTCCGCCGGCGACTCGGTCCCCAGGCCGCAGAGGAACTCCTGCCAGAGGCCGTTGAGGGCGTTAATATTCTCCTGCTGCTGGCGCTTCAGCATATCGAAGGCCCGCTCCACACAGGCAACGGCATATTCCTGCTGGTCCGCCGCGCCGGAGAGGATCTCCTCCCGCTGGCGCTGGGCATCGGCCAGAATGCGGCCGGCCTGGACCTTGGCCTTGCCGATAATATCCCTGGCAGCGGCCTGGGCGGTCAGCAGGGTGTCACCGATCTCATCCCTGCGCTGGATAAGCTCCCCCAGCTGGGCCTTCAGCGTGCTGTTCTCTGCTTCCAGTGCTTCGGCCTGGCCGCGAATATCCTCCAACAGGGCATTCACCTTGTTGGCGTTATAGTATTTTTTCTTCACCACATCGATATGGACAGCGTCAAAATATGCTTTATCTAGAGCCATGGTGTTCCCCTCTCGGCTATGTGCGCATTCTTGTGTTTTCCATTATACCAGATTTTCCTCCTCAAGGCAACTTATTCTTTCAGGATGGGCTGGAGCTGCCGGCCCTGCAGGGCGGCCCGGACCGTTTCCTCCAGAAGGCTGAAGTCCGCCTGGAGACTGCGGGGCTTTTTGGCCGGATCGTCCTGCCGGAAGGGAACGAAGTAAAAGTGCTTGCGGTTTAAAAGCCGGGCGATGTTCTCCGCCGAGCCGGAGAGGCCGTCGTTGGTGGACAGAGCAATGATCACCGGGCGGCCGTTTCGCAGGTGGGCCTTGGCGGCCATGGTGACGGCGGTATCGGTAATACCGTGGGAGAGCTTTGCCAGGGTGTTGCCGGTGCAGGGAGCGATGAGCAGGGCATCCATAGGCTGGGCGGGTCCCAAGGGCTCCGCCTCGGCGATGGTGGTGACCACCTTGTGGCCGCTGAGCAGCATCAGGCGCTTGATATGCTCGGTGGCTGTGCCGAAGCGGGTGTCCGTCTCGGCGGCGTTCTCGCTCATGATGGGGATGAGATCATAGGTCTCGGCCAGCTTTTCCGCCGCTTGGAACAGCTTTTCGTAGGTGCAGTAGGAGCCGCAGAGGGCAAGGCCCAGGCGCTTCTTGTTTTCCATACTCATTCCTCCCTTTCCTGAATGACCGAACGGATGGCATCCCTCATCAGCGCTGCCGCCGTATAGGGGGCGGTGACCCCCGGCAGACCGGGGGCGGACAGCGCGGTCAGGCCCAGCTCCGCCGCCTCCTGGGGATCAAAGCCGCCGGGGGACGAGGCCAGCTCCAGCAGCAGGACATCTGGCCGGAGCCGGGCCAGGGACTCCGCCGGCAGCACCCGGGCGGGCACCGTGTTGACCACAAAGTCGAAGCTCCCCAGCAGCGCCGGCAGGTCGGGGAAGTCCGCAGCCGCCAGACCCAGAGCCTGGGCCATGGCCCGGTCCCCCTCCTTCCGGGCGGCCACAGTGACTTCGGCAGCCAGGGCCCGGAGCCGCAGGGCCAGAAGCTTTGCCACCCGGCCCCAGCCGGTGACAAGGACCCGGCTGCCCCAGAGGCTGCGGGGGCTGGCGGACATCAGCTTTTCCACCGCGCCCTCTGCGGTGAGGGCGGCGTTTCCCACGGTGAAGCCCCGGCGCTGCATCAGGTCAGCCACCTGCAGGCCATGAGCCACGGCGCCCATGCACAGCTCCCGGCTCAGCTTGCCGCCGATGAGCAGCTGGCCCGGCCACAGGGCCGACAGCAGCTCCTCCACCGGCAGGGGCTGGGCGGCATAGGGGGCGTTGATGAGGCTGTTTTTCTCCGCCGGGGTGGGCAGCACCACGCAGTCCGCCCCGTAGAGGCAGCCCTGCAGGCAGCCGGCTTTGGGAATTTCAGCGGGCAGCTCCGCCTTTTCCAGGGCGAAGCTATGTACTCTATGCCGGTCCTGCCAGAGCAGGGAGCAGAGCAGAACCGACCGTTTATCGCCGCCAATGACAGCAACTTTCAAAAGCAGCACCTCCGGGTTATTATATTCTGTTGGACAGTGGGCGGTGCTTGTGTTAGAATGGGTGCGTTAATATGCCTGTCCGTCATATCTGGCGGCATAATTCAAGGAAAACAAGGTGATATAATATGAGCAGAGCAGACGAGATCTTCATCCAAAACTGCCGGGACATTCTGGACAACGGCATCTGGGATACGGACAGGCCTGTCCGCCCCCGGTGGGAGGACGGCGAGAGCGCCCATACCATCAAGAAATTCGGCATTGTGAACCGCTATAATCTGGCGGAGGAGTTCCCCATCCTCACCATCCGGCGCACCTTCTGGAAGAGCGCCATTGACGAGCTGTTGTGGATCTGGCAGGCCAAGAGCAACAACGTCAACGACCTGCGCACCCGGGTCTGGGACGCCTGGGCTGACGAGAACGGCTCCATCGGCAAGGCCTACGGCTATCAGCTGGGCATCAAGCACCACTACCCCGAGGGGGATATGGATCAGGTGGATAAGGTGCTGTGGGATTTGAAGCACAATCCGGCCTCCCGGCGGATCATGACCAACATCTACAACTTTGCCGACCTGTCGGAGATGGCGCTTTACCCCTGCGCCTATTCCATGACCTTCAACGTCACCGGGGACCGGCTCAACGCCATTTTGAACCAGCGCTCCCAGGATATGCTGGCGGCCAACAACTGGAACGTGGTGCAGTACGCGGTGCTGACCATGATGATGGCCCAGGTCTCCGGCCTGAAGCCCGGTGAGTTTGTCCATGTGATTGCCGACGCCCACATCTATGACCGGCATGTGCCCGCCATTGAGGAGATCATCGCCAATCCCCCCAAGCCCGCGCCCAGGTTCTATCTTGACCCGGAGGTCACGGATTTCTACGCCTTCACCCGGGACAGTTTCCGCATCGAGGACTACGAATACACCGAATTCACCGGGAAGATCCCGGTGGCCCTTTGATGCCTATGGAAGCCATCGTTGCGGTATATTCCGACTGGGGCATCGGCAGCGGCGGCACCCAGCCGGTGGTTTTGAAAGCGGACCGGGTGCATTTTCGTGAGCTGACCATGGGGGCGGCGGTGATCGTGGGCCGCAAGACCCTGGAGGACTTTCCCGGTGGCCGTCCTCTGAAGGGGCGGCACAACATCGTGGTGTCCCGGCAGGAAATTACCATCGAAGGGGCGGAGCTGGTCCACAGTACAGAGGAGGCCCTGGCCGCGGCGGCAAGGCAGGAGCGCTGCCTGGTGATCGGCGGGGCCAGCGTCTACCGGCAGTTCATGCCCTATGTGGACACGGTGCATATCACCAAGATCGACCTGGCCCCCCAGTCCGACAGCTTTTTCCCCAATCTGGACGCTGACCCCTGCTGGCAGCGGTTGGAGGAGGAACAGTGGCAGGAGGAAGACGGCCTGCGCTACTGCTTTGTGACGTACAAGAAAATTACTTGACTAACAAGGTTCCCGGATAATAATGAGCCAGTATTTGGGTGTAGTCGCTGCCCTGGGCAGCCATAAGATTCGCCCCGTGCTGGCTCATTCCTACGCCATGGCCGTGGCCGGTGACAGTGAACAGGAAGCCGGCGCCGGTATATTCCAATGTAAAGGCGGTGGAGCGGAGGGAGAAGAGGCTCCGCAGCTCCGTGCCGGAGATGTCCACGCCGCCCAGGCAGGCAGAGCTGACCCGGCCGCTGTCGTCCCGGGTGATCTCCCCCACCCAGGCGCTTTCGTCGCCGGTGAAGTCGGCATAGGGGTAGGCGTAGAGAATGGTGTCCCGGAAGTCCAGGGGGCTCAGCTCCAGCTGGCTGACATAGCCGGGGACGGTGTCGGCGGTCTCGGGACTGGGGACACTGACAAGATAAGGTAAGGGGTTCCAGATGGCGCCGCAGTCCTCGGTGGCGCCGCAGGAGGAAGCGTGGAAGGCGGCAAAGACCGGCTCCCCCTCATAGCTGAGATACTCCCCCGCCGTGGCCGCCACGGCGGCGCTGACGGCGGCGTAGTGCTCCTCATAGCTGTCGCCCCAGTTCTGGCGCAGGGTATCCGGGCGGTGCCAGGCCTGACAGCAGGCAAAGTCGGTGCAGACATCGGCGTCACTGTGGCGGCCTGTCCGGGCGCAGTACATGGCGTAGGTCCGGGCGGCCACGGCCTGGGCCTTCAAAGCCTCCGGCTCAAAGTAGGCGGGCATTTCCGCCGCCACCACCCCCACCAGGTATTCCTCCATGGCCACGTCATAGACCTCTCCGCCGCACTTGACCAGCAGCCGCTCCGGCGCGGACAGGGCGGCAGGAGCGGCGGTCGGTACCGGCGATGGGCTGGGCACAGGCGAAGGCGAAGGTATGGGCTCCGGGGTGGGCGACGGGCCGAGCGCCGGGATCGGGCTGACCACGGGCGAGGGGCTTGTACCCGGTTCCGGCTGAGGCCTGTGCTCCCCGCCGCTGCGCCAGACCAGGCAGAAGGCCGTAACTGTGGTGATAAGCAGGGCCAGATAGGCGGCGAAAATGGTGCGTTTCACTGGTTTTCCTCCGTTTTCCCTTGACTGAACAGGTAAATGAGTATAGAATCGGTATAATATGTACGGCAGTACATCAATCCATAGTTATTGAAACGGAAAAGAAATTATGCAAAAAAGATCTTTGGAGATTTCCTGCTATGTCTGCGGAGCGGGGGCCTTCGGCGTTTTCTTCCGCTGGCTGCAGGATCAGATGGCCTTTGACGAGGCGGGGCTGGCAGAGAGAAGTGTTTTCAACTATCTGGTGCCTCTGGCAATTCTGGCGGCGGCTCTGCTTTTTAACCGCTTTATCGAACAGGCCAAGGCGGAGAAGCTGTACATACCCACGGATTACTGCCAGGCGCTGCGGAATGAGGGCCGGCTGTTCGCCATGGCCCGCTGGGCCTGCGGCCTGGTGATGGCGCTGGGCGGGGTGCTGCTGATCGCCAGCTGCGAAACGGATAAGGACGCAAAGCTCATGTACATTCTGGCGGGGCTGGCCATCGCGTCGGGGCTTTGCTATCCCCTGCTGCTGGGCAGCGCCAACGACAAGTACGGCAAGCTGCGCCATCCCACCCTGGCCTGCGCCGGCACGGTGCTGCCGGTGCTGCTGTTCGCCCTGTGGCTGGTGCTCTGCTACAAGCAGAACGCCCTGAACAGCGTGGTCTGGTCCTATCTGATCGAGATCGCCACCACCATTGTGGCGCTACTGGCCTTTTTCCGGGCGGCGGGCTTCGCGTACGGCGCGGTAAAAACCTGGCCCACCCTGTTCACCATTATGCTGGGGGTAATGATGTGCATCATGTCCCTGGCCGACGAGCGGTACATGGGGATGCATATCATCATGCTGGGGGCAGCCTTGCAGCTGTTGATGTATGAATGGGTGCTGATCATGAATATGCAGAAGAAAGCCCCCAAGCCGAAGGAAGAGCGGCTGCCGGAGGACGGCTTTGAGCGGCTGAGATAAGCTGAGATAAACGGCTGAGATAAACGGAAAGCCCCGGGAGGGAACGGTTTCCTTCCCTCCCGGAGCTTGAGACTGTCAAAAACCAAGCTTCATGCGCCGAAAATAGAGAAGCGGGAGAGCGCGAGAGGGCAAGGCCCGTCTCGCAGTACAATAACCCGCCGCAGAAAAGCCTTGAATATCAAGGCTTTTCGAGCGAAGCAGCATTTTGATCGCATCAAAATGCTCGGCGGTTAAAGCGGTCAAAAAAGTCCTTGTTGGACTTTTTTGACAAGCTGAAGCCCCGGGAGGGAACGAAATCGTTCCCTCCCGGGGCTTTTTTGCGTTATTCGTTATTCGATCCCGGTGACGGTCAGCTCGTCTCCATCCACGGTGAAGCGGACGGTATGGCCGGCAAAGTCCAGGGCGTAGAGCCGCTCCGGCTGGTGCTGGTACCGGGGGCGGGGGTCGTTGGCCAGGATGCCGGTGAGGGCGGCGCGCTTCTCAGAAGGGAGCGTCTCCGCCGCGCCGGGGGCGTAGTTCACCCGGAGGGTGGCCCCGGGGTCCGGAGCAAAGCCGCAGCTGGCCTCCGGCTTGCAGTCGGCATAGGGAATGTAGGGTTTGATGTCAAAGATGGGAGTGCCGTCCATCAGGTCCGCGCCGCCCACCTTCAGCATCAGGCCCTCCGGCCCCTCCTCCACCGCCAGCAGCTTCACGCAGCTGAGGCCCAGGGCATTGGGCCGGAAGGGAGAGCGGGTGGCAAAGACGCCCATGCGGGTGTTGCCCCCCAGCCGGGGCGGCCGCACCGTGGGCGACCAGTCCCGCCGCAGGTTCTCCGAAAACTGCCAGATGAGCCACAGGTGGGAAAAGCCCTCGATGCCCCGCAGGGCCTCCGCCTTGCGGTACTCCGGCTCGAAAACCACATAGCTCTCCAATTCTTCCACCACCCCGGCCTGCCGGGGGATGCCGAACTTGCCGGCAAAATCGCTGCGCATATGGGCGATGGGGCGGATCATATGTTCGGTCATAGCAAAGTCTCCAGAACTTTCAGGGCGTTCATGGCGATATAGTTCACCAGCATATGAAAAAAGATGCTGCCCCAGATGGAATTGGTGCGCTCATAAACCCGGCACAGCAGCAGGGACACCGGCACATACTGGATAAAGTACAGCCAGTAGACGGGGTCAACCAGGGCATAGCTCCAGACGTGGTACAGGCTGAAGGCCAGGGTGGCCACCAGGTAGGCGCCCCAGCGGCTGTAGCGCCGGAGGGTGCCGAAGATGCCGGCCCGAAACATGCACTCTTCCACGATGGGTGCCATGAATACCGCCATGGCGGACATCTGGTTCCAGCCACGGCCGGCCATGTCCATAAGGCCCGCGTTGTTGGGATTTTCCCCGCTCTGACCCAGCACCAGCATCATGAGGGCGCCCACGGCCATATTGCCCAGGTACATGAGGACATAATTTTTCAGGATCTCCAGCAGGCAGTAGCCCGGCCGGTCACAGAGGGGGTCGAAGTCCCGCCGGAGGAAGGGAAACAGCAGGCCCAGCATATACAAGACACCCAGGGTATAGCAGATCACATTGGCGGCCACATCGTCCATGGCCCCCCGGTTGATCATCTGCTGCAGCAACAGCGGCAGCAGCCACAGGTGCACCGGCAGCCAGGCCAGGGCGGCCACCGCCTCCCCTTTGGTGAGGCGGCTGGTAAATTCCACAGGGTTCTTGACCATCAGCTTCTCGCCTTTCTTTGCAGCTCAAAGAGCAGGTTCATGGCCTCGATGGGGGTGAGGCTGTTCAGATCGGTGCTGAGCAGGGTCTTGCGGATCTGGTCAGCCCCCACGTCGGTCAGGCTGATCTGGTCATCGGCAGCGGCTTCGGCCTTGGGCACGGCCCTGGCGCCGCTTTCCTCCAGCTCCTTCAAATAGCCCTTGGCCTTGGCGATCACCGCCTCCGGCAGGCCGGCCAACTTGGCCACCTCAATGCCGTAGCTGTCGTCCGCCGCGCCGGGGACGATCTTGCGGAGAAACACCAGATTGCCCCCCTGCTTTCTGGCGGTGATGTTATAGTTGCGCACGCCCTGCAGCTGGCCCTCCAGGGCGGAAAGCTCATGATAGTGGGTGGCGAACATGGTCTTGGCCCCCAGGCGGCGCTTATCGGCGCAGTATTCCAGCACGGCCCGGGCGATGGCCATGCCGTCAAAGGTGGAGGTGCCCCGACCGATCTCGTCCAGCACCAGAAGGGACGCTGCGGTGGCGTGCCTGAGGATGGAGGCCATCTCGCTCATCTCCACCATAAAGGTGGACTGGCCGGAGGCCAGGTCATCGGAAGCGCCGATGCGGGTGAACACCCGGTCCACGATGCCGATGGTGGCGCTTTTTGCCGGAACAAAGGAGCCGATCTGGGCCATGAGGACGATCAAAGCCGTCTGGCGCATATAGGTGGATTTGCCGGCCATGTTGGGGCCGGTGACGATGGCCACCCGGTCGTCACTGTCGTTGAGATAGGTGTCGTTGGGGACGAAGAGCACGTTTTTCAGGGTCTGCTCCACCACCGGATGGCGGCCCTCCATGATCTGCAGGGTGCGGGAGGCGTCCACCTCCGGGCAGGTGTAGTTGTTGCGGACGGCCACCTCCGCCAGGGAGCAAAGCACGTCCAGCCGGGCCACAGCCCCGGCGGTGGCCTGGATGCGGTCCACCTTGGCGGCCACGCTGCGGCGCAGCTCGTCAAAATACTGAAACTCCAGCTCATTGATCCGGTCCCGGGAAGTAAGGAGGGTGTTCTCCAGCTCCTTCAGCTCCTGGGTAAAGTACCGCTCGTTGGACACCAGGGTCTGCTTGCGGATATAGTCCTCCGGCACGTTTTCCAGGCCGGCGGAGCGGGGCACATCGATATAATAGCCAAAGACCTTGTTATAGCCCACCTTCAGCTTTTTGATGCCGGTGCGCTGCCGCTCCCGCTCCTCCAGCTCCCGCACCATCTGGGCGCCGTTGTCCCGGATGTTGCGCAGGCGGTCCACTTCCTCGGAATAGCCCGGACGCAGGATGCCGCCCTCCCGGACGGAGAAGGGAGGATCGTCACAGATGGCCCGGTCAATCTCAAAGAGCATGTCCTCCAGGGCGTCCATGGCGCCGATCTCCCGCAGCTCCATGCTGTGAAAGCCGGAAAGCAGCTGCTGCAGCCGGGGCAGTGCCGCGGCGCAGTTGGCCAGGGATCGCAGATCCCGGCCCCCGGCGGTGCCGTACACCGCCCGGCCCACCAGGCGCTGCATATCGCTAATCTCCCGCAGGGCCAGCATCAGCTCCCCCCGCTTCACATTGTCGTTATATAGCTCCTGCACGGCGGTGAGCCGGCGCTTGATGGCCACGGCGGACAGCAGCGGCCGCTCGATCCAGGAACGCAGCAGCCGGCCGCCCATGGGGGTTCTGGTCTTATCCAGCACCCAGAGGAGGCTGCCCCGCTTTTCCCCGCTGCGGAGGGACTCCGTCAGCTCCAGGTTACGGCGGGTGGTCCAGTCCAGCTCCATGTACCGGCCGCCGTAGAACACGTCCAGGCGGTTGATGTGGCTCAGGTCAAATTTCTGGGTGTCGGCCAGGTAGCCCAGCAGCGCCCCGGCGGCACAGACGGCGGCGGGCTGATCCCCCAGGCCGCAGTCGTCCACATCCTTGAAGCCGAACTGCTCACAGAGCCGGGCTGCGCAGGGCAGGAATTCAAAGCGGCCGCCGTCCTTTTCCAGCATGGCGTCCAGCTTTTTGGTGAGAAATTCCCCAATGGGGCCGCAGGCATCGGCCCCGGCGGAGAGCACCGCCTCCCGGGGAGAGAAGCGGGCCAGCTCATTGATCACATGGGTCTGGGCGTCGTTTTCAAAGGCGGCGCAGCAGAACTCGCCGGTGGAAATATCGCAGAAGGCCACGCCGCCGGTGTTGCCTGCCAGATTCACGGCGCAGATATAGTTGCTGCGCCCCTCCTCCAGCATGGAGCTTTCGGTGACGGTGCCGGGGGTGATGACCCGGATCACGTCCCGCTTTACGATGCCCTTGGCCAGGGCCGGGTCCTCCGTCTGCTCGCAGATGGCCACTTTGTAGCCCTTGGCGATGAGCCGGGCGATATAGCTCTCGGCGCTGTGGTAGGGGATGCCGCACATGGGGGTGCGCTCCTCCGGGTTCTCAACGGCCCGGTCTCGGGTGGTCAGGGCCAGGTCCAGCTCCCGGGAAGCCACCTTGGCGTCCTCATCGAACATCTCATAGAAATCGCCCAGGCGGAAAAACAGCAGGCAATCCTGATAGTTCTGCTTGATCTCGTTATATTGTCTTTTCATGGGGGTAAGCTCTGCCATGGTCTTACCGTTCCTTTCGTGCGGTCCGCACCAGATAAATTCTACTGCCCGACAAACAGGCTGCGCATTTCATCGTAGGAATCAAAGCCATAGATGATATATTCATCGGTGGCTCCCTCCTCATAATTGGCCGTCCTGAAAATAACATTGTCTTCTGTGAAATTCTGCGTAAACGGGCAGTAATAGGCCTCGTTGGCCGTCAGAAGAATAAACACCTTTCCCGCTGCGGGCGGGTTGTCATGGGCCTTGCTCTGGAGCCAGGGCACGATTTCATCCGGATCCTCCAGTTCGGCCAGCCCGATGTCATTCCACACCCACATATCGACCGCGCCGTTGCTCAGCTCCGTGGCCAGGTTGCCGATCCAGAAGCTGGCATAACCCTCTTTATAGTCACTCTCCGCAAGGAACTGCGCCGCTTCCCGGAGGGCCCGGGTTTTATCCTCCTTGCGCATGTCATTGTACTGCAGGGCCCCGCATACAAGGGCAAAGCAGGTGAGGCCCAGAAGGATGCCCCGCCCGGCCTTGCCGTAAAGCTCCCGCCTGCCAAAGCACATAAAAATCAGGGGCAGTCCATGGACAGTGGCCTGAATGCTGTGATAGCTCATATGCTGCATATCTGTCAGGCAATACAGCAGGCAAAGAACAACAACCGCAAAGAGGTAATAGTAGGCTGCTATCTGCTGGGCGGCGCTGAATTTGTCTCTGTGGCAGAGGATATACCCGGCGCAATAGAAGCACAGCAGGAGCAGCAGTCCACTTAAAGCAGAGGGGAGAAGGGCCTGGCTGAACACCGGCTCACCTGCGCGGTAGCCCAGGAGGCTCAGCAGCCCACTCAGGGTTTTTTCCACGCCCCGCAGGGAAAAGCCGGTGAAGGAGAGGGTGGTATAGTCATGGAAGGTGTATTGCTTTACAATGACTATTTGATTGATCACGCAGCCGATCAGCGCCGCGCCTGTAACCATCCCGGTTCCGGCAAGCAGCTTTTTCGATATGGCCGGGGCCTTGTTCAGCCACAGGAACAAAAGCACCGCCAGCACAAGGGGAATGTACAAATTCAAAAGCATCCGGAAGCCAAGAAAGCCGGCAGTCAGGGAAAGAAATACCGCCAGGGCAAGGGCCAGGTACTTTTTTCTTCCCCCATCCCTGGTGAATTGCATCCCGGCCCCGATCACAACAAAGCCGGTCACAAGGAACTGAATGTAGTAGGCAAACTTAAATGTAATATTAAAATACGATTTTGATAACGGCAGCAGCATGATCGCTGCCAGCAGGGGGAAATGCTCTTTGCAGCCGGTCTCCCTGCAGAAATAATAAAAGCTGATCAGGAGGAACGCAACCAGGATCAGGGTTCCGCCCATCCGCACAACATGCCAATTATTCGTGAAGAAGAACATCAGCTCGAAGGCCAGTTGGTCATTCAGGAATTCGACTTCCGTGGAATAATACCAGTTTTTGGACATGATCCCGCCGCCGGCGTCAGCCAGGTGCTTGGCCAGCACCAGCTCGCTGGAGGCGTCCGAATCCAGGGTATAAACCGTGTAGCGGTTCAGGAAAAAGAAGAGGACGAAAAGCACACCTGCGAAGATCGCCCAATGGAGATACTTTTGTTTTTCCGAAAGCCTTTTCATTATCTTTTTCTCCTTGCTCAGCAGAACTGCCCGCGCAGCTCGTCATAGGAATCAAAGCCATAGACGATGTATTCATGGAGGGCCCCGAGCTCATAATTCGCCGTTTTGAAGACGATGTTGTCGGCGCTGAAATTCTGTGTAAACCCACAGTAGTAGTCCTCATTGGCAGACAAGAGAACAAACACTCTGCCGTCAGGGGGCGGGCTTGTGTGGGCCTTGCTTTGGAGGAAGGGGACGATCTCGTCTGGGTCCTTCAATTCCGCGCATTTCTCGTCCCATACCCAAATGTCCAGCACGCCGTTTGACAGCTCGGTCATGACATTGCCGTTCCAGAAGCTGGCATAGCCCTGGGTATAGCCGTTGTCAACGAGAAACTGGGCGCACTCCCGCTGTGCCCTGGTCTTGTCCTCCTTGCGCATATCGTTGTAATGCAGCGCGCCGCAGAGCAAGGCAAAGCAGGTAACGCCAAGGACGACGCCGCGCCCGGCTTTTCCGAAAATCTCTTTCTGATGAAAGCAGACAAGGATCGGCAGCAAACCCAGCACTGCGGTCTGAACCATATAGCGGCCTGTGAACGTCATATCGGTCAGGGAGTACAGCAGGCAAAGCGCCGCCAGGGAACTCAGGTAATAGCCAGCCACAAATTGCTGCCCCATACGGAAGCTCCCCCTGCGCAGGAGAATCAACACAGCCGCGCAGATGCTGAGAACGAACAGCAATCCGCCCTGGGCGCTGTACAGCAGAGATACGCTGAACACGTCCTCTCCGGGCCGGTAGCCATATGCGTTTATTAAACCGCCCAGCACTTTCTCAATGCCGCTGAGGGAAAAGCTCCTGAAGCTGATACCTGTAACGTCCAGCACCGAATAGGCCTTTGACAGAAACAGTGCGTTCACGGCGCAGCCCACCAGGGCAGACACGGTAACCGCTGTGTTTCCGGCCAACAGTTTCCTGGCTGTGGGGGTGGCGCCGTTCAGCCAAAGCAGGAGCAGAGCAGACAGCAGCAGAGGAAAAAACACCGTCAGCAGCATCCGCATGCCATTGAGGCCAACAGCAAAGGACAGCAGCATCCCCGCAGCAAGCGGGGCATAGCCGCGGCGTCCGGCAAGCGCCGCACGCTTGCGTGTATAGCGCAAAACCATGGCCGGGATAAGGAACCCCATGATGGCATGGGGAAGATAGTATGTAAATTTGAGCAGCACATCAAAATAGATCCTGGACAAGGGCAGCAGCATAAGCACCGCGCCCAGAGGGAAACAGTGCCTGCAGTCCGCTTCCCGGCAGAAAAAGTAAAAGCCAAACAGGAGGCCAAGAAGCATCAGCGCCGTGCCGATCATACGCACCGTGCCCCAATTGTCAAACAGGGCAAACAGCGGCGCAAAGATCAGCTGGCTGTAAAACACGCGCAGTTCTGAGCCGTACAGCCAGTTCTTCGTCAGCACGGCTCCCTCGTCAGCAAGCTGCCTTGCAAGCACCAGCTCGCTGGAAGCGTCCGAATCCAGGGTGTACACCGTGTATCGATATAAGAAAAAGCATAATATCAAGAAAACGCCTGCCAAAAGCGCATATTCAATGTGCTTTTGCTTGCCTTCAAGCTTCTTCATTTCGTTGTCCTTTCTCATTTAACCACTTCGCCGTACAGGGCCCAGGTGTTGCTGGCGGTGATCTTCACGTCCACAAAGCGGCCGATCAGGGCCTTATCCCCCTTCAGGTGAACCAGGCGGCCGCCGTTGGTGCGGGAGGAGAGGTTATACTCGTCCCGCCCGGTCTCCCCATCCACCAGCACCCGCAGGGTCTTGCCCTCGTATTCCTTATGCTTCTCCCCGGAGATGCGGTTGGCCACCTCCGTGAGCCGGTCAAAGTGCCGCTGCTTGTCCTCCCGGGTATAGGGGTCCGGCATGGCGGCGGCAGGGGTGCCCACCCGCTTGGAGTAGATGAAGGTGAACATGGCGTCGTAACGCACCTGCTCCACCAGCTTGATGGTGTCCTCAAACTCCTCCTCGCTCTCGTTGGGGAAGCCCACAATAATGTCGGTGGTCAGCACCAGGTCGGGCATATACTTCCGGGCCAGCGCCACCTGGGCCAGGTATTTTTCGCTGGTGTAGCCCCGGTTCATGACTTTCAGAATCCGGTCATTGCCGGCCTGCACCGGCAGGTGCAGCTGGTGGGCGCACTTTTCACATTCGGCCATGGTTTTGAACAGCTTCTCCGTTGCGTCCTTGGGGTGGCTGGTCATGAAGCGGATGAGAAAGTCCCCGGGAATGTCGTTGATCATGCGGATCAGGTCGGAAAAATCCACGTCCAGACCCAGGTCCCTGCCGTAGGAGTTCACGTTCTGGCCCAGAAGGGTGATCTCCTTATACCCGGCGGCCACCAGCTCCTTCGCCTCGGCCACCACATCCTCCGGCCGGCGGGACCGCTCCCGCCCCCGGACGTAGGGCACCACGCAGTAGGAGCAGAAGTTGTTGCAGCCGTACATGATGGACAGCCAGGCCTTCACGCCGCTGTCCCGTTTATTGGGGATGCCCTCGGCCACCACGCCGTCGTTCTTCTCGGTGGCAAAAACCCGCTTATGCTTTGTCATCACCTGCAGCAGCAGCTCCGGGAAGCGCCACAGCTCATGGGGGCCAAAGACCAGATCCACCACCGGGTAGGACTGCTTCAGCTTTTGGGCCATGTGCTCCTGCTGCACCATGCAGCCGCAGACGGCGATGATCTGGCCGGGGCGGGCCTTCTTGCTGTGGTTCAGAGCGCCCACATTGCCCAGCACCCGCATTTCCGCGTGTTCCCGGACGGCGCAGGTGTTCACCACGATCACATCCGCCTGAAACTCATCCTGGGTGAAGCCGTAGCCCATCATGGCCAGGTAGCCCCGCAGCTTCTCGCTGTCGGCCTCGTTCTGCTGGCAGCCGTAGGTATCCACCATAGCCAGGGGGCGGCGGCCGTCGGCGGTGACTTTGTCAAAGATCTGGCTGCAAATATCCTGCTGGGCCTGGATGGCCCCGATATCGATCACTTTTCTCTCGTAAGGCATTGTTTTCTCCTGTTGGTTGATAGCATTTCATTTAATCTTAACACAAAAGCAGTGGAATTTTCAACTATAATCATGTATAATATGATCTCTCAATCGTAGTTTACCAGGAGGGCTGCCCATGCCTGTTATCAATATTCTCTCCCCCCATGTGGCGGACATGATCGCCGCCGGCGAGGTGGTGGAGCGCCCGGCTTCTGTGATCAAGGAATTGGTGGAAAATTCCTTTGACGCCGGCGCCGGGAACATCACCGTCGCCATAGAGGACGGGGGCGCCACCTGCATTCGGGTCACGGACGATGGCTGCGGCATGGCCCCGGAGGACGCCGGGGTTGCCTTCCTGCGGCACGCCACCTCCAAGCTCCGGGACGAGCGGGGGCTGGAGGCCATCAGCACCATGGGCTTCCGGGGCGAGGCCCTGGCGGCCATCTCTGCCGTGTCGGAGATCGAACTGACCACCCGCCGCCGGGGAGACCGGGAGGGGACAAGAGTCACCCTCACCGCCGGAGACATTCAGGATATGGGACCCTGGGGCTGCCCCGAGGGCAGCACCATGACGGTGCGGCGGCTGTTTTACAACACCCCGGCCCGGCTGAAGTTCCTGAAGTCCGACCGAAGCGAGGCCTCCGCCTGCATTCAGGCCGCCCTGCGCTGCGCCCTGGGCCACCCGGAGGTGTCCCTCCGCTTCCTGCGGGACGGGAAGGAGGAATTCTTCTCCCCCGGAGACGGGCGGATGGATTCCTGCGTCTACGCCCTGCTGGGCCGGGATGTGGCCAAGGATATGCTCCCCTGCGAAAGCCGGATGGACAACATGCGCGTCCGGGGCTTCGTGTCCTCCCCTGCTGCCGGCCGGGGCAACCGGGGCGCCCAGTATTTTTACTGCAACGGCCGGTACATCAAATCCCCTCTTTTGCAGTCGGCGGTGGAGCAGGCCTATAAAAACACCCTGCTGACCGGGCGCTACCCGGCCTGCGTGCTGTATCTGGAGTTGGGCTACGGCAGTGTGGATGTGAACGTCCACCCGGCCAAGACAGAAGTAAAATTCTCCGCCGAGCGGCAGGTCTTTGACCTGGTGTACCACGCGGTGCTGTCCGCCCTGGCGGAGGAGCGGCCCGGCGTGCAGACCACTCCGGCCCCGGAAGCAAAAGCTGAAAAGGCCGCTCCCAAGGCGGACTTTTACCGCAGCATGAGCGCAAAGGAATTCCGGGACAGCGGCTACAGCATGAAGAATGCCGCCCCCATAACAAAAAGCGCCTCCGCCCCGGCGGTGATCACGCCGCCGGCGCCCCGGCAGAGTATCCAAACGCCCCGGGAAGGTCCGTCGGTTTTCACGCTGCGCTCCCCCCAAGCCGGGTTTCAGACAAGCCTGGATCTGCGCCCGGCGGCAAAAAGCGAGCCGATGCCCCCGATTTCGACCCCGGAGCTTGGGCAAAGCCTTGGGAATGCTGGAGTTTCCCCGCCGGATGCTCCAAAAGCTGTGGAAAACTCTGTTCAAAATGTTGAAAGTCTGCCCCTGCCTCACCACAAGATCGTGGGGGAGGCCTTAAAGACCTACATCATAGTGGAGCAGGGGGAGGCTCTGATTTTCATTGACAAGCACGCCGCCCACGAGCGGATGATCTTTGACCGGCTGAAGCAGCAGAAGCGGCAGATCATGAGCCAGGGGCTTCTTTGCCCGGTAACGCTGCATGTCAGCGGCGAGGATGGGGAGCTGCTGGAAAAAAACGGCGCACTTCTTTCCGAGCTGGGTTTTGAGCTGGAGCCTTTTGGAGAGAATGAATATATCCTGCGCGCCGTGCCGGCGGATATGCTGCCGGAGGACGCAAAGGCCGCGGTGGAGGAGATCTGCGAAAAGCTGCGCCGGGGCAAGGCCCCGGACCCCGCCGCCGCCAGGGATGAGATTTTGCACACCGTGGCCTGTAAGGCCGCCATCAAGGCCGGCTGGGATACGGATGAGAAGGAGCTGCAGAAGCTGGTGGAGGCGGTGCTCAGCGGGCAGGTGAAATACTGCCCCCACGGCAGGCCGGTTTCCATCCTGCTGAGCCGGAAGGATCTGGATAAGCAGTTCAAGCGGATTGTGTGAGGCGGCCATGGCAGAGAAGATCGTTGTTGTGGCCGGGCCCACCGCCTCCGGCAAGACGGCCCTGGGCATTGCCCTGGCGAAGGATTTCAATGGAGAAATTGTTTCCGCCGACTCCATGCAGATTTACCGGGGGATGGACATCGGCACCGCCAAGGCCAGCCTGGCCGAGCGGGAGGGCATCCCCCACCATATGCTGGATGTGGCGGAGCCCTGGGAGGATTACTCCGTGGCCCGCTATGTGGAGCAGGCGGAGGCCTGCTGCCGGGACATTCTCCGCCGGGGAAAGCTGCCCATCCTGGTGGGCGGCACCGGGCTTTATATCGACTCGCTGGTCTCCGGGCGGGACTTTGCCGCCGTGGACAGCGATCAGGGCCTGCGGGAGGCCCTCTCGGCCGAGTATGACGCCCTGGGCGGCGAAGCCATGCACCGGCGCTTACAGGAGATCGACCCGGAGCGCGCCGCCATCCTGCACCCCGGGGACAAGCGGCGGATCGTCCGGGCGCTGGAGGTCTACCGGCTCACCGGCATGACCATCACCGAGCACGACCGGCAGACCCGGGCGCTGCCCAAACGCTTTGACGCCGCCGCCATCCACCTGAACTTCAAAAACCGCGCAGCCCTCTACGCCCGCATTGACCGCCGGGTGGACATGATGGTGGAGCAGGGGCTTTTCCGGGAGGTGGAAGGGCTTCTGGCCGCCGGCTTATCCCCGGAGAGCACCGCCATGCAGGCCATCGGCTACAAGGAAGCGGTGCGCTCCCTGCGGGGGGAGCTGCGCCGGGAGGAGGCGGTAGCCCTGATCAAGCAGGCCAGCCGCCGCTATGCCAAGCGGCAATTGACCTGGTTCAACCGGGACAAGGAGGCCCTTCCCATCCTGTGGGAGGATGAGCCGGATTTTGAATATGCCCGACGCCTTTCGACGGAGTTTTTGCACAGCCGCGGGTTATCATGATGGCGTATCCGAGAGATACAAATACATCATGACAGGGCGGCGGGAAGGCCGCTCTGAGAAAAAGGAGTCGGCTGAAATGCAGAAAACGCAAAATCTCCAGGATCATTTTCTCAACCAGTTGAGAAAGGAAAAGGCTTGTGTCACCATGTTTTTGATGAACGGGTTCCAGCTGCACGGCGTGGTCAAGGGCTTTGACGGCTTCACCGTGGTGCTGGACAGTGACGGCAAGCAGCAGCTTATCTATAAGCACGCCATTTCCACGGTGGTGCCCCCCAAGCCCCTGGATTTTGAGAGGGATACATAAGCCGTGGAGAGCTCACGCTTTTTCTCCCTGGTGGCGGGGACGCTGTTTCTGGCGGTCTGCGCCTATGGGGGCGCGGCGCTCTACCGGCAGGTGGAGCGGCCGGAGATCGTGACGGTGCAGCGCAGCCACCTGCGGGAAAGCGCGGAGCTGGAGGGTATCGTCCTCCGGGAGGAGCAAAGCCTTTGCTTCGACCGGGGGACCAGGCCCCTGGCCCAAGACGGGGAGCGGCTGGCGGCAGGTCAGGCCCTGGCCCTGGACGCTGCCGGGCAGGAGCTTTTCAGCCGTCAGGCCGGGATCTATTTTTCCCGGACCGACGGTTTTGAGGGCCTTGACGCCGGAAATCTTGACGCCGATGATGTACCGGCCCTGGAGGCGCTGCTGGCGGAAAGGCCGGAAAAGGGCGGCGACGGCCGCCTGGTCACCGGCTGCGCCTGGTATTACTGGGCGCTGTGCTCCGATAAGCAGGCGCTGCCAGACAGCGGGGCCTGCCGGATCGAATTTGCGGGCATGGGCGAGAGCGTCCCGGCCCAAATCATCAGCCTGTCCCCGCCGGAAAACGGCCGGCAGGCAGTGCTGCTGCGGCTGAACCAGGGCGGCAGCGAATATCTGACGCTGCGGAAAACCGGGGCAAAGCTCCTGTTTTCGGAACACAGCGGACTGGTTCTGCCGGAAGAAGCCATACAGCAGGCGGCCGACGGCAGCAAATTTGTCTACACCCTCTCCGCCGGGACAATCGAGGTTCGGGCGGTGGAGATCACATATACGGGCGAGGGCTTCTCCCTGGCGGCTTTCGGCACCGGGCCGGCGGCGCTGCGGGAGGGGGACCGGGTCGTGATTGGAAAAGAGATACAGGAAGGAAAGGTCATGATCGCATGAGTATCGCTGAAAATCTGCACGCGGTGCAGGCGCGGGTGGCTGAGGCCGCGCTCCGTTCCGGCCGGGAGCCGGGGGAGATCGTGTTGGTGGGCGCCACGAAGATGAACGACGCGGAGCGTATCCAGGAGGCCATCGGCGCGGGGCTCCGGGTCTGCGGCGAGAACCGGGTGCAGGAGTTTCTGGAAAAGGAGCCCCAGGGGGCTTACCGTGGGGCGGAGGTCCATTTCATCGGCCACCTGCAGAAGAACAAGGTGAAGCATCTGGTGGGAAAGGTCTCCCTGATCCAGAGCGTGGACAGCCTGGAGCTGCTGGCGCTGATCAGCCGCCTTGCCCTGGAACGGGGCCTGCGGCAGCAGGTGCTGCTGGAGGTGAACGTGGCCGGGGAGGCGGCAAAATCCGGCTTTCGGCCGGAGGAGATCGCCGCCGCCATCGACGCGGCGGCCCAATATGAGGGCGTTTTTGTCCGCGGATTGATGGCTGTGCCCCCGATTTGCCGGGATGGCAAAGAAAATATCCCATATTTTCAGCTCATGAAGCAGCTTTTTATTGACAATGGGGCGAAAAAATACGATAATGTATCTATGGGCTTTTTGTCCATGGGCATGAGCGGCGATTACGAGACCGCCATCGCCTGCGGGGCCAACATGGTTCGTGTGGGCTCTGCCATCTTCGGGCAGCGGGTGTACCCGGCCCGATGAATACTTGCACTTTGTCACTGGAGGAACGCCATGGGGTTCATGGATGAATTGAAAAAACTGACCCAGCCCTACGAGGATGAGGACGATTTCTTTGAGGGGGCCGATGTGAGCTTCAAGCCGCAGCCCAAGGCGGAGGCACAGCCCAAAACCGGCACGCCCCAGATGGTCTTTGAAAGCACCTTTGCCGATGAGGCCCCCGCCCCGGAGAATCAGCCCGCAAAGAGCAACGAAGGGGGCGGCTTCCTGGGCAGCCTGGGCATCAAAAAGCCGGCAAAGCCCAAGCCCGCCAATCGGGAGCGGCTGGTGAATTTCGGCGGGAAGGACACCCAGGTCCTGCTCTTCAGCCCCAAGAGCTTTGATGAGGCGGGAGAGCTGGTAAACTATATGCACCGCAACATGACGGTGGTGATGACGCTGGAGGGCGTGCCCACGGATATGGCCCGCCGGCTTCTGGATTTCCTCTCCGGCATTGCCTTTGCCCTGCAGGGGAAGATCACGCCCGTTTCCGCAAAGACCTATTTCATTACCCCACAGAATGTGGACATTCTCGGCACCGAGGCCCAGCAGCCGGAGAGCGCCGGGCATTACTTCTAAGACAAAATGAAAGGTGGATAAGCCCATGATTACTGCACAGGATATTCGTGAAAAAACCTTTGAGAAAGCCCGCATTGGCGGCTATGACATGGCCTCCGTGGATGATTTTCTGGAGGAGCTGGCGGATGATATCACCGCTTCCCAGAAGGAGAACGCCGTCCTCAAGAGCAAGATGAAGGTTCTGGTGGACAAGATCGAGGAGTACCGCGCCAATGAGGAAGCCCTGAACATGGCGGTGCTCTCCGCCCAGAAGCTGGCTGTCCAGATCGAGAGCGAGGCCCGCACCCGGGCCACCAATATGCTCGCCGACGCGGAGAAGCAGGTCAAGGCCACGGTAGGCTCCATCGAGGAGCGGGCCCAGGCCGAGGAGAAGCGCCTGGAGGAGGCCAAGGCGGCCACCGCCCAGTTCCTGGAGACCGTGCGCAAGATGTGCACCACCCAGATCACCAATATTGAAGCCATCGCCGCAGGCGTGGCTCCCAGGCAGGCCCCCCAGCAGCCGGCAGCCGCCGGCAATGTTGACGAGGCTGTGCGGAGCATTGAGAATTCCGCCTCCCGAATACAGGCGGACCCCTCTATTCAGATCGATATTTCCCCCGTGAAAGAGGCTCCCGATGCGCAGGGGCGTGCCCGTAAGTTTGACAGCACGCAGCCGTTTTCCCTCTGATATCCTTACACGGGGCGGGCGCTGAGGCGCGCGCCCCGTTGCCAATGATATGCCAAGCTTGATACAGACAGAAACAGGAGAAAAGAAATATGTCACAGGATTTTAACGCAACGCTGAACCTTCCCAAGACCGACTTCCCCATGCGCGCCGGGCTGCCCGCCCGGGAGCCGGAGATGCTCAAGCGCTGGGAGGAGCTGGACGTCTACAACGAGATGCTCAAGAAGAACGAGGGCAAGCCCCGCTTCAACCTTCACGACGGCCCTCCCTTTTCCAACGGTCCCATCCATATGGGCCACGCCCTGAACAAAGCCATCAAGGACTTCATCACCCGCTCCTACGCCATGCGGGGCTACTACACCCCCTATATCCCCGGCTGGGATAACCACGGTATGCCCATTGAATCTGCCATCATCAAGGAGCA
Source organism: bacterium (assembly GCA_004560305.1). GTDB lineage: Bacteria > Bacillota > Clostridia > Oscillospirales > Oscillospiraceae > Limivicinus. Next base: position 8,257 of record SFVI01000005.1, on the reverse strand, counting down.
GAAGCTGAACCACAAGGCCATGAGCGTGGCGGACTTCCGCAGCGCCTGCCAGGCCTATGCCGAGAAGTACATCGGCATCCAGATGGAGGGCTTCAAGCGCCTGGGCGTCATCGGCGACTGGGAGCACCCCTACAAGACCATGAACAAGGGCTTCGAGGCGGATGAGGTGCGCATCTTCGGCAAGATGTATAAGAACGGCCACATCTACAAGGGCCTGAAGCCGGTGTACTGGTGCGCCAAGGATGAGACCGCCCTGGCCGAGGCCGAGATCGAGTATCAGGACGACCCCTGCACCACGGTTTACGTCAAGTTCCCCATGAACGACGATCTGGGCAAGCTGGGCCACCTGGACAAGAGCAAGCTCTTCTTCGTCATCTGGACCACCACCATCTGGACCCTGCCCGGCAACCTGGCCATCGCCCTGCACCCCGATGAGAGCTACGCCATTGTGAAGGCCCCCAACGGCGAGATGTACATCATGGCCGAGGCCCTGACTGAGAAGGTTATGAACATCGGCGGCTTTGACAGCTTTGAGATCCTGGAATGCCACCCCGGCTCCTTCTATGAGAATATGCTGGCGGATCACCCCTTCCTGCCCAAGACCTCCCGCCTGCTGCTGGCCGATTACGTCACCATGGACTCCGGCACCGGCTGCGTCCACACCGCCCCCGGCTTCGGCGCTGACGACTATCTGACCTGCATGCGCTACGGCATGGAGATGGTGGTGCCTGTGGACGATCAGGGCCGCCACACCGATTACGCCGGCAAGTACGCCGGCATGAGCACCGAGGAATCCAACCCGGTGATCCTGGCCGACATGAAGGAGAGCGGCGTGCTCTTCGCTTCTGAGGACATTGTCCACAGCTATCCCCACTGCTGGCGCTGCAAGAGCCCCATCATCTTCCGGGCCACGCCCCAGTGGTTCTGCTCCGTTGACTCCTTCAAGGATGAGGCCATCCGTGCCTGCGAGGATGTCCGCTGGCTGCCTGCTTGGGGCAAGGAGCGTATGGGCGCCATGATCCGGGAGCGGGCCGACTGGTGCATTTCCCGCCAGCGCCGCTGGGGTCTGCCCATCCCCGTGTTCTACTGCGAGGACTGCAAGAAGCCGGTCTGCACCGACGAGAGCATTGAGTCCGTGGCCGCCATCTTCGAGGAAAAGGGTTCCAACGCCTGGTTCGAGATGGAGGCGGCGGAGCTGCTGCCCCAGGGCTTCCAGTGCCCCCACTGCGGCGGCGTCCACTTCTTCAAGGAGACCGACACTCTGGATGGCTGGTTTGACTCCGGCTCCACCCACTACGCCGCCATGCAGCGGGACCAGGGCTTCTGGCCTGCTGATATGTACATGGAAGGCGGCGACCAGTATCGCGGCTGGTTCCAGTCCTCCCTGCTGGTGGCTGTCGGCGCCCTGGGCAAGGGTGCCCCCTACAGAGAGTGCCTGACCCACGGCTGGACCGTGGACGGCGAGGGCCGCGCCATGCACAAGTCCCTGGGCAACGGCGTTGACCCTGCCGATATCGTCAAGGAGTTCGGCGCGGATATGGTCCGTCTCTGGGCCGGTTCCGCCGACTACCATGTGGACGTGCGCTGCTCCAAGGAGATCTTCAAGCAGCTGAGCCAGAACTATCTGAAGTTCCGCAACACCGCCCGCTACTGCCTGGGCAACCTGAACGGCTTTGACGCCAACAATCTGGTGGCGCCGGAGGATATGCTGCCCCTGGACCGTTGGGCCATCACCAAGCTCAACGCCCTGATCGAGAAGGTGGAGGACGCCTACAAGGACTACGAGTTCCATGTGGTGTCCCATGCCGTCAATGATTTCTGCGTGGTGGAGCTGAGCAGCTTCTATCTGGACATCATCAAGGACCGGCTTTACTGCGAGGAGAAGGACGGCCTGAAGCGCCGCAGTGCCCAGACGGCCCTGTACCTGATCCTGGACACCATGACCAAGCTGTTTGCCCCCATCCTGGCCTTCACCTGCGATGAGATCTGGCTGGCCATGCCCCACCGTGAGGGTGACGATGTGCGCAACGTGGTGTTCAACACCATGAACAAGCCCTTCACCGAATATGCCCTCTCTGCGGAGGAGCTCGCCAAGTGGGATACTCTGATCTCCGTCCGCGGCGACGTGAACGGCGTGCTGGAGGCTGCCCGCGGTGCCAAGCGCATCGGCAAGTCCCTGGAAGCCGCCGTCACCCTTACCGTGAAGGATCAGGCCGCCAAGGAGGCCGTGGAAACCATTTCCGACATGGATCTGCGTGACCTGTTCATCGTCTCCTCCTGCCTCATCGCGGAGGACGAGGTGCAGGACGATGCCGCCGTCACCGGCGTGGGCAGCAATAACCCTGGCCTGCACATTGCTGTCAAGGAAGCGCCCGGCGTCAAGTGCCCCCGCTGCTGGATGCATTCTGTGGATGCCCAGCCGGAAACCGGGCTTTGCCCCCGCTGCGCCGCCGTCGTCGGCTGAAGCCGGCTGCATTCCGCTTTCCCGGTTTTCGTGAAGCTGGATCAGCCTCCCCCCTCGTACCGGAGACGCCGCCTCTCCTTGGCGGCGTCCAAAAAAAACCGGCGTTTTTGCGCCGGCATATAGATAGGAGAAACGTATGCTTTATTCCATTGTTGCTTTGCTGGTCGTCATCCTGGACCAGGCAGTGAAGTACTGGGTCACCAACACCCTTATGGGCTATGACATTGTCAAGTTCATCCCCGGTGTGATCAGCCTTGTCAATGTCCCCAATGACGGCGCCGCCTTCAGTATGCTCAGCGGCGGCGGGGCCCGCATTTACTTTATCATCGTCACTGTGGTGTTCTGTATCGCCGTGATCCTGGCCCTGGCTACCAACTTTGTCTCCGGTCGCGTGGCTCGGTGGAGTCTGGTGATGGTGGCTGCCGGCGGCTTCGCCAACTGCATTGACCGGGTTATCTACGGTTATGTGGTGGATATGTTCAAAGTGGAGCTGTTCAACTTCGCCATTTTCAACGTGGCGGATATCTTCATCACCGTGTTCGCTATCGTCTTTGCCCTGGCCATCATCTTTGAGAAGCCCCACAAGGATGAGGATGACGAGGATGATTACGACGAAGACGAAGACGAGGAGGAAGACGACGGGGACACCAAGCGCCGTCCCCTGTTTGCCCGCTTCCGCCGCGATGACAAGGAGGACGAGGAAGAAGCGGAGCGTCCCCGCCGGGGCAAGAAGGCCAAGTACGAGGAGGAATACCAGGAATACAAGGCCAGCCAGCGTCCCAGCCGTCCTGCCCAGTCCAGGACCAAGGAGCCTGCCGCGCCGGTGAGACCTGCTCCTCAGGCCCAGGCCCCCAAGGCCAGACCGGCCGCACCCGCCAGCAGCGATCCCTTTGCTGCGTGGGAGCGTGCCAATGCCAGGGTGGACGCCCAGCGCGCCGGCAGCTACGCCGCCAGAGCCATGGATGTTCCCGCCCAGCCCCAGGCCCGGCCTGCCGCACCGCAGCAGCCCGCCTATCGTCCCCCCGTGCAGCGCCCTGCCCAGCAGGCCGCGCCCCAGAGCCCGGCGCCTGTTGAGCCGGCAGCCAGGCCCAGCGCCCCGCAGCCCAAGCCGGCAGCACCCGCCAGCACGGAGTTTGATCTGGACGACATCCTGAACGAGTTCAAATAAGCAACACGGATGGACGAAAACTATATTTGTATCACAGCGGAGGAGAGCGGCGAGCGGATCGACGCTCTCCTCGCGCGCACTCTGCCCTCTCTGAGCCGCAGTCAGGTCCAAAAGCTGCTGGAGCAGGGCATGGTCACCTTGAATGGGCGGGAGCTGAAAAAGAACTTCCGCTGCTCTGCCGGGGAGGGCTATGAGGTCATCCTGCCGGAGCCGGCGGAGCTGCCCCTGATTCCACAGAACATCCCCCTGGATGTGGTCTACGAGGACGAGGACCTGATTGTGGTGAACAAAGCCCGTGGTCTGGTGGTGCATCCTGCTCCCGGCCACCCGGATGGGACCCTGGTCAACGCCCTGCTCTGGCACTGCGGGAATAGTCTCTCCGGCATTGGCGGCCAGCGGCGGCCCGGCATCGTCCATCGCATCGATAAGGACACCTCCGGTCTGCTGATCGTGGCCAAAAACGACTTTGCCCACCAGGGGCTTTCAGCCCAGCTGGCGGATCACAGTCTTTGCCGGGAGTACGAGGCCCTTGTCCGCGGCAATTTCAAGCAGGACAGCGGTACCGTCGATAAGCCCATAGGCCGCCACCCCATCGACCGCAAGCGTATGGCCGTCACGGAGAAGAACGCCAAACCAGCCGTCACCCACTGGCAGCTGCTGGCCTCCTACCGGGGCTACTCCCACATTCTCTGCCGCCTGGAGACCGGCCGCACCCATCAGATCCGGGTCCACATGGCCAGCATCGGCCACCCTCTTTTGGGGGATTTCACTTACGGCGCCCCCTCGCCGGAGAAAGGGCTGGAGGGACAGTGCCTCCACGCCCGGCGGCTGCGCTTTGTTCATCCCCGCACCGGGGAGCATATTCTTCTGGAAACGGACCTTCCAGCTTATTTCATGGATGTGTTGGCCCGACTTGGTCCAAAGATATAAAAAAGCGGCCGCAAAGCCGCTGCAAAGGAGACTGAAAATATGAAGTTTGGAAAGATACTGCCTGTGGTCCTGGTGTGTCTGCTGGCCATCCTTGTTGTTGTTTTGGTGGTAAAACTGATCGCCGGTGCGGCCAGCATCATCACCGGCGCCTTCAACGCCATCCTGGGTCTGGTGGTCATCATCGCCCTGGTGATCATCGTGGTCTGGATGTTCAGCTATGCCAGGAAACATAAATAAAAATTCAGCCTGAGACCGCAAAATCCCGGTCTCAGGCTATTTTCTGTCTTCAATCATTATTGTTTTCCTCTTCCGTTATACAACATAAATGATTTTGGGCATACTGTCTGTATCAAAATTGCTCAGCATGGCATAGCTGTTCTGCTCTACAGCAGGCTCTTCTTTTTCCGGCAGAGTGACAGCACCAAAGCCACCCATAAGTATCATGGAACAGATGAATGCCAATACCGCTTTCTTCATGATTATCACCTCACTGAATATGACGGTAAGATACTGAAAATGTTTCCCAAAACACGAAAAAAATACAGGCCCGAAAATTCCGGGCCTGTATTTTTTAGAGCGATTATCAGTAATTTTCCTTGCGAACCTCAAAGTAGGCCTGAGGATGGGCGCAGACAGGGCAGATCTCAGGAGCCTTGGTGCCAACCACGATGTGACCGCAGTTGCGGCACTCCCATACCTGAACCTCGCACTTCTCAAAGACCTTCTTGGTCTCCACGTTGTTTAGCAGGGCGCGGTATCTCTCCTCATGGGACTTCTCGATGGCAGCAACGCCTCTGAACTTGGCCGCAAGAGCCGTAAAGCCCTCTTCCTCGGCCTCCTTGGCCATACGGTCATACATATCGGTCCACTCGAAGTTCTCGCCCTCAGCAGCATGGAGAAGGTTCTCAGCGGTATCGCCCAGCTGGCCCAGCTCCTTGAACCAGAGCTTAGCATGCTCCTTCTCGTTCTCGGCGGTCTTCAGGAACAGCTCAGCAATCTGCTCAAAGCCGGCCTTCTTTGCCACGGAAGCAAAGTAGGTGTACTTATTTCTTGCCTGGGACTCGCCTGCAAAGGCCTCCCACAAGTTTTTCTCGGTTTTGGTGCCTTCATATTTGTTAGCCATAATCTTTTCCTCCTGAAAAAACTTTTGTTTTATTAAATTATCCTATTTTTCCCTTTTTGTCAAGAAAAAAGCTGTATACAAAGCTGGTTTTATTGTTTGTCAATTTCTCTCCAGTAATTCATGCAGAGTGCTCAACTACTGTGTTCACCTTTTCTTGTTCACTGCGTTCCCCAAGGGATAGTGCCAGCGAAACCGGCGCACACAGAACCAGGCAGTACGCGTATCGGAATTCGCAGAAAACAGGGGAAAGAAGCAAGGTCAGCCAATATCCCAGCAGGAGCAGCAGTGGGCTTGCCAAACGGCCAATGCCTTTCACATAATAAACGCCGGCGCTGAAGAGAAGAACCCATCCTGCAAAACCAATACTGTAAATGATTGCCGTCGGCTGCAATGAGGTAAAGCTTCCATATGTGTTATATACGCGGCTTCGCAGCGCGCTGAATTGCTCGCTCCAAGGCTCATCGAGATAGTAATTGGGCAGATATTCGAGGATACCCCCAACATCCAGATCGGGGTAGAAATAGCCATAGCACTGCAAAAGTAACGCGTCAATGTATGTTCTGGGATGCCGGAGCCCCAGCTTCATCCACGCATTGGCATAACGCGCCGGATCGCCGTCAAAAACCTCAGATTCAAATACACCGATTGCTTTTACCGGGTCGGAAATATGTGATTTGTAAAGAGAGCCCAAACCCTCAATTTCGGGGAATACTTCCCGCAGGATCTGCACTTCATCACTTGATAGCTCTTCCTCGCCATACAACTTCATTGTTCTGGCAATCTGCTGTAGCGGAACCGATAATGCTTCTGCTGTTCTGGATTTCTCCGCTTCCAAAATATTGAAAATCAGATATTTGTAGCCAGCAATAAGAAGCAGCACAGCTACGAGCGTGACAAGATATCGCTTCCACCTTTTTCGGTTGATAAGAGAAAAGAGAAGGAAGCCGAACAGGAACGCATACATCCCATTATTCCGCCAGACAGAAAAGAGAAAAGCCAGAATAATAAGGCCAGGTAAACTCCCCCTTTTAACATCTCTATTCTCCCGGATTTGGTTCACCTCCTCTGTCAACGCTAAAACCAGCAGCAAAGTGATGGCACCAAATATTACATCCTTGACCATATATACGCTGTAAAAAGAAATCACAACATTTATAGCGAAGAATACAACCAGTGACCAAATCAAGGCAGGAGCGAATCGCCTCTTCTGCATATATACAATTACAGCTGCAAAAGTCATCGCCTGAATCAGCATCTGAATCAAAGAATAAAGACCCAGACCGAACCTCATTGATTGCATGGCCCGTCCTATACTAAGGCAAAATCCAATCAACAGTTGATAAATGATGGGATTATGATTGCTCAAAGCACTATCCCCAAGCTGCTCACTGATCGAGCCAAATGAATCTGGATGATAAATTCCCGGATAATAGGCGATAAAAATCGGGAGCCACAAAGCCATAAACAGCAGAGAATAGAGGCAAAAACGGCGAAAAGGATGCGCAAAGGGAGGGAAATTGTGGCTCTTGCTTATGTTTTCGTCGTCAGATACATAGGAAAATAGAATACGCAGCACCGCATAAAAAAAAGAAAATAAACCAGTGAATCGAAACAAATAGAGGAAACACTCATGGAGTCTGAATTCTTCCCAAGAGTTGGCATAGATAAACTCAAATCTCCCGCAAAACTTGAGTTGGTATCCAATAAAGATAAAGAGTGCGAAAAAAATTGCCGTAAAGGAAGCGGCTATGTTGCAGTGCTTGTTCGGCCCAAGCTCCAACAATTTCGAGAAAAGCAAACGAACAAAAAATGCAATGAAAAACCAAACGATATTTCTCCCCGGCTCCAATAAAAAAGAAAAGGAAAAAACGGATGCCACAATAAAGAGCAACAGGTTTATTTTGGTAAAACTAAAACCTAAACGTCGGCAAAAGAACTCAATCAGAAAAAATATCGCAACACAGATTCCAGCGGCAGCAAAATCGCTGATGCCATGGGCGAAAAGATAGAGCAGTCTCGTAACAGCAAGACCAACAATGAGAAAGCGAAGCAAAATACTGACAAACACCTGAAGGGTGGAGTCCATCGCTGTAAAAGCCCTCTTTTGTTCCATAACCAATCCTCCATTTTTAATTCGCAAGTTTACACGTCATGGTAAAAAACTTTACGAAAAAAGAGCCGCTGATCTTCAGCGGTCTCCAGACAAGTATTGTCGGCACTGGTGAGCTTAACTTCTGTGTTCGGAATGGGAACAGGTGGACCCTCACCGTTAAAAACACCAACTATTCAGGACTGTACCCTGAAAACTAAACAGAGGAGAGCAAGGCTCATGCCTGCATAAATGTAGGTCAAGCCCTCGGGTTATTAGTACCAGTAGGCTGAACACATTACTGTGCTTACACCGCTGGCCTATCAACGAAGTAGTCTTCTTCGACCCTTACTCCATAATGGATGGGAGATCTTATCTTAGGGTGAGTTTCACGCTTAGATGCCTTCAGCGTTTATCTCTTCCAGACGTAGCTACCCAGCTGTGCCGTTGGCACGACAACTGGTGCACCAGAGGTCTGTCCAT